>JADLEL010000011.1 GCA_020846145.1 Pirellulales bacterium | reverse complement strand
GGACGGCGATATCGGCCAACCGGAACCAATAGAATTTCAACAACCCGGCCGCGAAAACGCGATCGTAGAGGCTCGTCATATCGATCAGGATGCCGACGAGCGCGATCGACAGCGCGCCCGCCACGAAGCTTTGCAGGATGCGAATTGGAAAAAAATCGCGATCGGCGTTTGGGTCTTCTCTCGGTTCTCGGCGAAGTGCTTTTTGCGCAAGTTTATTCGTTATCCAGCATAACGCGAGATACCCGAAAGTCATCGCGGCGAATCGGCCGAGGAATTCCATTTTGAATTGAAAGATATCGAGATGGTGGCGGAGCCGCTCGAAGACGTAGATGACGTTGGCGCGGCGGATGGTCTCCGCGTCGATGGATCGATTCAAGGCGAGCGCGGGGATCAAGCCCGGCAGGGAGAGAATGAAGCCGCCGAGGAGGCCGGAGAGCATCGAGAGGAATTGGGGCCGCTCGGCCGATGCAACTGCCAAAGGCACTTCTTTCGACGCTGGAGCGTCGGGAACTTGCGTTCCCACGCCGGAGCGTGGGAACGAGGAATTACATTTTTTTCCGAGGAAGAGCCATGCCAAACCCGCCGCGATGACGGCCCAGCCGCCCACGACGGGATGAAAAGCCGATCCTGCGCCGAACAGCAGCCAGGCGCGATTCCAGCGGTTTTTCACGAGCGCTTCCAAGCCCAACAGTACGAACGCGTACGCGATGCCCTTCGCCTCGAAGCCGCCGATGATCCATTCCCCGGCCATCTGCAAGCGTTCGTTGAGCATCGCGAAAAGCGCGGCGGTCAGGATCGACCAGCCGGGTCGTGGAACGACGGCGATGCTCAGCCGCCGCCAGGACCACGCCAAAAGCAGCCAAGTAACGATCCGGCCCGTCCATGCCGCCGCCGACAAGGGGAGCCAGAGGGTCAGCCATCCGCAGGTGAAGTAAAAAACGTGGTGCGAATCGGCCGCATCGAGAAAGAAATCGCCTTCAATCCATTGGGGATTCCAATAGTGCGCCGCCTTGCCCAGGTAATGCGGCTCGTTCACGTCGGGCACGGACCATGCGCCTTGCAATGCGAAGAGCGCGAAAATCACCACGAATTCGGTCAAGGCGAGCCGGCGGTTGGCGGGAGAGGAATCGGACACGGTTTTCACTCGATTCGCGGCGTTTATTATTGCATCGGCCAAATAATTAATACGAATGATCCATCCGCCAGTAATTAAGCGGAATTGTAATCTATTTCCGGGGTAGTTTCAACCGCCTGGAGATGGGGATGCGGGAAACCACGGTTGTCATTTGGTCGCCGATATTGCATAATGATGTCTAAAGATCGAATCGCGCCGCGATTCTTTGCACCGACAAAGTCCGGCAACAACTTCCTGGAACAAGGACTCTCTCGATGACTTTTCGACGCCGCCCGATGATGTGGAACGGTTTTCTTTGCACGTTCGTCATTTTAGGACTGACGCATTGCGCGCGCGGCGCCGATGCCGATTCCGCGCCTGCCAAAATTAACAACGCGAAAGCGGCCGACGCGAATGGCGCGGACCTGAGGCCAATTTTCGAAAACTGGGGACTGCCGCCGCGCGTGCAAGGCGGGCGGGGAACTTGTTCGGTGTTCACGATGGTCGGCGCGCTCGAATACGCCAAGGCGGCGCACGAGGGCAAAGGCGCCCGCTTGAGCGTGGAATATCTGAATTGGGCGAAAAACATCGCGCTAATCACGACCATCGACGGCGGCAATTTCGCCAATCTTTGGAAGGGCTTTTTGGAAAGCGGCGTCTGCCTCGATAAGGACATGCCCTATCGGCCGCATTACGACTGGAAGCAAGGCCCCTCGCCGGAAGCCCGCGCCTATGCGAAAAAACTCGAGCGCGGCGACTTCCACATGCACTGGATCAAGACTTGGGACGCGAGCACCGGCATCACCGAGGAGCAATATCGGGAGATCAAGCAGGTGCTGCGCGACGGGTGGCCCGTCTGCGGCGGTTTCCGCTGGCCGAAAGACGCGCAGTGGAAGGAGGGCGTGCTGCAGATGGCCCCGCCCGAAGGCGTTTACGACGGCCACAGCGTGCTGCTGGTGGGTTATCGGGACGATCCGAAACTGCCCGGCGGCGGCGCGTTCATCCTCCGCAACTCGCAATCCGACCGCGACGACGGCATGATGTGCTACGAGTACGCGCGGGCGTATTTGAACGACGCCCTGTGGATCGAATCGGCCAAGGCTCCCGCCGCGGCGAAAGCGGCGGTGAAATCGCGGCGATAAACGCCGAAGGAATAGCCTGCCGGGCGTGGATTATCGATCCGCTTGTGAATCGTTCGGCAATGCCGGTGAATCCCTTGACGGCTTCCCGTTTATAGTGTACACTTATAATGTACACATTAGGAGCACAACCATGAAAGCCACCGTTCTCGATCTTCGCCGGCGGATGCGCGAAGTGCTCGATGCCTTGGAGCGTAAGGAATCGGTTACGATTTCGCATCGTGGAAAAGTCAAGGGGGTGATCTATCCTAAAGACGCGCCACCCCGCAAATACGCTTCCCTTGCCGAGCATCCCGCCGTGGGCATGTGGAAGGACCGTGAAGACATGAAAGACGTCGAGCAATATGTCCGACAAATCCGCAGGGGACGCGGCCATGCTCTTTGACACGGATGTATTGATTTGGGTGCTC
>JADLEL010000010.1 GCA_020846145.1 Pirellulales bacterium | reverse complement strand
AAATGGGACTGTCCCCCTCGCGCCGCGGGAAGGGGACAGGTCCATGTTTTCGGCCTACCGTTTGTCCACAAAATACGTTTTCCCGCCGAAAAATGGACCAGTCCCCGACCGGGGCGTGAACGCTTACGAAAAATCGAATTATTCGGACGTGAAAATATAGATATTTCGTTCACACTCTGTCGGCGTTTCCATCGCGAAAAAATCCCCATCAATCCTGCTGCTCCGTGTCCTCCGTGCCTCCGTGGTGAATTATTGTGAGAAATCCGGGCTAACGGCCGTACTTCTCGCGGAGCCGCCGGGCGGCGGCGACTTCGTTCTTGAGCTTGACGAAGACTTCGTCGGCGCTCACGACCGCGGCCGAGCCGGGAGCGAAACCGCAGTCGGGATTGAGCGTGATTCGCTCGGGAGCGAGGTGTTTCAGGGCCAACTCGACCCTGCCGACGATGTCGTCCACCGAATCGACCAGACCCGGCTGGCAGTTGACGCAGCCCAGGCCGATCTCGAACCGCTCGTCGAGCGCGTCGAAGACTTCCAACGAGCCGGAGCCGGGCGCGGTGAACTCCATCGTCAAATGATCGACCTTGAGCCGATTGAGTTGCGGCACGATCGCTTCGTAGCCGCCGCGATGATCGGCCTCGCCGCGGCCCCGCGCTCCCGCGCGGCGGCATAAATGCACGGCCAAGCGGATGCCTTCGACGCCTTCGACCGTTTGGTTCAGCATGTCCGCCGCGAAATCGGCCGCCGCGTCGGCGTCGTCGTATTGCCGGCGGACTTGCGGATCGACGAAGAGGCAGAGGTGCGGATCGTCGATCTGCACGACCGAGACCCCCGCCGACCGGAGCAGCTCGACTTCCTTGCGCAGAATGGGCACGCAATCGCGGACGAATTCGGCGCGCGTGGGATAGGCTTTCGCCGATAGGTCGGGGTCCCACATCCGCTCGCCCAACAGCGCCGGCGCGGGCAGGGTCGCCTTGATCCGCCGGTCGGTGACGGTCTTGAGGAACTCGACTTCGCGGGCGATGAAGCCCGGCTGCTTGGGCGCCAGCCGATCGACCACGATCGTCCACGGCCGGCCGTCGGCCGGATTGCGGCTCAATCGGAAGCCGTGGGCCAATTCGGCGATCACGCCGATGTAGCTCTTGCGCCGCCATTCGCCGTCGGTGAGGATATCGAGTCCGGCGCACTCCTGCATGGCCACCACCGAGCGAATCGCCGCATCCATCCATTTGCGGCATTCTTCGGGCGCGTGCTCGGCTTCCTCGCCGATCAGTTGCTTGACGTATTCGGGGCGCGGAATCGAACCCACGACCGAGGTCGGAAACAGAAGGGATCGGCTCATCGTTTGGTGGTCTCCATCGCCTGCGGGACACCGTCGCCCGCCGGCCAGCAGCGGCGCGCATAGTCGAAATCCTGCTGCGTGTCGATTTCGATGTAGCCGCCCCGCGCGTCCACGTGGGCGAAATGCTCGCCCACCTCGATCATCTTCTGAAATAATTGAATCAGATACGCCTTCTCGAAGGTCCGCCCGTCGCTAAAGACTTTCCCGGCGAACCGTTGGCGGTTGCGGTGGTAGTGTTCTCGCAAGCGGGCGGCGCCGCCGGCGGTGAAGCGGGCAACGCCCGTGTATTCGCCGTGGGCGTCGCCTTCGGCAATATCGCGGTGGATGCGGGTGACGCGGCCATTGGCGACGGTAACTTTCTCGGCGTCATCCGAAGGATGTTGAGTGCGATCGACGTACCGGCCGAGCCAATCGGTATCGACCGACAACGCCATGTCGCTTTCGCAAGCGAGCAATCCCAATACGACCGAAGGGCGGAAAAGCGTGTCCGAGTAACAGCAGACAAAGGGGCCGTCCATCAAATCCTCGGCGTAAAACAGCGAGGCCAAGATATTGTTCGATTCCCAGCGGTCGTTGTGGCGGAAGGAAAGTTCGGGATAGGCCGCGCGCACCTTGTCGATTTGATACCCGCCGATGAAGGCGATCTCCTCGATGCCATTGGCGCGAAACGCTTCGAGCGCCCAATCGAGAATCCGCCGCGGGCCGACCTGGGCGAAACACTTCGGGAAATCGGCCGTGGTGGGCATCAAGCGGCTTCCGCGTCCCGCGCCGATGATAATGGCTCTCAAATCGTCTCTCCCGAATTGCGGCGTGTTGGATGGTTATATAGTGGTCCGACAAGTATTAATCGACAGGTTCCCGTTGGGGCGACAGTTGCACTGTCGCCCCAGGGATGGCAGTACAACTGCCATCCCCAACGACCTGTCAAATAGTTTTTGCAGTACCAATAGGACGATTCGACAATCCGTTGGCAAGCCCCGGCCTTAGAACTTATCCTAAAACCACAATTCGTTGGGGTGGCAGTACAACTGCCACACCAACCGATTTGGATTTGGGATAGGTACTTAAACTAAAAAATCGTTCGATGAATAATACGGACCAAGGCAATACTTCCACCCCAAATCGAGGGTTTGTTTCGCGGCGCAGGAAAATAACCTTCAATGCAAAGCCCCCCGTGTTTTCACGGAGGGCCAAATGGAGTTGATTTACTCGCGGCAGGGGCTAAAGCCCGCGGTGCAAGCTTCGACTATTAGAACTTATCCTAAAACCTCAATTCGTTGGGGTGGCAGTTGTACTGCCACCCCTGCTATCCGGCGATTCAAGGGGTGGCGGTATAACTTCCACCCCAACCGACATGGTTTTGGGATAGGCAATTAGAATCGCACTTCCAGGCCGAGATTGATGCCTTGCGCCCAGAACGCCGAGCAGCGGTCGGGATATTGCGGGAACGGCAAGGCCTGCGCGGCCGTTTGCGGCGGAACGTTCGCCCAATTCCGCGGATCGATGTTCTGGTCGATTTGGTCGCCGGCCCGCAGCACATTGCCCCAGTACAACAGGTTGTAGCCGATGTATGCCCGCGTGCGGCAAGTAACCTGATAACCGAGTTCCAAGCCCAACTGGGGGATCATGACGAACGTGTCTTTCTGGTAGGTGCCGCTATTGGGATTAACGGCGTAGATGCCTACGGGAAAGAACAGCGGCGTGCCCGATCCGTCGATGTTCGAAATGGCCGTCGATCCGTTGATGTCCGTAATTTGACGGTTCGAGCCTAAGGCCATTTTCGTGAGGATGTTCAGCGACCAGCGGCCGCGGCGGAGTTCGGTGTTCAGCCCGATTTCCGCGCCGTTGAACTCGTTGCGGGTGCGGAAGTTGTCTTGGATTTCGAAATGTCTGTCGAAGCCCGGCGTACGGTCGTCGAGGCTTTCGTGGATCGTCAAACCGTCCCGGTATCGGTAGTTGCGGTAGCCGATGAGGAGATCGGCGCGGCAATAATTCAGGCACAGGCCGCAGCAATCGTCGAGATTGCAGACGTCGCCCTCTCCGCTGCAGGAACCGCAGCCTCCGCCGCAGCAGAGGTTGTAGCGCAGGAGAAATCCGGCCGAATCGAACGAATCGCCGCCGTTGACGTTGACCGATCCCGAAATGGTGCCCTGCGCCACGATTTCCGCGGACTCTTGATTGGTTTGCATATTGAAGAACGGTCGTCCCGTAGCGGGATTGCCGTTGGAGAAATTGGTGTAATCGAACGAATGGCCGGCGATGGTAAACCAATCGGCCTCGATGCCCCAGCGGTGGCAGCGGTCGAGCCAGCCGCCGAGGGTCATCCGCACTCCGCCGCGCCCGTCGTTCAGATACGTCTCGTTGCCGAAGACGACTTGCGTACCGGGTTGGCCGAGGATGGGGGGATTGCCCGAAGAATTCGAGGTCGCCAGCGCCGGCAGGCGCGTGCCGTTGGTCCACCATACAAGGGCGTCGGCCCGCAGCCAGAAGCGTCCCGGAGGGCTGCACAGCGGCATTCCGCAAAAGGAACCGCATTCCTCCTCTTCGACGGTGGTGGAAGTCGGATGGGAAGGCGTCGATTCAGTCTTAGCGCCTTCCTGAACGCCTTGCTCCGCGGATTCCACGGGGGCCGTTTGCGGCATTTCTCCGCTAGGCGACTGCTCGGCGGCCACGGACCTTGCGGCCACTGCGATCAAAGCCAGGATGAAAAGCGAGCCTACGAACCAATTTCTCGAGTAGCCGAACGGCATGATCGAATCCCCCACTAGGATTGTCAAGGTTTAACGACTTTTCTGCTTGTGAGGAATGTAACGAAAATTCCTCCTTTACGGCATCGGCCGATTATGCCTGTGGAATTAACTTTGATTGAAAGTCCTATAATAATTGTTATGACGATTGGGCAATATGGCTAATTTGAGCAAATGTCGCTTGCTAATCTGCGATATATAGGCATTTTGAGAAGCTCTTGCACAATAACTCTCTGCATAACTCCGGGCAGGGATGATCCAGCCCGCATTATTCAAAAAAGCGATTTGTAGAAGCGGCATCTTGCCGCTTTTGCCTAAAATGCGGCAGGATGCCGCATCTACGTGGTTTATGAATAATCCCGGCCAGGGAGATCCCAAAAAACTTCTTGGCTTTCCGGGGCAACTGTTCTACAATCAGTAGTTTCTTTCCAGATCACCTACTTAGGCAAAACTCGGTGGCATGGCCGCATCGAATATCGTTATTGAAGGCGCTCGGGAACATAACCTTAGGGATATCAATTTAGCGCTACCCCGCAACCGGCTGGTATGCTTTACCGGCGTCAGCGGATCGGGCAAAAGCTCGCTGGCCTTCGACACGCTCTACGCCGAAGGGCAACGGCGGTATGTGGTAAGCCTCTCCAGCTTCGCCCGACAGTTCCTCGGGCAGATGCCCAAACCCGACGTGGACCGGATTTCGGGCCTCAGTCCGTCGATTTCCATCTCGCAAAAAACCGCCGGCCAAAGTCCCCGCTCGACGGTCGGTACGATCACCGAAATTCACGATTATCTCCGCGTGCTCTACGCTCGCGTGGGCAAAGGCCATTGTCCGAATTGCTTTCGGCCGATCACCGCGCAAACGCGGGAACAGATTCTCGACCGCATCGGCACGCTGCCCACCGGGACAAAATTCATGGTTTTGGCGCCGATCATCCGCGGTCAAAAGGGGGAATACCGCGATCTGTTCGCCGATTTGCTGAAACAAGGCTTCGCCCGGGCGCGAGTCGATGGCCGCGTCGTCCGGCTCAACGACGAGCTGCGGTTGGACCGCCAAATGCGGCACAACATCGAAGTAGTCGTTGACCGCCTCGCCGCCGGTCCGAGCATCCGCCCCCGTCTGGCCGAAGCGGTCGAGTTGGCGCTCAAGATCGGCGTGGGGAATTTGATCGTCGCCGAGGAGGGGACAGGGGACAGGGGACAGGGGACAGGGAAGGCGGAAGGCGGAAGGCGGAAGGGGGAAACCGATGAACGGAACGCGGATG
Organism: Pirellulales bacterium; assembly: GCA_020846145.1. Lineage (GTDB taxonomy): Bacteria > Planctomycetota > Planctomycetia > Pirellulales > Thermoguttaceae > JADLEL01. The sequence continues at coordinate 23,707 of JADLEL010000010.1, read as the reverse complement.
ACAACTTCACTCCCCCTTCCGCCTTCCGCCTTCCCCCTTCCGACAACGCGCTCGCCGTTGGCTCGCGGCTAAACGACATCTCCCTCTCCGCCCATTACGCTTGCACGCATTGCAACTTGAGCTTCGAGCCGCCCAGCCCGCAAATGTTTTCCTTCAATAATCCGCAGGGGATGTGTCCCGAATGCAGCGGGCTGGGGCAGATTTACAATTTCGATCCCGAGCAGCTCATCCCCGATCCGACCAAGTCGTTTCAGCAAGGCTGCATCGAATTGGTCGGCAAGTGGAAGGAGATGGGCCGCTGGCGGCGGCACATCTATCGCGGCGTGGCCGAGACGCTGGAGCACAAGCACGGCTTGCCCTCCGGCACGATCCTCGAAACCGCCTGGGAGGAACTCGATCCGAAATTTCAAAAAGCTTTACTCTGGGGAACCGGCGATGAGCATATCACCTTCACGTGGCGGAGCGGCCCATCGGGCTATAAATGGGGCGGCAAATTCGAAGGCATCATTCCCAAACTGCACGCGCAATACCGCACCACGAAGAGCCGCCCGCAACGAAGGCAACTCGAAAAATACATGCGGATTCTCGATTGCTCCCAATGCCGCGGCCGCCGGCTCAACCCGCAGGCATGCGCAGTGACGCTCACCACCCGCGCCGCCTGCAAAGCCGCGACCAGTGGTCGCGGTTTTACCGAGCTGGAGCGCACCGCGACCACTGGTCGCGGCTTTGCAGCCGAGCTTTCCCTCCCCGAAGTCTGTGCCCTGCCGATTACCGAGGCCGATGAATTCTTCCGCGAACTCGAACTCGACGCCGTCGGCCAAACCATTGCCGCCGAGGCCCTCAAGGAAATTCGCGGCCGGCTGCAATTCCTCAAGAACGTGGGCCTCGAATATCTCACGCTCGACCGCTCCTCCCCCACGCTCTCCGGCGGCGAAATGCAGCGCATTCGTTTGGCCGGCCAGATCGGCTGCGGGCTGGTCGGCGTACTCTATATTCTCGACGAGCCTTCCATTGGACTGCATCAGCGCGACAACGACCGCCTGCTGGACACGCTGGCGAATCTCCGCGATCAGGGCAACACCGTGATCGTCGTCGAGCACGATGAAGACACGATGCGGGCGGCCGACGAAATCGTCGATTTCGGCCCCGGCCCCGGCATTCGCGGCGGGGAAATCGTCGCCATCGGGTCACCCGATAAGATCATCGCCGCCGAGCGCAGCGTCACGGGCCAGTATCTCTCCGGCCGCCGGCAAATCAAAATCCCCGAGCGCCGCCGGCAGATCGGCGAGAATCGGCTCACGGTCCGCGGCGCGACGCACAACAATCTGAAAAATATCGACGTCGAAATCCCCCTCGGCGCGTTCGTCTGCGTTACCGGCGTTTCCGGCTCCGGAAAAAGTTCGCTGGTCAACGACATCCTCGTCGAAGCCCTGCACCGCGACCTGAACACCGGCATCGGCAATCCCGGTGCGCACGCGGGCATCGACGGCAAGGAGCATCTCGACCGGCTGATCGCCATCGATCAATCGCCCATCGGCCGCACGCCGCGAAGCAATCCGGCCACGTACATCAAGGTTTTCGACGAAATCCGCGATCTTTACGCGCAGATGGCCGAATCGAAGGCCAAGGGATTCAAGCCCGGCCGGTTCAGTTTCAACGTCGAGGGCGGCCGCTGCGAAGCCTGCGAGGGGAACGGCTCGAATCGCCTCGAAATGGACTTTCTGGCCGACGTTTGGGTAACGTGCCCGGTGTGCGAAGGGCACCGCTTCAACCGCGAGACGCTGCAAATCCGCTTCAAGAGCAAGAGCATCGCGCAGGTGCTGGAGATGGATATTCAGGAGGCCCTCGCGCATTTCGAGAACATCCCCGGCATCCACCACAAGCTGCAAACGCTGCACGACGTGGGCCTCGACTACATGAAACTCGGCCAGCCGTCGCCTACGCTCTCGGGCGGCGAGGCGCAGCGCGTGAAACTCGCCCGCGAGTTGGTGAAAAAAAGCACCGGACGGACGCTCTATCTGCTCGACGAGCCGACCACGGGGCTGCATTTCGCCGATATCGAACTCTTGCTCAAAGTGTTGCAAGATTTCGTCGATGCCGGCAATACCGTGCTGGTCGTCGAGCATAATCTCGAAGTCATCAAAACCGCCGATTGGATCATCGATCTCGGCCCCGAAGGGGGCGAGGCCGGCGGACGCATCGTTACTTGCGGCACGCCGGAAGAAGTCGCCGCGTGTGAGGAATCGTACACGGGGCAAGTGCTCAAAAAGCTCTTCCAGGCGAGCCGAGAGGAAAAGCGAGAGGAAAAGCGAGCCGAGGGGTTTATCCCCTCGGATAAAACCGCTAAGCAATTTTCCGCTTCCAAGCGTGGGGATAAACCCCACGGCTCGCATAAAACGAACGACGGCGAAGCCAAGTTCATCAAGGTCCGCGGCGCGCGGCAGCATAATTTGAAAGGGGTCGATGTCGATATCCCCCGCGATCGGCTCACGGTGCTTTGCGGCCCCAGCGGATCGGGCAAATCCTCCCTGGCGATGGACACGATCTACGCCGAAGGGCAGCGCCGCTACGTCGAGAGCTTAAGCTCCTACGCCCGGCAGTTCGTGGGCCAAATGCAAAAGCCGCGGATCGACCACATTGAGGGCCTCTCGCCCGCCATCGCCATCGAGCAATCGCACAGCGGCCACACCCCGCGCAGCACGGTGGGCACGGTTACGGAAATTTACGACTATTTCCGCATCCTCATGTCGCGGCTTGCCGAACCGTACTGCCCGGCGTGCGATATCCCCATCGGTTCGCAATCGGCCGACGAGATCATCGCCAAGATCATGGACCATCCCCCGGGCACGAAGCTCTACCTCATGGCCCCGCTCGAAGTGTTCGTCGGCGAGCGCTACGAAACGCTGTGGGAGGAAATGCGCGCTTCGGGCTACGCCCGCGTGCGCATCGATGGGCAAACCTATCCGCTCGACAATCCGCCGAACATCGACCGCCGCCGCAAGCATGGCGTGCAAGTGGTGATCGACCGGCTCGCGATTCGCCCCGACGGCCGTTCGCGCATCGCCGAGAGCATCGAAAACGCCCTCGCGCTGGGCAAGGGCGTGGTGCATCTCGCCTATCCCCGCGACGACGTGCCGGAGCCGAATTGGCAAACGGTCATCCACAGCCAGCATTACTCGTGCGACCGCTGCGGGCGAAGCTTCGAGCCGCTCTCGCCGCACCATTTTTCCTTCAACAGCCCTTTGGGTTGGTGCCCGGCCTGCGAAGGCTTGGGCGTGCAAACCGGCACGAATCCGGCCTCGCTGCTGCGCGATCCGAAACTCACGCTGGCCCAAGGCGCGGTCGGCCTTTGGCCCGAACCGCACGGCCCGATCTTCCGCTCGATGCTCGAAGCGTTCTGCCGCACGACCGGCATCCCCGCCGACGTGCCCTTTGAAGAACTCGGCGGAAAACACCGCCGCCTCATCATGCAAGGCGCCGGCGAGCAGTGGTTCGACGTGAAGGGGAGAGGGGAGAGGGGAGAGGGGAGAGAAGGAAGGGGCGAGGGGGCCGCACTTTTTCGATTCCAATACAAGGGTCTCTATCCCGCCTTGGACGAAGCGAGCCGCGCTTCGCAGTCGCTGCGCTCGAAGCTGGAACATTTGGTCGATGAAGTCGAGTGCTCCGTCTGCGGCGGAAGCCGGCTCCGCGACGACGCCGCGGTCGCCCGGCTGCGCGACCGAACCATCGACGAACTCTGCCGCCGTCCGTTGGGAAAACTCCTCGACGATTTTCAGCAGTGGCAACTTTCCGCAAAAGAGCGGAAAATCGTCGGCGAAGTGAATAAGGAAATCATCAATCGGCTGCAATTCCTCGTCGATGTGGGCCTCGATTATCTCACGCTCGCCCGGCACGCTCCCACGCTTTCCGGCGGCGAAATGCAGCGCATCCGCCTCGCGGCCCAAGTCGGCAGCGGGCTGTGCGGCGTGCTCTACGTGCTCGACGAGCCGACCATCGGCCTGCATCCCCGCGACAACCGGCGGTTGTTGGACGCGCTCAAAAGACTCCGCGACCTGGGCAACACGCTCTTGGTCGTCGAGCACGACCGCGAAGTCGTGGCCGACGCCGACGCGCTGCTCGATTTCGGCCCGGGCGCGGGCCGTTTCGGCGGCGAGATCGTCGCGAGCGGCACTCCCGGTCAAGTCGCCAAAAAACGCGGCTCGGTCACTGGACCGTATCTCTCGGGGAAAAAAGCAATCCCCGTGCCGTTGAATCGGCGGATGAGTGGAGCGGAAGGAAGGGGGAAGGCGGAAGGCGGAAGGGGGAAAAAGAAAAACGAGCGTTCCAAACAAACCGGCGATCGCGATAATTCGTCATCTCCCCCTTCCCCCTTCCGCCTTCCGCCTTCCGCCTTCCCCCTTCCGCCCGGCGGTTGGCTCGAAATCGTCGGCGCCCGCCACAACAATCTCAAAAATATCGACGTCGCGATTCCCTTGGGCACGTTCACCGTCGTAACCGGCACGAGCGGCAGCGGGAAGAGTTCGCTCATCGAAGACGTGCTCTATCAATCGCTCGCCCGCACGCTGCACCGCGCGAAAACTTTCCCCGGCAAACACGACGCCCTCCGCGGCATCGAGCAGATCAACAAGGTGATCCGCGTCGATCAGCAGCCGCTCGGCCAAACGCCGACCTCGAATCCGGCGACGTTCACCGGTGTCTTCGACCTGATCCGCACGCTCTACGCCTCGCTGCCCGAGGCCAAGCTCCGCGGTTTCACGGCGCGGCGGTTCAGCTTCAACGTGCCCGGCGGCCGTTGCGAAAAGTGCGAAGGCAACGGTCAGTTGAAGATCGAGATGCACTTTCTGCCCGACGTTTGGGTCGAATGCGACACCTGCCGCGGTCGGCGCTATAATCCCGAAACCTTGGCGGCGACCTATCGCGGCCGTTCGATCGCCGACGTGCTCGACATGTCCTGCGGCGAGGCGGTCAAACTGTTCGAGAACATCCCGAAAATCCGCCGCGTGCTGAAAACGCTCTGCGACGTGGGCCTCGATTACCTCACGCTCGGCCAGCCCGCCCCCACGCTTTCCGGCGGCGAGGCCCAGCGCGTGAAACTCGCGGCCGAACTTTCCCGCCCCGATACCGGCAAGACTCTGTATTTGCTCGATGAACCGACCACGGGTTTGCACTTCGACGATCTGGCGAAACTGCTCGACGTGCTCAACCGGCTCGTCGATCTGGGCAACACCGTCGTGGTCATCGAACATAATCTCGACGTCATCAAAACCGCCGATTGGATCATCGACCTCGGTCCCGAAGCCGGCGAAGAAGGCGGCTATGTCGTCGCCGCCGGCACGCCGGAGGACGTGGTCGCGCATTGTAAAGCCGCGACCAGTGGTCGCGGTTCGAGTGGGAGAGAGGAAGGCGAAAGGGGGAAGGCGGAAGGCGGAAGGCGGAAGAAGAAACCCGAACAGTTCGAGGAAAGCGCCGCGACTGCTAATTCGTCATTCGTCATTCGTCATTCGTCATTTCCCCCTTCCCCCTTCCGCCTTCCGCCTTCCGCCCTCCGCTCCCACACCGCCGAAGCCCTCGCCCCAATCCTCGCCGCCGGTCCCTTCGTCGAGCGGAAGGTTTTCGACTTCGCCGCCGAAATGTCCGAACTTCCCCAAGACCTCGACGTCACCGAGGTCGGCAAGGACGCCCGAATGCCGTGGGAGGTCAACGGCCGGCAGTGGCACTGCGTCGATCGCGTCGGCCGCACGGGCAATCCCTGCCGCTGGGACGGCCGCATCTTGGGCGAGATCATTGACCGCATCCAGGATCGCCCCGAACTCTTCGGCGAGACCGACTGGAACACCCGCACCATCGTCGAAATCCGCGCCCGGAAGAAATCGGAAGGCTGGTTCTTCCACGCCATCACCGGCGAAGAATGGCTCTTGAAGATGAAGTTCCGCACGGGCCGAAACACCTTCAAGCAGGAAGAACTGGTGCGGAAGCTGGACCTCAAGCCGCTGAACGACATGCCCGACCTCCCGCTCTACGGCACCGAGCCGCGAGTGAAATGCCGCAATCTTTCCGGTCCTTGGCAGGAAATCGAATTGCGCGTCCACGATTTTCGGGAGATCGATAGGCCGGAGTTTTGGACCTTTTTAGACGCCGCCATCGCCGGCTTCGGGCGTTTCGCGCAAAAAGTCCAATTCCAATCCGACATCCTCCAGCCTTGGAAGCAACTCGGCGAAAAATGGCACTATTCCCGCAAGGGTTTTCCGATCGGCAGAAAAATATATTGGGATGAAAAGGTGCTGCCGAAACTGATCGAACTCTTGCAAAAAATCGCCCCCGACGGAAAAATCGTCTGGGAGAACAAACAGGTCGTGCCGATCCTCGTCCCCGAGCAAAAAGAAACCTGGGCGGCCGTCCAAACCAAGAAACTCGACGCCGTCTATCTCCATCTCGCCGGCCCGAAAGGCCGTTTCGCCCTGGGACAAATCACCAACCTGGGCATCGATCCCGAAGTCGATGGCCAGCGCCCCGACTACGATCTGCTTCAACTCCACTTCCGCACTCTCGAAGACCTCAAACGCGGCGATCTGCCGGGCTTCTTGGAAGAGCATCTTGCGGCGGTCAGGGGTAAGGGGTAAGGAGCGGGGGACATAAAATCCATTTCTTTTTCCCCCTTCCGCCTTCCGCCTTCCCCCTTCCACCTTCCCTCACACCACCCCGTCGATCTTCGCCGCCAAAATAAAATCGTTCTCTGAAAGCCCGCCGATCGAATGGGTCCAGAGTTCGATTCGGGCGTTGCGGTAGCCTTCCACGTGCAAGTCGGGATGGTGTCCTTCGGTTTCCGCCAACTCCGCCACGCGGTTGAAAAATGCCATGACGGCCTTGAAGTCTTTCATCTCCCATTTTTTCTGGATGCGCCGCCCCTCCTCGACCAACTGCCAGCCGGTTAAGGCTTTCAGGAGCGTTCGCGCTTGTTGCGGGCCGATTATTTCGAGTCCGCCTTCGCAAGCCTTGCATTTTTTCGCGGCCAAATCCAAGGGATGATTTTCGCTTGCAGACATGATGTTTTCCTCCCAGGAATTGTTGGGACCTGGGAGAAATAGGTCAACCGCCATCGGTAAGCGTTCACGCCCAGGTAGGGGACTGGTCCATTTTTCGGCGGGAAAACGAATTTTGTGGACAAACGGTAGGCCGAAAACATGGACCTGTCCCCTTCCCGCGGCACGAGGGGGACAGTCCCCTGTGAACGGTTACCTCCATCGAGAGCAATAACCCCTCGTTGGCAGGGACAAAATCTTTCCACAACTTGGCGACGGGGTGACAACCGGTTGTCACTGCGATCGGTTATAGATTGGCTAGATAAATGGCATTTTCGCGCCGAACGGGGTAAGGACCATCCTCATTATCGAGACCGCGCCATGCATCCAACTTCGGTTACCTCCGATAAATCCGCTCCGAATAATCCTGATTCCGAGTTCGAGGAAGACAATCCTCTCCCCGCCGACGAAATGTTGGATGGGGGGGCTTGCGATCTCCCGGCAAGGGCGTCCGCAAAAACCGATGCTCGAAAAATACTTCGCCTAGTGGTGATCGACAACCACGAACTATTCCGCGAGGGACTGTTGCGGCTATTGGTCATGGAGGGCGATTTCTCTCCGGTTACCGGCGCCTATGCCGAAGCCCGGTCGCTGGTTCGGCATTTCTGGCCCGATTTGGTGCTGTTCGGTCTAGGATCCGCTAAGCAACGCGGTATCGACTTCGCCCAATCCATGCGTCGCGAATTTCCCGCCGTTCGCCTCTTGTTGCTCGATGAATCGGTTCGCGCCCGCCACGTGCACGAAGCCGTGGCCATGAAAGCCGAAGGTTATTGGACCAAACATGCGAACTTTGCGAAAATCGTCGCGGCAATGCGCTGCGTGGCGTCGGGCAGGCAGTCATTTTGTCCGGAAGTCGAGAAACACTTGCGGAAAACGCCGAGCGGATTGCGGTTGGATCCCCCCCACGAACGCCCAACGATGGCAAGGTTGACGACTCCTGAAGCCGATCTTTTCCTCCTGCTCGCCCAAGGACATACCCTCCGCCAGTCGGCCGAGCGATTGGGCATCAGCGAAAAAAAGGCGGAAGACCGCCGCGCCCGGCTAATGCACAAACTCAAAGTTCAGGAACTTGCCGATCTCACGCGGCTCGCCATCAAAGAGGGGCTTCTCAAGTAGGATTGAGTATTTTTGGCACAATAGGCAAACTTTTACGAATCGGTCGGGCTTTACATCGCGCGTAGTCCTTCTTTTCCGAATAATCCAATCTGCCGACATATCTGATAGAGCTTAACCCGCCTTATTCAAAAAAGCGATTTATAGAAGCGGCATCTTGCCGCTTTTGCCTAAAATGCGGCAGGATGCCGCATCTACGATGTTTATGAATAATCCGGGTTATTTTTCGGCATGAGGCCGCCTTCCACGCGCCGCAAGTTCCACCTCGGACGGTTTTTCAGATCGGAAAAGGGAAGGGATTCCCGAATGCGAATGAAGAGGATTCTCCTTGCCGTCTTGATGGGATTGCTGCCCTCCTTGGGCGTGGCCCAGCAAGTTGCGCCGGTTCTCGGGGCACGACGCGGCGGAGCCGACGTCCGATTCACCTCCGAATTGGCGGTCGCTCCTTTGCCGCCCGTCAGTTATGTGGCGCCGGTCATGCCGCCGTTGGGTGAGCCGGAACAAGCATCGGGCATGACGCTGGCCGAATTGGAGGAGATGGCGATAAGGTGCAATCCCACTCTAACCCAGGCCGCGGCGCGCGTGCAAGCGGCGCGCGGACAGTCTCTTCAAGTGGGATTGTACCCGAATCCTGTAGTCGGGTATCAAGGGAGTGAGATCGGCAACGAGGGGCGCGCGGGACAACAGGGCGGTTATATCGGCCAGGAGATTGTAACCGCGGGAAAACTCCAACTCAATCGGGCGATTGCCAACCAGGAGATTCGACAGGCTGAATACGTCTGGGAGGCACAAAGGTTTCGAGTGCTTACCGACGTGCGGCGCGGCTTTTATGAAGTGCTTGTCGATCAACATTCGCTGGAGCTTAGCCGGCGGTTAGTCGGCTTGGGCGAACAAGGAGTGCGAGCCGCCGAGAAATTGATGAAGGCCAAGGAAGTCGCCCGCGTCGATGTCTTGCAAGCGCGGATCGAATCCGATTCGGCGAAAATTCTCCTGGAAAAAGCAAAAAACCGGCATACGGCTGCTTGGCGTAGCCTCGCCGCCGTCGTTGGCAATCCCACAATGCAATCCGTGCCGCTTTCCGGCAACTTGCAGGAAGGGATGATTCAACTCGGCTGGGAGGAGACCTTGAATCGATTGCTTGCCGAAAGCCCTCAGCTTGCCGCTGCTCGGGCTGGTTATGCTCGTGCCCAGGCAGTCGTAAACCGAGAATGCGCCGGGCGATATCCCAACGTCGGCTTGCAGGCGGGAGTGCAATACGATAACGCAACTCAGGATACTTTTGCCGGCATTCAAGTCGGCGTTCCGATTCCGATCTACGATCGAAATCAGGGGAACATTTATAAGGCCCAGTCGGAACTAACCGCGGCCCAACGCGAGGTGGAGCGGGTGCAACTTGCGTTGCAACAGCGGTTGGCGGCGGTGTTCGAGCAATATTCAACCGCCCGCCAATTGGTTGAAAAATACCACAGCGACATGTTGCCCAATGCCCAAGAATCCCTGAAATTGGTCAGCTCCGGCTACCGACAGGGGGAATTCAACTATCTGATGCTTCTTACGGCCCAGCGGACCTATTTCCAAACGAACATCGCCTACCTGGATGCCCTGCGCGAACTACGTGGCGCGGCGGCGGCCATCGAAGGAAATCTCTTGTCCGACAGCCTCCAAACCGCGGAAGGCTCGGAGGGAATCCCCGTGCAAAAGTAAGCGGGTGGGGATATTCTTTTCAGAAAATCGTATCGCTGTCGGAGATCGTATCCTTCTGGAGCAGATTGAGCCGTATTTGTATCGCATCTCCAAGGTGGAACCATAACGGGCGTTTTCGCCGCGTTCCGTAGCTGTCTCGCCCCGCGGTGCCATACCTGAACAGGCGTTAATGTCTCTACTTTCCTAACTCCTACCGCAAAAATGCTAAAAAAAGATTCCAATTAAATTCTGTTCTATCTCCCTTTACCGCAACGCGTTGCGGGGCAATCTCATCACCGATTGCTGGAAAAAAGCCGCTCCTTTCTATATATTCACAGTTACGGCATTCCGCTCTGCAACGCCCTCCCCGCGATGCGGCACATCCTTGCAAATAATGCCTTGCCGATAACCAATGAATCCCCCAAGCTTCAAGCACCGCCCCAGATTGCCACTCTCAAGAAATCAAAACCAACCACCAAAAAACCGTCCCCGGCAATTCTTTTGCCTTCCCACAAACGTGGAAATTTTAAAAATGTTGAGCAAAATCCCCCCAAGCCCCAAGACCTAGACCGAAAAAGGAATTCGGCAAAAATTCGCCCCAAAAAACCTCGTTTTCCCGCGGAATTTGCCATCCCGTCCCCGCAAAATCCCCAAAAAACCTCGAAATCCGCTTGTTAAGCCTGAAGGAAAAAATCCCCGACCCTCAAAAAACGCCGAAAATCAAACACTTTTCGCGGCTTCCGCAAAACGGTATGGTAGCGAAATCGGGAATTAACTCCCTCCGCAAAAGAAACGCAAAAAGCCATTTTTCACGCGATCATCGGGCTTTCACGATTCATTTTCCCTGAAGCAAAGGCGAAAAAAATATGACTAGAAATAATACTCTCGCAAACATGCGGCAACCCACTTTATTTGCCATCGCCGTCTCGATGCCCTTCCTGGTCCTCTGTATCCCGACGAGGCCCTGCGCCGCCGAACCGGAGACCAAAAAGTATTTCCGGCCCGATGCTCCCGGCATGAAGGCCTACAGCCTGCCCGACGTGCTCGCGACCGCCGACGGCGCTAAGATCGCCACTCGCGACGACTGAAATTGCGATTTCGACTTCGCCGACAAAATCTTCGGAAGGGGATATTAGCGAAGATTAGTGAAGATTAGTGTTCCTCTTTCCGAAAGCATTCGACATCTTGACATAACCTTGAAATCCCAACCTGCCATGAATACCATGAAATTTCACATACTTCGTATGATTCTCCTCTCCTCGGTTTCGTTAGCGTTTTTCGCTTCCGAAAACCTCCTGCGCGCCGCCGAGACGGTCAATCCGGCCTTCGTGCCGCTGTTGGAAAAGTCGTTCTTCTACGGGCACAATCAATTCCTGCTGCAAAGCGGTCGGACGCGGATGTTCGTGCAAGCCCATAAAGTCAACATCGCCCCGGCCTTTACCTATCTGTTGTTCGACGCCCAACGCGGGCAAAACGCCAAGCGGAGGGCCTTCAACTTCGCCGCAGGGCAAGGACTCGTCGATAGCGCGCTCGAAGTGCTGCTGGGAAAATACGCCTTCACCGCCCAGGGCGAGAACACCGAGATCCGCTGGACCACGGTGGAAGGCATCCCCGCCGTCGAGGCCGTCTGGTGGGCCGGCGGCATCCGCGCGACCGAACGCCTGTTCGCCCTGAATGACCGCGATGCGTTCCTTCGCCGCATCATCCTCGAATCGAAAGACCTTATCGGAACGGAGAAAGTGAGTCTCCGCCTCAGCCTGCCGCCGGGCGACGCCGCGATCCGCGACGGCCTATTGATCCAGCAACGCGGGCCGATGACTATGGCCCTCGGCGCGGTCGGCAAACATGCCGGGCAAACTTCGAGCGGCGGCAATACCGTGACGATCGGGCCGATCGAACTCGCGGTGGGACAAGCGGTCGTTATCGATACGCTGCTGCTGGCGCAACTGCCGAACGACGGAAAACCGCGCTGGCGGCCGGCCGTCGTTCCTGCCGCGGCAAAAAACGCATCCTTGGCCGCCCTCGATATCGGCGAAGCGATCGCGGAAACCCGCGAATCCTGGGCCGCCGTCTCGAAAATATCCGCGGGCGATCCGCTCCTCCGCGAGGTCTATTCCAGCGCCTGCAATACCCTTCCGGCGGTCGTCGCCGACGATGGAACCGTCATCGCCGGACCGTTCCAATACGGCGACGGCCAATGGGTGCGCGACTCCTCGAACATCCTGATCGGCGCCGTTCACGCCGGCCATTTCGAACGCGCCCGCGCCGGACTGGAATGCATCCTCAAACGCCTGATCGACGAACGCGGCAGCACGCTCGTGGACGGCGCGATTCAAACGCCGGACCGGGAGCAGTTCGATCAGATGGGCGAATTCCTGCAAGCGCTTAAGGCCTACCGCGACTTCAGCGGCGACGATTCGCTCGTGCGCCAATACCGCGAAAAGATTATCGCCATGATCGAACGCCCGTTGAAGCCGGAGTTCCGCGACGCGGCCACCGGCATGGTCCACAACCGCCGCGAATACTGGGAGCGGACCTTCGACGACGCTTACGAGTTGGCGTATCAGGCGTACGTCGTGCTGGGCCTGCGCTGCGCCGCCGATTTGGCCGAACCGCTCGCCGCCGGCGACCGCGCCGCCGCGTGGCGCGCCGCGGCCGAGCAAATCTGGAAATCCACGCTCGGCGATGAGAAATTCGCGCTGGTCGAAGGCGGAAAATTCATCAAGCGCCGCAACGTCGATGGCAGGAAATTCGACATCTTCGCGAATCCGCATCCGTACCAGCGCGGCATGGCGGAAGAGGCGATCGAAAACGAATCCGCCCACGCCTTGAATCCCGACAGCACCGCGGCGCTGCCGGCGGCTTTGGGACTCATCGATCCGCGCTCGCCGCTCTCGCTGGCCACGCTGGACGACCTCGAAAGAATCCGCGGCGAACGCTGGCACGGCGACGGCTACATGCGCTACGCCTCGACCTGCGAACTCAATCAAATCGGCCCCTGGCCCTTCGCCACCTGTTTCGTCATGCGCGCCCAGCACGACGCCGGACTCTTCGACCGCAGCCGCCGTTCGCTCGCGTGGCTCCGCGAAGTCGGTCCCAGCGGGGCCTGGGTCGAAGCGATCTGCGCGAAGCGTTCCGGCTCGAATTGGTGCGGCATCGTCGTGTGGACCACCGGGGAAATTCCGTTGTTCGCCGTGCGGCACGTGCTCGGCGTCCGCTTCGACGGCGCAACGCCGGCGCTCAAGCCCGCCCCGTTTCCCCGCGCCGGTCCGCTCAAGGCCGATTTGCGATTCCGCAAAGGGCGGCTGAAGCTCGAGATTCCCGGCCCCGGCCCGTACGATTATGCCCTGGTCGATGGCAAACGCACCGCGGCCGACGAGGACGGCGCGGTCCGTCTCCCCCCCGACTTCACCGGTGGCACGGTCGTCTTTCACGCCGTCAAATAGAATTCCGCGGCCGTCAACGGCCGACGATCTCCAGCTTTCGCCGAGATCGGTTTTCGATGACCAACGGCTCGGTCCCGGCGTTGCGAGCGGTTACTTCGATCGCGTCGGCGGTAACGCGGATGTCCAGCACGTGCCGGTGCAGGTGGATGCGCGTTACGGTCAGTTCCCGCCACTCGCCGGGCAAACGCGGATCGAGCGTACAGCCTTCGGCCGTCGGCTGCAGTCCGAGAAAACCGTAAAGCATCACCTGCGGAACGAGGATCGACTCGAAAAACTCCCTGTCCAATCCGAGGCCGCCGGGCACGTTGCCCCCTTGCAGCGTGCCGCGCGCAGGGTCCTTGTAATATTCGCGGTATCCGCCGGCCGCCTGCACTTCCGCAAACCAGGCCAAAATCTCCTGCAATCGCGCCCAGGCGTCGTCCGGGCCGGCGGTCTTCAGCCGGGCCATGAGGTCGTGATAGGAGAAGCCCAGCACCGCGCCGCCGTCCTGAACCTGATAGCCCCACGGAACCGACACCGGGTCGGTCCAGCCCCAGAAATAATAATCGAGGTTCCGCCGCGTCGTGCTCCGCGGGCCGAACCGCCAGCGGTAGATATCCGCGCCTTGGGCCGTGTCGCCCGCCACCGTGCGGCGGCCGGCGAGCCAATCGTGGATCGATCGGGCCTGTTCGGCCGAAGTGAAGTTGAGGCTCACCGCCTCGTTGTTGAGGAAGGTGAAGCCGTAATCGTGCATGCGGCCCTCCAGGTCCACCGTGCCGAAGCGGCCGGTCTCCGCGTTCCAAAAACGCTTCCCGCCGTACTCCTTGACTTCCCCGGCGTGCCGGCGGAGGTCGGCCGCATCGAAGGCATCGGCGCCGGCCGCGACGTTCCATTCCGGGTGCGCGGCGATCCGCTCCTCCAAATAGGCCAGTTTCAACAAGGCATCGTAATAGTAGATCGAGGCCAAAGCATCCTCGCCGCCGAACGGCAGGATGTCCCAGTAATTGCTGCCGATGCCCTCGCCGGGCAAGATGACTTTCTTCCCATCCACATGGCGGACGCCGCTGCGGCCCTCGTGGCCCGGCCAGGTGGTGTAAACGCACTTGCGGTTACGGGTGTCGAACTCGTGCATCATGAACCGCATGGCCGCGCGGAGGCGGCCCATCTGGCCGCGGAGGAACGCCAAATCGCTGGTCCAGACGAAATAATCGTGGCAGCCGCGAATGAAATTCGTGTTGTTGATGTTGTGCCGCGTGTCGCAGGCGGTGTGGAACGACTTCACGACGATCCGCGCCGGGCCGGGATTATCGAAACCGATCCGCAGCCCCGTGACGGTGCCCTTCCATTCCGCAAGGCGATACATGGGAATCATGGTGCGCGTTTCGGGAGTGGAGAAATCCACGCGATTCTCGTTGCCGTCCTTGGTTGGTGCGGCGGGGACTTGGCCGCTCCGGGCGGGCGGCAAGAAATACATCCGCCGCCGCGGGCCGAACTCCGGCTCTTCCTTGGTAGTCCATTCGATATAACAATCGGCGCGATCCAGTCCCGCGGCCCGCCAATTCAACCGCAGCCAAGGGGCGATGCGGGCGTCGATGGCCACGGCGGGCGTTTGCGCCGTCGCGCCCGGTTCGAGGAGTTCGATCGGCCAGCCGTGCGCGTCGATCTCGCCGCCGCGCGCGCCGCCCAGTTTCCAGCCGTCCGCTGTCGCCCGTGGCGCGTCGTAGCCCGCCACGCCCGTCCCGGCGAAATGCCAGCCGATGCCGCCGGCCTGCGTCCACAGCGGGAAGGGCCAGCCTTCGGCGTGGGCGAGGCCGTCGTGCTGATGCGTATGCACGTATCCTTCGGCATTAATGCCGCGGCCCGCAAGCGCAACCGCCCAGCGGCCGCGCATTTCGAGCAACTTGTCCCCCTCGCCGCGAGCCGGCCAGAGCGTACTCTGTGGCATCCAGGCGTCCCAAAGCGGAATCAGCGGACCGGCAGACTGATAATGTACCCAGTACAACTCCCGCAGGAGCGACATCGGCTTTTCTTGCCCGGGAACGGCAAACCGAGGGAAGTCGTCCGGTATCGAAGCCTTTTGCCTCGTCTCCTGGGCCGAAACGAAATCCGCTGGGAATATCACAAAAAACGAGAGAACGAATGCCGTCCAGCCCGATAGGGCGAACGTTAGTACGCGGTCACCGAGTCTCGCCACGATGATTCTCCTGTTCGATGATCGGAAGAAGGAAAGAATGCCTTGCAACGCCGCGCCGCCTCTCGACTCGGCCTTGGATGGACGATGAGAGTTGCATCGGAAAACAGCTCTCTCGGCTTCAACCCCCTCAACGGGATGGCAACCTCCTATTGACATAGCACCGCCCAACATTTAGGTTGCATTATATTGTGCGCGGGGATCGGCGTAAAGAATAATGCCCGAAGGATATTGAAGTCCATTCGACGAAGCGGAATTTAGTTCGCTCGCCCTCTCGCCGGAAAACCTCGATCGCGCCTGCCGGCATACCCTCAGCGATAGATGAAGGAATCCATCATGCCCATCCGTTTCACTTGTCCCCATTGCGGAAACACTACCGACGTGGCCGAGCAGTACGCTGGCCAGAGCGGGCCGTGCGCGCGGTGCAACAAGACGATCACCGTCCCGCCGACGGGCATCGCGCCGCTGATGTACAACCAGTTCCCGCCAAAAAAACCGCGGAGCACGGCCACCACGATCCTCATCATCCTCGCCGTTTCGTTGCCCGTGTTGCTGTTCTGCGGCGGCATCCTGGCCGCCCTGCTCCTGCCGGCCATCCAGGCGGCGCGGGAGGCGGCGCGGCGGGCGAACTGCACCAACAACTTGCGGCAAATCGGCGTGGCGATGCAACAGTATCGCGACAAGAACGGGCATTATCCCCCGGCATACATTGCCGACAAGAACGGCAAGCCGATGCACAGTTGGCGGGTGCTGTTGCTGCCGTACTTGGGCGAGCAGGCGCTTTACGACCAATACGACATGAACCAGCCTTGGGACAGCGCGCACAACATGGCGCTGGCCGACCGCATTCCCGACATCTATCGCTGTCCGAGCGACGCGGCTTCCTCGAATAGCATCACCTGCTATGCCATGCTCGTCGGCCGGAACGCTTTTAGCGACGGCCCCACGGGACGAAAAACCGAGGATTTCGCCGACGGCCTCTCGAACACCATCGCCGTCGCCGAAAACTGCGGCGCGAACATCGTCTGGCTGGAACCGCGCGACCTCGACGCCGATCAAATGAGCTTCGACTTCTCCGCGACCGGCGGCGGCGAAATCAGCTCCGGGCATCCCACCGTCGTGAACGTCCTCTTCGGCGATGGCCGCGTGCATACTCTTAGCAAAGCCAACGATCCCGATATCGCCAAAAGCATGAGCACCATCGACGGCGGCGAGCAGGCAATGCCGGAGCAAGATTTTATGATCGAGTAACATCAAGTCAACACATTCTATCGCCGATACGATGAATACGGCATTCTACACAAAAGAGTATCGGTCGGGCAAATTGGAGAAACTTTGCCATGTGGCAGGCGGCGGTCGTTTCGTGGCTGATGTTGATGTCGAGCGGTCAGCTCGAGTTGAACGCGCCGCAAAACGCCGTCAATCGGCCCGAAACGGCCGCGCAGCCCGCTTGGCGGCCGACGGCCGACGGTCCGGCAGACCAGCCCTTAGGGGATGATTCCGTTAAAGCGGCTCCCCAGCCGGCGATCGGAGATACTCGTTCGCCTAACAATCTCCCGCCGGGACAGAGCGGCGCGGCCGAAACGGATTCCGCCCCCACCCCCGATCTGCCGAAGCCGCTTCTCACGCGGCAGACGTATTTTTCGCTCCCCGCCCGCTCCGACGCCGCGCCGAAAAACAACGGCCAGCTCGTCGAAGTGCAGTTGTTCGTTTCGACCGATCGCGGCGCGCATTGGAACTTCTACTCGCGCGCGAAGCCCGATCAGCCGCGGATTCCCTTCCGCACCGCCGCCGATGGCGAATACTGGTTCGCCACGCGCACGCTCGACCGGTCGGGCAAATTCGAGCCGCGGAACGTCACCGCCCCGGCGGTGGTCGTGAACATCGACACCAAGCCGCCGACCGTGCTGCTCTCGGCCGAAGCCGCCCCCGGCGGGCAGGTCGCCGCGCGGTGGGAAATTTCCGATCCGCACCTCAAACCGGATTCCCTCTCGCTGCAATATCGGTTCTCGACGGGCGGGGCGTGGCAGCCGGTCGCGATCGACGAGAACGAATGCTCCACCACCGAGACCGCCTCATCGGGCGCGGCGGTCTGGCGGCCCATCGCCGGCGCGCAGGAGGTCGTCGTTCGCGCCGAGGTGAGCGATACGCTGGGCAACAAAGCCGTCGCCCACGCCCAAGTCAAACTCGGTCCCGGCGGGAGCGCGTCGGACGGTTTGGCGAAAGACGACGCGAAGAACGAACCGCAAGCGATTTCGGCCAGCGCCAACTCCCGCCTCGGCAATCGGAATTCCACGGGCGCGGCCTCGGCCCTATTGAGCAATCCGTATTTGGCCTATCTGCCGCCCGACGAAAAACCGCGGATGGTCAACGCCCGCGTTTTCGAGTTGGATTACGACTTGGAAGCGGTCGGTCCTTCGGGCGTGGGCCGGGTGGAACTGTTCGGCACCCGCGACGGCGGCCGCACGTGGCGGAGCTACGGCATCGACGCCGACAACCGCAGCCCGATGTCCGTGCAGGTCGAGGAAGAAACGATGTACGGCTTTCGCATCATCGTTACCAGCGGCGCGGGCCTGGGCGAAGCTCCGCCGAAGAGCGGCGACAAGCCGTCGATCTGGATCGGCGTCGATCTGACCCGCCCCGCGGCGAAAATCACCGCGGCCGAATTCGGCGGCAACGACGAGAATAAACTGGTCGTTACCTGGGATGCCTCGGACAAGATGCTCGCGGAAAAGCCGGTAACGCTCTACTACGGCGCCCAGGCCGGAGGCCCGTTCACGCCCTTCGCCTCGAACCTGGAAAATTCGGGCCGCTACGCGTGGTCGATCGACGGCACGGTTCCGCCGCTTATCTATCTCCGTCTGGAAGTCGCCGATGAAGCCGGCAACCGCGCCCTCTGCGACCATCCCCAACCGATCCCGCTCGATCGCAGCCGCCCCACCGGCCGCATCCGCGATGTCCGGCCGGCGGGAAAATAGTTTCCGTTGCGGAAACATCACGTAGGGTGCGTGCTTGCACGCACGTGCTTTCTGGAAAAAGGAACCTGCTTTCTCCTCACGATTTTGTTACCGATTCACCGGTTGGTATCGGGCGTCGCCGAAACCGAGGATGGGGTAAAAGATGAAGCCCAGGAAAGCCAATCCCAATCCAAAACCGGTTCCTTTGCCGAAATTTTTTGCCACGTCGATGGCAACGATGATCGAAACCACCAAGTTCACAATCGGAATGAAAAGCAAAATGATCCACCAGATGGGTCTGCCGGCGATTTCCAGCAAGAGAATCACGTTATAAATTGGGATAATCGCTCCCCAGCCCGGCTTGCCCGCCTTGGTAAACGTCTTCCAAAAGCCGGCGATAACCAACACCATCACCAAAAGCCAGATAATGAGAAGCATCGGGCTGCCACCCTCTTGGTCAACCTGTAGGTCAACCTGTTGCGCAAAAACCGCTAGTTTTTCAAGATTCATGACACGCTCCTTGGGTAAGGTTTGTTAGGAATGGACCGGGAAATTCCGATGCCTACCGATTTGGAACCGGCTTGCGTATGACAATGTTATTCCTTAGCCTTCCGCTGGTCAATAACGAAAAATAGAATTCATTTTGAAAAACGCCGCCCCAGCAGCTTCTTCACCTGACCCCAGGGCCGCGTATTGATCACGTCCTCCTTCGTCAATCCGCCCCGCCGGGCTTGGAGGATGCCGTAACGCATCACGTCGAGGCCCGCGGGCCGATGGGCGTCGGTCGAGATCACGATCCGCACGCCCCGGTCCTTGGCCGCCGCGCAGGCCACGTCGTCCAGGTCGAGCCGCTTGGGATGCGCGTTCAATTCCAGAAATTTCCCGTTCTCGCCGGCCGCTTTGATAACCGCGTCGAGATCGATCTCGTAAGGCCGGCGGGCCAGCAGCATCCGCCCCGTGGGATGCCCCAGCGCGCAGACGTAAGGATTTTCCAGCGCATCGATCGCCCGCCGCGTAATTTGCTCGCGCGGCTGGTTGTGTCCGTAATGCAGGCTGGCGACGATCCAATCGGCCTCGGCCAGCACCTCGTCGGAAATGTCCAGGCCGCCGCGTTCCAAAATATCGACTTCCACGCTTTTTAATATCGTAATGCCGCGCAGACGTTCATTAAGAGAATCGATTTCCTGCCACTGCGCCCGCAACCGCTTTTCATCCAGGCCGCCGACCATCGCCACGCGCTTCGAGTGGTCGGTGATGGCGATATATTCGAGTCCGCGCTCTTTGGCGGCCGAGGCCATCTCCTCGATCGTCGCCAATCCGTCGGTCCAGATGCTGTGCGTATGCAGATCGCCGCGGATATCGCCCGGCTCGATCAGCATCGGCAGTTGTCCGGCGTCGGCCCATTGGAATTCCCGCCGGGCCTCGCGCAACTCGGGCGGAAAGCAGGGCAGGCCGAGCGTCGCATACACGTCTTCCTCGGTCCGACCGGCGATCGATTTTTCCCCGTGGAAAACGCCGTATTCGTTGATTTTCAATCCACGTTCCTTCGCCCGGCCGCGCAGCACGATGTTGTGCTCCTTCGATCCGGTGAAATACTGCCAGGCCGCGCCGAACGATTCCTCCGGCACCACGCGCAGATCGACCTGCAAGCCGTGGCTCAGCCGAACCGACATTTTCGTGTCGCCCCTGGCGATGACTTGCGAGATGCCTTCGTATCCGGCGAGCGCGTCCATCGCCGCGGCGGCATCCTCGGCGACGGCGAGAAAATCCAAGTCGCCCACGGTCTCCTTGCCGCGCCGATAGCTGCCCGCCGCCTCAACGATTTTCACCGCCTTGCAGCTTCGCAGTTGGGCGAGGATCGCTTGCACGTGCACGTCGGCCTCGGCCCAGAGGATGCGCTTGCCGGCCTCCGAGGCGATCTCCAGCCCTTGCAGAATCGCCGCTTCGCTTTTCGCGCCGAAGCCCGCAAGTTCCCGCACGCGATGCGCCTCGCAAGCCGTGCGCAATTCGTCGAGCGTCGCTACCTTGAGTTCGCGGAACAGCGCCGCCGCCTTTTTCGGGCCAAGCCCGGGAACGCGAAGGATTGCCAAGACGCTTTCGGGAATTTCGGCCAATAGCTCGTCGAGCATCGGCAGGCTGCCCGTCTGCACCAGCGTGGCGATTTTTTCGGCTAAATCCTTGCCGATGCCTTCGATTTCGGTCAGCGAGCGGTCGGGATCGCGGACGATTTCCTCCGCCGACTCGCCGAGGTCGTGGATCGTCCGCGCCGCGTTCCGATACGCCCGCACGCGGAACGCATTTGCGTTTTGGAATTCCAGCAGATCGGCAACCTGCTCGAAGACGGCGGCAATGTCGGGATTGGTCATGGGAGCAGGGGTTAGGGGATAGGGGATAGAGGATAGGGGATAGAAAATAGGGGACATAAAAACAATTTTCAATCCATTAAAAAAATCCTGCCCCCTATATCCTAGTGCGGGCTACGCCCGCAACCCAAGAGATTAAACAATTGGGGATTGGGGATTAGTGAACAACAAGTGTCTAACATGCGCGCAAAGCGCACAGAAACCTCAACCAAAGACTCTATCCCCTATTTTCTATCCCCTATCCCCTATCCCCTATCCCCTCTCACATGTGCAACTCCACCACGTCCTTATCGTGCAAAACGTAATCGCCTTTGACTTGCGTTCCGTCGTGGACGGCCGCGCCCCAAACGCGGGCGAATTTGAGCTTCTCCAAAAAATCCTTATGCACCATGCCGGCCATTTCCAACAGCGTTCCCCCGCGCTTGATGGTGAACGGCCGTTCGCGGTCCGGCTCCTTGGCCGAGGGGAGTTTGGAATACACCCGCACCACGTCCAACGATTCGTAAATCGCGTTCCGCAAATTTTCCAAATTCGTTCCGTGCTGCGCCGAAATGACGAACTCGGTGAAACGCATGGGCAGCAATTCGTGCAGCAAATTCAACCGCTCCCGAGCGTCGGGGGCGTCGATCTTGTTCGGCGCGAGGAACGTTTTGGTGTAGGAAAGTCCCACGTCGGCTTCATCCAGATACGACTCCGCCGCCAGCCGGGTCTTCGTTTGCGAGAGGCGGTCCAACACCGCCTGGCACTGTTCGACGCCGTCGTCGTTCTCCAAATCGACCATCAACAAGGCCAGATCGGCCGCGCGGATCAAGCCGTACAGCGTCGGGTCCATGAAATCGGCGGTGATCGGCGGCGTGTCGATCAACTGCACCATGACGTCTTCCCAGGGCATCATCGCCGGGGCGGGCACGGTCGTCGTGAACGGATACGGCGCGATCTCGCGCGGCGCGCTCGTCAAACTTGCCGTCAACTGGCTCTTCCCCGCGTTCGGCCCGCCGATGATCACGACTACGCCCGCCCCTTGGCGCGGTATCCGCAAGCCCTTGGTCTTCTTGCTGCTGCTCTTTTCCGCCGCCATCTCCTTTTTGACCTTGCTGATTTTGGCTTTCAGCTCGGCTTGAAGATGGTCGGTCCCCTTGTGCTTGGGGATCTCCTGCAGCATCTTCTGCAGACAAGCCAACTCCTCCTCCGGCGACGACGCGCGGCGGTATTCCTCCTCGGCTTTCTTGTATTGCTGCGTTAAGTTGGCGGGCATTGGAGATTACTTGTTGGGCAGGGATGAACATCCAAGAATGTAACCATTTTCGCTCCCTGCGTCTAGCGGGAGAACGCCCGCAAGAAACGAAATCGCCCGCCAAGAAGTTCTCTCGGCGGGCGGATAATTGCCGATCGGCGATTGGCTCCGAAATCCCTCGTTTATGTGTTGCCCGACAATAAGTTGCCGGAATCGTAGTAGGCACACTCCGTGTGCCGTCCACGAATTACGGCACACGGAGTGTGCCTACTACATTGGAATTCGGTAGTTTATTGTCGGACAGCGCCTTAATCCTTAACCGGCCGCCAAAGGTCTTCGCCGAGAACGCGGATGGATGGTTGAACCGCCGCGGGTACTTGACGGGAAACTTGCCGAACCGGACGCATCGCCGTGCGATCCCGGCTGTCGTTCCCTTCCGGCCGGTCCTTGAAAGACGCTGGATTGGATGGATTCGGCGATTTGATGTCCGGCCCCGAGGATTTCGGTTCTTCCGCCGGTTTCGGATCCTGAGTTGCCGCCGGTTTGTCAACCTGTCGATTCGCGCCCGACGAATTTTCGGCGGGCTTTTCGACGATCACCGTCGAGGGCGATGGCATCGAATGATAATAAGTTGTCGTAGGCTCGCCGGACGGCAGCGAAGGCGCCTCTATCGCTTCGCGGTCCGCACCGGAACCGAGGGATGGCGCGCCGTAATTTTCCAGCGGCGCGCCGCCGTAATCCGCGCAAGGCGGGGGAACCGTTACGCATGGCGGCGCAACGCTATAAACCGGCGCTACGCCATAATACGCAACCGTCGTCGGATAAACCATGCGGTACGAGGTGTAAGGAATCAACCGCGTGGTGGTTACCACCGGCTGAACGGGGACCAGGGGCCGATACGCCGTTACCGGCGCGGCCGAATACGGATTGTAGCCCGGCGCGGCGTAGTAGGTCGTCGTCGGCCGCGGCACGATCGGGATGAACGGCCGATAGGTTGTAACCGGCGCGGCGTAGTACGTCACCGTCGGCGCGTAGTACGCGGTTTGCGGCGCATAGTACGTGGTTTGCGGCGCGCAGGACGAACAGCTCGGCGCGGGGGCGGCCACGACCGCGGTCGGCACGTAAGCCGGCGTGTAGGTCGATTGCGACGTCATGTTGGGCGAGCATCCGCAGAGCCATTCCATGATCGGCCCCGCCTGTGCCGCCGGGGAAAGCACGAGCAACAGACTAACGCTCGAAATCGCGAATCGAATTGCCGACATGGTAATTGCTCCGGGGGGATTGCGGTTGAAATCGCCATTCGTGCGAAAAACGTACGCAGGAATCGACCACTACAATTAGACTCCGCGCCTAATAAATGTCAAGTTCAAGCCGAAAAAGGCTCAAGTTTATCCGCCCATAATTCTACGCGGATTGCGGCCTATGCGGTTCGCGTCGATTTTGCCGGCGGCAATCTCCGCCCAAATTACCGACGCGATAATGCACTCTCGTATATTTTTCCGAAAACGTGAGGCCGGATTGCTTAACGCGGATTGGTAACCGTTCACAGGGGACTGTCCCGATTTTCGCGGCGCAAAAGATTATGGTGCTCTAATAGTGCTTAATCGCCGCGAAAATGGGACTGTCCCCCTCGCGCCGCGGGAAGGGGACAGGTCCATGTTT
>JADLEL010000009.1 GCA_020846145.1 Pirellulales bacterium | reverse complement strand
GCTCCGCAAAGGGGAACACTAATTTCCACTGATTACCACTAATATCAGTGGAGATTAGCGGATATTAGTGTTCCCTCAGATGTTTTCACTCTACGGAAAACACGACAGTTATTGAATTGCCGATCCTAAGTTTTGTTTTTTCCACATCTGGCGTTACGAGGCCACCCTTCTAGCTTCGCCGGTTTAGTATAATGGATTTGCCGCGCGGCGCAAGGGCAGGACGCGGGACGGTTGAAAGATATATGTACATATATACAGTTAATTTAGCGAAGCCGCGGATCGAAGGCAAGAAAAATCCGCGGATTTGGTTTCTAAGCCATTGTCCGGCAGCGATTTAGGCCGTTTTTTAATTATTTCGATTCGAGCCGCAGCCGAACGCGGTTAACCATTGAGGGTGGTTTCGAGAGTTTTGCTCTCGAGGCGTCCAAGGCACGAGAGGCTTGGGAAACCCGGCGAGGAATGCCTCTTGCGGCTGCGCCGCCCCGATAGCGGAGCTATCGGGGCTACCCCGGCCCCTTTTGGGAAGTGAGCGATTGCCATGACTAATTCGAACATTCGTGCGGCATATTTCGGCATCGTGATCTCGTTGATTGGCGGGGCGAGTTTCGCGGCGGGGGATGAGGCGGCGCGGAAGGTGGTCATTCCCTTCGATTTCGTGTCGAAGTTCGACGGCGGACGCTACGGGGAGCAGGTGGCGGATTCGATCTGGACGAAGTTGAATCGCGAAGGGGGATTCATCCTGCCCGACTCGATGCAGGAGGTGCGGGACTTCTGCCAGGGCCGGCGGCTTACGCCCACGCCCGATCTGCCGCTGGAGAAAATGAAGAAGATCGTGCGGGAGGATTTCGACGCGCAGATCGGCATTTGGGGGAGCGTGGAGCGTGCGGTCGGCGCGGAGTCGGACGTTTACGATTTGGCGATCAAGTGCGTGGATTTTTCGGCCGCGGGCGGCCCGAAAACGATTTACGAGGTCAAGGCCCGGACGAAGACGGTGAGCGAAATACCGCACGTTTACGTCAAGGCGATGCTCGACGCGCTTTACGGCCGAAAGCCGGTCGCGCCGCCCGTAGTGGATTCGCTTGCGGAAGAGAAGTGGATCGACGGTCCGAATTTGGTCGTGGGGGGCGATTTCGAGAGCGGCATGGGGGGCGTACCCAAGGGCTGGTCGAAAACCGCCGGACAGAAGAGCGAACCGCTGGGGAAACTGGTGAAGTGGACCTCGGAGCAGGGATCGCAATCGCAATACGGCGGGAACAAGATCGTCCGCTTCACGTTCGGGGCGGCGGTGGGCGATAACGAAGGCGTAATGTATTACAGCGATTATTTTCCGGTCGAGGAGGGGGCGAAATACCGCTTTCAATGCCGCTTTCGCAGCGACGGCCCGGCCGTGAAAGTTTTTTTAAAATGCTCTGACGAGACGAACACGGAGTATCGAGAAGAAAACGCCAAGGACTCCCCGCTCCCCAAGAGCGAAGGGAGAGATAAAAACGCGCAGCGGCGGGAGGTTTATCGCTGTCAAATGAATTTACAGGGGCCGAAGAACACTTGGAACACCCACACCGAGGATTTCACGCCCCGGCACACCAAATACACGCCCCGGTGGGGCCGGGTGATGCTCTACGCCTATCTGGGAGCGGGCCAGGTCGATTTCGACGACGTGATGGTGAAGCAAATCGCTCCCGCGCCGAGCGGCGGATCGCCGAAGGAACTCAAGCATTCCTCGGCCACGAAAACCACGCTGAAAGAGATGGAGGAAAACGAGCGGCGGAGCAAGGAAGCCAAAGCAGCGGAGAAAGGGGAACGGAAGAAGTGATGAGGTTAAAATTATGGTAACCGTTCACTGGGGACTGTCCCGTTTTTCGCGGCGCGAAAGATGATGGCGCCGTAAAAATACTCAATCGCCGCGAAAATGGGGCTGTCCCCCTCGTGCCGCGGGAAGGGGACAGGTCCATGTTTTCGGCCTACCTTTTGTCCACAAAATACGTTTTCACGCCGAAAAATGGACCAGTCCCCGACCGGGGCGTAAACACTTACTAGCGTTTTTCACGGGCTCTCTTCGACGACGGGATTGGCCAGCGCGCCGATCTTTTCGATGGTTACGGTAACGACTTCGCCCGGCTGGAGGAAACGCGGCGGTTTGCGGGCCACGCCGACGCCGTTTGGAGTTCCGGTGAGAATGACCGTGCCGGGCAGGAGGGTCGTACTGCCGCTGAGGAATTCGACCAGCCGGGGCACGTCGAAGATCATGTCGTTGGTGTTCGCTTCTTGCATGATTTCGCCGTCGATATCGAGCTTGATGGCCAGCGCGTTGGGATTGGGGATTTCGTCGGGCGTAACGAGGCAAGGCCCCAGCGGAGCGAAGGTGTCGAAGGTTTTTCCCCGGCACCACTGGCTGCCGCCCCATTGGCTTTGCCAGTCGCGGGCGCTCACGTCGTTGGCGCAGGTATAGCCGAGCACGCATTCGAGGGCCTTGTCGCGGGAGACGTTTTTGCACTTTTTGCCGATGACCACGGCCAATTCGCACTCGTAGTCCACCCGATCGCTCCGCAGATGCCGGGGCAGAACGATGGGATCGCCGGGATTCTGGGCCGCGGCGATGGTTTTCATGAAGACTACCGGAAACTCGGGGATCTGAGCCTGGGTCTCGGCGGCATGACGCCGGTAGTTCAAGCCGATGCAGATGATGCCGGTCGGCGCGACGGGCGTTAGCAGCTTGGCGATTGGGAGCGACTTGCCGCCGACGCGGTATTCGCCGAAAATGTCGCCCGAAATCTCCAAAGCCGTATTGTCGGCCTGAAGCGCGCCGAATTTTTCTTGCCCTGCGGAGTCGAGGAAACGAACGATTTTCATGGAGGGATTCTCTCTACGGGGAGAATGAAACTGTGGGAACTTGTGTCAAGGGGCGAAAACGGAGGGACCGGGGACGGGGCCGGGGCCGGCTCGGCTCGCGGTTGATTTCATGGGAACCAATAACTTAGCATAATATCATGCTGTTGCAAGCAGGCGCGGAAAGTTACTTGACTCGCGCGCTATTATATGAGCAGCCCGATTTGATAGATGATATTCGTAGGGTGCGTGCTCGTATGCAGGCGATTTTCAGGAAAAAACCGCGCGTGCATGCAAGCATACACCGTGCTTGACTTCCGCGAGGCGGAGCCTCGCCGACAGCCCGTTCCCAGGCGGGAGCCTGGGAACGAGAGACGAAAAAACCGCTTGCGTGCGAGTACACACCCTACATAACGAAACTTCCTTGGAGAATCGCATGAACGTTTGCGAGAATCAGCTACCCTTGCGAATCGGCCTGTTCGGGATCGGGCTGGATGCCTATTGGCCGCAGTTTCCCGGATTGAAGGAGCGTTTGGAAGGTTATTTGCACCGGGTCGCGGAAAAACTGCGGATGCCCGGTGTGCGGATCACGAACCTGGGCCTGATCGACACGCCGGAAAAGGCGGCGGCGGCCGGGCATCGCTTTCGCCAGTCGGACGTCGATCTGCTCTTTCTGCACGTTACGACGTACGCCCTCTCGTCCACCGTGCTGCCGGTGGTGCGCAGGGCCAAAGTGCCGGTGATCCTGCTGAACCTGTCGCCCGAACCGGCCATCGACTACGCGGCGTTCAACGGCCTGGGGGACCGCCGGGCGATGACCGGCGAGTGGCTGGCGCACTGCGCGGCGTGTCCGGTGCCGGAGATCGCCAACGTGTTCAACCGCGCCCGCATTCCGTTCCATCAAGTAACCGGCATGTTGGAGCACGATCCGCTTTGCTGGAATGAGGTTTCGGCGTGGATCGACGCCGCCCGCGTCGCACAGCTCATGGAGCGCAACCGGCTGGGCACGATGGGGCATTACTACGGCGGCATGCTCGATATCTACAGCGATTTGACGCAGCACATCGCCTGTTTCGGCGGGCACGTCGAAATCGTCGAGGTCGATGAACTCAGCGCGCTGCGTACGGAAGTCGATGACGAGGAAATCCGCGAGCGGGTCGCCCACTTTCACGAAGCGTTCGACGTTCAAGCGGACTGCGCCGCCGCGGAACTCGACCGCGCCGCGCGAACTTCCGTGGCCATGGACCGGCTGGTCGAGCGGCACAAGCTCGGTTCGCTGGCGTATTACTACATGGGGACGGGCAATCCGGCCAACGAGGACGCCGTGAGTTCGATCATTCTCGGCAACAGCCTGTTGACCGCGCGGGGCGTGCCGGTGGCCGGCGAAATGGAGATCAAGAACGTCCAGGCGATGAAGATCATGGACGGCTTCGGGGCGGGCGGATCGTTCACCGAATACTACGCGATGGATTACCACGACGACGTGGTGCTGATGGGGCACGACGGCCCGGGGCACATCGCCATCGCCGAAGGGAAGCCGCGCGTCCGCCCGCTGACGGTCTATCACGGCAAGGTGGGGCGGGGGCTGTCGGTGGAGATGTCGGTGCGGCTGGGGCCCGTTACGCTGCTCTCGGTGGTGGAGACGGCGGAAGGGCGGTTGAAGTTCCTGGTCGCCGAGGGCCAATCGGTTCCCGGCCCGATCCTGGAAATCGGGAACACCAACAGCCGCTACCGCTTTCCGATCGGCGCGCGGCAATTCGTGCAGGATTGGAACGCCCACGGCCCGGCCCACCACTGCGCGGTGGGCATCGGCCACCTCTCCGACAAGATCGCCAAACTGGGTAGCCTGCTCTCGATGGAAGTCAGCCGGGTGTGCTGAAAATTCTCAATCGCGAAGCTCTACGGGAATCGAGGCGAACTGTTGGCCCGTTGGGCCGAAGCGGTTCGGTAGTTTTTTCCGTTCCCAGGACGCTGTCCTGGGCTGGGAGAACGGCTGCCCCTTAGGGGCGAAATTCATCGGCGTTTCCTTGTCAAGTCGGAAAACACCTCATCAGTCGATTTATTGCTACCGATCGAACCACTTCCGCAGCATGTGGATGGTGGCGGCGCGGCCTTCGCGGCCGATGGCGGTGGTGAGGGGGATATCTTTGGGGCAGACTTTGACGCAGTTTTGGGCGTTGCCGCAGGTTTGGATGCCGCCCTCGGCGGTGAGCGCTTCGAGGCGCTCGAAGGCGGTCATCGCGCCGATGGGATTCGTGTTGAATAGCTCGACCTGGGCTATGGCGTGCGCGCCCATGAAGGAGCGCATGTTGGCGGTGTGCTCGCGGGCGCGGAACCGGTCTTCGGTCTCGCCCGGCTTGCGGACGAGTTCGATCTTGAGGAACTGCGGGCAGGCCTCCATGCAACAGCCGCAGCTCATGCACTTGCTGTACTGATAGGCCAACTGCTGCACTTCCTGCGACTGCCGCAGGCCGGAACCCATGTCGAGGTAGCTATCGACCGGCACCCAGGCCTTGATTTTTTCCAGGCTGGCGAAGATCCGCGAGCGATTGACCAAGAGATCGCGGATGACGGGGAACTTGGTCATCGGGCGGAGTTCAATTTCCGCCGGATTGTCGGCCAGCAGATGATCGACGAGCGCGGTGCAGGCCTGCCGCACGCGGCCGCCAATGAGCATGGTGCAGGCCCCGCAGACCTCTTCGAGGCAGTTGCACTCCCAGACCACGGGGGCGACTTTTTCGCCTTCGACCGTGGTGGCGATCTCGGCGATCTTTTGCAGCACGCTGATGGCGTTCATGTCGGCCTCGTAAGGCACGCGAAAACGCTGCCAGTAGCTTTTCTTGCCGGGTCCGTCTTGGCGCAGGATGCGGACGAGGAACGAGTCGGGCTTTTGCGTGATAGTCTTGAGCATGGGTATGAAAAAATGATGAATGATGAATGATGAATGATGAATGATGAATGATGAATGATGAACGATGAACGAGAAATTACGCAATCCGCGTCATTCATCATTCATCATTCCGCATTCATCATTTTCTTCCGCCGTTCCTTCCAAACTTCCTCGATCACCTGTCCGCCGACGACGCCGTAGAGGCGGGGGCGGGGCGGAATGAGCGAGGTATCGACATCTTCGTAGCTCAGATTCACGCCGCCTTCGGCAGTGCAATCGGCGATCGTGGTCTTGAGCCATTTTTTATTGTTCGCCTCGAAGCGGTCGCACCAATCCTCGGCCTGCCGGCGGCGCTGGACAGGTTCGGTCGCCGTAACGTCGGGCACGGTAAACTCCGGCTTGAAATGCGCGCCGCGGCATTCGTCGCGCTGCAACGCGCCCTTCACGATCGCCTTGGCCATGGGGATCATATCCTTGAGCGCGCGGACGAAGACGACGTTCTGGTTCGACCAATTGCTCTTATCGACGACGGCGCTGACGTTGACCTGCTCCGCCAATTCGTCGATTTTGCCCAAGGCCGCTGCGAGTTCGGGATTGTGCCGCACGACGGTGGCGGTTTTCGTCATCAGCGCGCCGAGTTCCAGATGCAGGCTGTAGGGATTCGGGCCGTCGGCGGGGCGGGCCAAAAGGGCCTTGTAATCGGCCAGATGCTTGTACGCGGCTTGCTCGAAGAGCGACGAGGGTTGATCGGCCGCGCGGCCGCCGGCGGGCAGGTTGTCCAGATACGCCATCACGCCGGGAGCGACGGTCAAGCCGCTGAAGATGCAAGCCACGAGCGAATTTGCGCCCAAGCGGTTCGCGCCGTGGAACTGGTAATCGCACTCGCCGATGGCGTAGATGCCGGGCACGTTCGTCTGCTGGTTGCGGGGCGAGCCGTGGACCAATCCGCCTTCGGCGTCGCGCTCGTAGTCGCACCAGAGTCCACCCATCGTGTAATGGACGGCGGGGAAGATTTTCATGGCGGTAACGCGGGGATCGACGCCTTGGAACTTCTCGTAGATTTCGAGGATGCCCGACAGTTTGCGGTCCAGCATCTCGCGGGGGAGCTGGCTCACGTCGAGATAGACGCAGGGGCGGTCTTGCTGCACGCTCAGGCCTTCTTGCAGGCAGACCTTGAAGATTTCGCGGGTGGCGATGTCGCGCGGCACGAGATTGCCGTACGCCGGATAGCGGTCTTCGAGGAAATAGTAGCGTTCATTTTCGGGAATGTCGTTGGGCTGCCGGGGGTCTTGCGGCTTTTTGGGGACCCAAATCCGCCCGCCCTCGCCGCGCGCGCTTTCGCTGATGAGCCGCAGCTTGTCGGCGCCGGGGATGGCCGTGGGATGGACCTGCACGAATTCGGGATTGGCGTAATGCACGCCGGCCTGGTAGGCCCGGCTCACGGCGGCGCCGGTGCAGGCCATCGAGTTGGTGGAGCGGCCGAACAGCAGCCCGTTGCCGCCGCTGGCGAGAATCACGGCGTCGCAGGGGAGGGCGTGGATTTCCATAGTAACCATGTCTTGTCCCACACAGCCGCGGCAGCGTCCGGCGTCGTCGAGAACCGGCCCCAAAAAGTCCCAGAACTCGAATTTCGTAACCTTCCCGCCGACTTCCCAGCGGCGGACCTGCTCGTCGAGGGTGTAGAGCAGTTGCTGGCCGGTGGTCGCACCGGCGAACGCGGTGCGGCGGTAGAGCGTGCCGCCGAAGCGGCGCTGATCGCGGAAACCTTCGGGCGTGCGGTTGAAGGTAACGCCCATGCGGTCCATGAGGTCGATGATCTTCGGCGCCCAGTAGGCGAGTTCCTTGACGGGCGGCTGGTGCTGGAGGAAATCGCCGCCATAGACGGTGTCGTCGAAATGCTTCCACTCGTTATCGCCCAGCTGCTGCGTGAGATTGTTCACGCTGTTGATGCCGCCCTGGGCGCAGGCGCTGTGCGCGCGTTTGACGGGCAGCAGGCTCATCAGGCCCACGTCGCATTCGAGCTCGGCCAATTTCATGGCGGCGGCCAGCCCGGCCAATCCTCCGCCGACGATCATTACGCGTGGTTTGGGCATTTTTTAAGGGGAGAGGGGAGAGTGGAGAGGGGAGAGTCAACTAGTTCCCAGGCTCTGCCTGGGAACACACTGTTTTCGAGGCTCTGCCTCGCCGGTGCTCTTAAACGGTAACTATTTGAAAAACTTTCTCTTATAAAATGTTATGGGAACTACGTTGTTCCACAATTCTGCAAGGCGGAGCCTTGCGGACAGTGCGTTCCCAGGCGGAGCCTGGGAACGAGTGTTATTTTATGGTTAAAAAGCCGAATAATGCGCCCCAGCCGACGACGAGCAAGCCGATGCCGAAGAGGGCGCAGGGGATATTGGCCCAGCGTTGGGAATGGGG
>JADLEL010000008.1 GCA_020846145.1 Pirellulales bacterium | reverse complement strand
AACTCCGCGATTTTCTCGTTCCCAGGCTCCCGCCTGGGAACGCAATGTCCGCGAGGCTCCCGCCTCGCAGAATCGCCAACCAAACCGTGTCCGCAACGAACAAAACGCGGTCTTGATACTGGACAGGTACTAAGCGTTCACGCCCCGGTCGGGGACTGTTCCATTTTTCGGAGTGAAAACGTAATTTGTGGACAAACGGTAGGCCGAAAACATGGACCAGTCCCCTTCCCGCGGCGCGAGGGGGACAGTCCCATTTTCGCGTCGATTAAGCACTTTTACGGCGCCATCATCTTTTTCCGCCGCGAAAATCGGGACAGTCCCTTGTGAACGGTTACCTGAATTTTAAGCTATGGTTAAGCAAAGCCCGGACTCACTTGGACCGGGCATTCCTCGTGCGGAAAGAAATAGCACGGATTTAGTCAACATACTTGGATTTATCCAGATTCCCTGAAAACGATTCGACCGATGTCATCCGTTTTGGAAAATTGGCGAGATTTTTTCGCGCATTGGCCTTCCGAAGTGCAGCGGCGGGGCATTGTGGTAACGTCTTTTGGGGAACAAATTCCCTTTTCGGCGTTTTGGACCAGTTCCAACCTTTTGTTATTGGAACGGCAAACGCCCGATTCGTTGGGCGCCCGCACGATCATCCTGGCCTTTGCCCAGATTGTCGCGATCAAGATCGTGGACGTGGTCAAGGCAAAATCGTTCCAATCCATCGGATTCGAAGGGCCTGCGGCCAAATATTAGGGGGAATGATTGTAGATGCGGCATCCTGCCGCATTTTAGGCAATAGCGGCAAGATGCCGCTTCTACAATTCGCCTTCCGAATAATGCGGATTAGGGGGGGCTATGCAGTTTTTTCCGAGGTGGTATAAAACAAACTGCACAATGGGGATAACCATCTGATTTTCGTATGCTATAATTGCTCAATGTCCGCAAACGGACACCGTTGGATGCTATCTACTATCGGCGAGCAAAGATTCGAAGTCGATTCGGAAATGTATTCTGAATATGCGATATAACCACTACAAAAGGAGCAATCCGTGAGCGAAGCAACCGAAAAACTCGAAGGCGAAAACACGCCTCCCGCCGAAACGCAAACGCCCCAACCGCCGCAACCGCAGCGGATGCAATTGGAGATCGACGACTCGAAGGTGTTCGCCTTGTACGCGAATTTCTGCCGCGTAACGGGCACGCCCGAAGAACTGATCATCGACTTCGGATTGAATCCGCAGCCGGTCGGCGTTCCCACCCATCCGATTCCGGTCACCCAGCGGATCATCACGAATTTCTACACGGCCAAGCGGATGCTTCGCGCGTTGGAACTCACCCTCCAACGGCACGAAGCGACCTTCGGCGTGCTGGAAACCGACGTGCAGAAGCGCGTCCGACCGGGCATGATGGGCCAAGGGCGATAAATCCGATTTTTTAGCGCCTTTAAGCGCCCTCCCTAGCGACCGAGGCATTATTTGCGATGCCCTGACCGCTCTGGGGGGCGTTTTTTCTGCCTGGATATAATGCCAGTTCCTTTGTATAATTAGAATGTGAGTTTGGGGGCACTTCGTCGAATTTCGGGAGACAAACCGTCATGACTGTCCAAGAAGCCCTTGCCGAGATTTTCGTTCATTTGCCGGAATCCCGGCAAGATGAACTACTGGAGTATGCCCAGTATCTTAGTTGGCGCGAACGGCGCGAGTCATGGCGAGGTTTCGGCCGCGAACAGTTCGCCAAGGCGTACGGACCCGACGAGCCGGTGTACTCGGCCGACGATCTTCTTCCCGAATCGCAACCATGAAGCCGGGCGACGTCGTTCTTCTTCAACTTCCGCAGATGGCGGGCGGACCTCCCAAGCTCCGCCCCGCGCTCGTGCTCGCGCGCTTGCCGGGCCCGTACCAGAACGTTTTGCTTTGCGGCATCAGCACGCAGCTTCGTGAACTTCAACCCGATTGGGATGAGTTGATCGATTCCCGGGACGTGGATTACGCATCTTCCGGCTTGCATCGTCCGTCGGCCATCCGCTTGAGCTATCTCTTTTCGACCGATGCCAAGGAACTTTCGGGCAGAATCGGCAGCATCTCGCCGGCGCGGATGAATCGCGTGTTGGAACGGTTGTCGAAATATCTCGGTCCGAAATAGCGACAAACGCGGAAGCAGCACCTTTTTTATTTTATTGCCTAGGATAAAATGAAATGTTTGCGCAACTTGAGCGATTTTCCATCTCCCCATGCCGAGATGGCGTCGTTTGCACTGTTAAAGAGTCGAGTCATTCCCTCGAAAGGACGGTCCAACATGTGTACAAGAATAATCGATGATCGAAATATTTTGAAGTTTTTCCTGGTAGCGTTGATCTTCGGCTTTTTGGCTCTGGCTCATTCGCCGGCTTTGATGGCCGACGAGCGGGAAATCGCCAAGAAACTTGAAGGTTTCGACGGCTACATGGAAAAGGTGCTCAAGGATTGGAACGCCCCGGCGGTGGCGGTGGGCATCGTGAGCGACGACAAACTCGCGTTCGCCAAGGGGTACGGCTACCGGGACTACGGGAAAAAATTGCCCATCACCTCGAAGACGCTTTGCCCCATCGCCTCGAACAGCAAGCTGTTCACGGCGATTGCCGCGGGGATGCTCGTCGAGGAAGGCAAGCTGACCTGGGACGAGCCGGTCCGCAATTCGGTGCCCGCGATCCGATTCTTCAACGATGCGCTCAACAATACGGTAACCGTGCGCGACATGCTGGGACATCGGACGGGCATCACGCGGCACGACGCTATGTGGTACAAGTCGGACTTCACCCGGAAAGAGATGTTCGAGCGGTTGAAATACCTCGAACCCCGGGTGCCCATGCGGCAACTCTATCTCTACAACAATTTGATGTACGCCGCGACGGGGCAACTCATCGAGTTGCAGAGCGGCAAGACGTGGGAGGAGTTTGTCCGCGAGCGAATCCTCCTGCCGCTCGAGATGAAAAACACGCTGTATTCGATCGACGAGATGTTGAAGCAGCCCGACCACGGCGTGCCGTTCACCGAGAAGCGCGACACGGATGAACTCTTCCAGATGCCGTACTACGAAGACACCCAGGGCTTGGCGCCGGCGGGCGCGATCATCTCGAACATCGAGGACGTCTCGCATTGGCTGATCGCCCTGTTGAACGAGGGGAAGTACGAAGGCAAGCAGGTGTTGCCCCCGAACGCGCTGCGGGCCACGCTGCAGCCCGCCATCGCCATGCCCAATACGCTGGGCGAAACGATGGGATTTTGGGAGATTCTGAATCCGTCTTATGGGATGGGACGAATGACCGCCTCGTACCGCGGGCGGCTGCTGACTTACCACGGGGGCGACCTGGGCGGTTTTCATTCGCAGATTTCCTTCATGCCGCACGAGAAAATGGGCGTCATCGTTTTCGTAATCGGCGACCATTGCTCAAAGCTCTACAATTTCGTGAGCTACAACGTTTACGAACGGCTGTTGGGCATGGACCGGACGCCTTGGAGCGAGCGGATGTCGGCGGCGCGGAATAAGGACAAGCAGGCCGACAAGGAGGGCCGCGCGCAGGCCGGCGCGGGGCAAGTTCCCGGCACCAAGCCTTCGCATCCCCTGGCCGATTATGTAGGCGAATACGAGAATCCCGCCTTCGGCATTTTGAAGATCGAACTGAAGGATGGGCAACTCGTGTCGGACTTCCACAAGGAAGCGCTTCCCTTGCGGCACTTCCATTACGACCGCTTCGACTCGCCCAACGACGAGCTTTTCGGCATGAGGTCGGTGAAATTCGGCGCCAATCCGCAAGGCGACATCGACACCGCCGTTTTCAACCTGGAGGAGGTCGAGGCCGTCTTCACGCGCAAGCCGAAAACGCTCGATCCCCAACTCGCGAAGCAACTCGCGGGAACCTACGAAGCGCCGTCGGGGGCGCGGTTTCGCGTGGCGCTGGAAGGCGGCGAGCTATCCGTGTCTCTGCCGGGCCAACCCGGCGACAGGCTCGTGCCTTACAAGGGCCTCAAATTCAAGGTCGCGCACAATGCCGATTTGGTGGTCGAGTTCGTCGTTGAGAACGGCCAGGCCAAAGGCTTGAAGCAGATCGATCCGACCGGCGTATTCGATTTCAAGCGGAAGTAAACCGAAGTCCACGGCAAATAACGAACGGCGTTCCCTCATGGCCTCCTGCATTCTTGCTCTCGATCAAGGGACGACCTCCAGCCGGGCGATCGCGTTCGCCCGCGACGGGAGCGTTTTGTCCAAAGCGCAGCGGGAATTTCCGCAAATCCTGCCCAGTCCGGGCGCGGTCGAGCACGATCCCGAGGCGATTTGGAGTTCGCAATTGGAAGTAGCGCGGCGGGCAATGTCCGAGGCGTCGCTTGCGGCCGACGACGTCGCCGCGCTGGGCATTACCAATCAGCGCGAGACGACCATTCTCTGGGATCGGCGAACCGGCAAGGCCGTGGCCAACGCGATCGTTTGGCAAAGCCGCATTAGCGCGCCGATATGCGAAAAGCTCAAGGCCGACGGCGTTGAACCGCTCTTCCGCGAGAAAACCGGATTGGTGTTGGATGCCTATTTCTCCGGCACGAAAATCAAATATCTTTTGGATTCGCAAGACGGCCTACGGGAACGGGCTGAGCGCGGCGAGATTCTTTTCGGCACCGTCGATTCCTGGCTGCTTTGGCGATTGACGGGCGGGCGCTGCCACCACACCGATTACAGCAACGCCAGCCGCACGCTGCTTTACAACATCCATACTTTGGATTGGGACGACGAACTGCTGGCGATTCTCGGCATCCCTCGGGCGATGCTGCCGGAGGCGGGACCGTCGAGCGGTTATTTCGGCGAAACGTCGCCCGAATGGTTCGGCAGGCCGATTCCTATTACCGGCATCGTTGGCGATCAGCAAGCAGCCACTTTCGGGCAAGCTTGTTTCGCGCCGGGGAGCGTGAAAAACACCTACGGCACGGGTTGCTTCATGCTGATGAACACCGGCGAAAAACCGGTCGCCTCGAAAAACAATTTGCTCACGACGATCGGTTGGGGGCTGGATGGAAAAATCGCCTACTGCCTGGAAGGATCGGTATTTATCGCGGGAGCGGTGGTGCAGTGGCTGCGCGACGGATTGGGCGTCATCGAAAAATCGATCGACGTGGAGAAACTCGCCGCCGGCGTTCCCGATTCGGCAGGCGTGTATTTCGTGCCGGCATTCGTGGGACTGGGGGCGCCGTATTGGGACCCCTACGCGCGCGGGACGATCGTCGGACTCACCCGCGGAACGACCGCCGCGCACATCGCGCGGGCGGCCGTGGAATCGATGGCCTACCAGACGTGCGGCGTGCTGCGGGCGATGGAAAAGGACGCGGAGATCGAACTGGCGGAGCTTAAAGTCGATGGCGGCGCTTCGACGAACAACGCCCTGATGCAGTTTCAAGCCGATTTGCTCGGGGTCCGCGTTCGCCGGCCGCAAGTCGCCGAAACGACCGCGTTGGGCGCGGCGTATCTTGCCGGCTTGGCGGTGAAATTTTGGGAAGACACCGCCGAAATCGCCCGAAATTGGGCGCTCGACCGCGAATTTGCGCCCGCCATGCCCTCCGGCATCCGGGAAGCCCTGTATGCGCGCTGGCAGGAGGCGGTGGAACGTTCGTTGGGCTGGGCCAAATGAAACCTAAGCTTCCATCGAATGCCGAAGCGCGAGCGGGCGCACCCGATGCCGAACCACCGACGGATTGCGGCAAGATCGCGCGGCGGCTGGTGGAACTGCAAAGATCGACTTGCACCCCGCGTTCTCGGGCGCTAAGGACATTCTTGCGCGGGAGCGCGATTGCGCTGCCGTGGCTTTACGTGCTGAGCTTGCTGCTGGTTTGGGCGGCGTTGCGTTTTCTCGCCGACCGCTGGTGGTTTGGGACGGTGATGCTTTTCAGCCCCCGCTGGATTTATTCCTTGCCCCTGCCGGCGTTGGTTCCGCTCTGCTTGTTTTGGGATCGCCGCCGTTGGCCGGTACTGCTGCTGGGGATCGTCATGCTCCTATTTCCCGTGATGGACTTCCGGCTTCCTTGGGGTCGGCCTTTCGCGCCGGCGGGAACCGGCTACCGAGTGCTCACCTGCAACTTGCATTACGAGGAATGCGATCTCGAAGCCTTGCGGTTTCTCATTGCGCGGGAAAAGCCCGATTTCATCGCCTTGCAGGATTGCCGTTATGAAGCGGTTCAAGCGGCGCTGACGGAGTACCGAGTGCTGCACGGCGATCAATTGCTCGTGGCCTCGCGATTCCCGCTTCGCGAAATCGACGAGCTAAGCGGCCCCGAACCACCGCACGACTATGCGCGGGAACATGCGGCGTTCTACGCCGCCGATACTCCCGCCGGCCAGTTGATCATCGGCTGCGTGCATTTTCCCAGTCCGCGATACGGATTATCCAACGTGCTGGACCGCCGAACGGGGATCAGGTTATCGAGAAAACAATTCCTGCGGCAGGACATCCGCCTTCGTTGGGAAGTATCGTCGGCGGTGAAGGAGATTGCGGAAAAATTTTCCGCTCCGTTGATTCTCGCCGGCGACTTCAATGCACCGACGGAGAGCGCGATCTACCGCGATCATTGGTCGTCTTACCGAAATGCCTTTTCGCGCGCCGGATTCGGCTTCGGCCGCACCTTCGAGTGCGAGGTTCGCAACATCCCGTTCGGGGTCCGCATCGACCATATTCTGTGCAGCCCCAAAATCACGCCCGCACGATGCTGGATCGGCCCCTCCGTAGGCTCCGAACATCTACCGGTCCTTGCGGATTTGATCTGCGAATAAAGCGAATAAATTATTTGCCCGATAATGGCGACCGAACGCCGCAAAAATAGTCACTGGTAAAAATTATTCCCCTTATCATCCACAATGATAAACGCGGGCAGATTCTTCACTTGGATGCGGCGGACGGCTTCCATGCCGAGATCGGCGTAGTCAACGATTTCGCTGGCGGTGATGTTCTCCTTCGCCAAGAGCGCAGCCGCGCCGCCGATGGTGCCGAGATAAAATCCGCCGTGGGCGCGGCAGGCCTCGGTAACCGCCAGCGAGCGATTTCCCTTGGCAAGCGTGACGAGCGATGCTCCTTGAGCCATGAAATCAGCCAGGTAGCCGTCCATCCGCTGAGCGGTCGTGGGTCCGAAACTGCCAATGACGCAGCCCGGTGGCGTTTCGGCGGGGCCGGCGTAATAGATCGGATGCCGCGTCAAATACTCCGGCAGCGGACGGCCTGCTTGCAGGAGTTGGTAAAATCGGGCATGCGCGGCGTCGCGGGCGACGATCATCGTCCCGGAGAGCAGCACCATCGTGCCCGAAGGAAAACGGGAAAGCGAACGGCAGACTTCGCGAATCGGCCGGTCGAGATCGATCGCCGCCGACACAGCGTCTTCGGCTTTTTTCAGCACCTCCAGAGCCTGCGGCAGGAAGCGGGCGGGATTGCGGTCGAACTCTTCTAAAAAAATGCCGTCGGCGGAGATTTTCGCCAGCGCGTTGCGGTGCGCGCTGCACGAAACCCCCAGCGACACCGGGCAGCTTCCGCCGTGCCGCGCGCAGCGAATAACGCGGGCGGAAAGCGCCAGGTATTTTCCGCCGAACTGCGCGCCCAGTCCGGTTTCCGCGGCGATTTCCAAAAGGCGCTTTTCCCAAGGGCGGTCGCGATACGGCTCGCCGCGGCCGTCGGCTTCGTCGGGCATAAGATCGAGTGCGCCGGCCGTGGCGAGTTTCAGCATTTTCAGGTTAAATTCGGGACTCGTTCCTCCCACCACCAGGCCCAGGTGATACGGCGGGCAAGCGGCCACGCCCAACGCCTTGACTTTTTCGCGCAAGAATTTCGCGAGCGATTCCTCGTTCAGGAGGGCCTTGGTTTCCTGGAAGAGCGCGGTTTTGTTCGACGAACCGCCCCCTTTGGCGACGAATAGAAATTGATACTCGGCGCCGGGGGCCGCATAAATATCGATCTGGGCGGGGAGATTATTGCCGGTATCCCGCTCCTCGAACATGGAGAAAGGGCCGGCCTGCGAAAATCGCAGATTCCGCGTGGCGTAGGTCTCGCGGATGCCGGCTTCCAGTTCCGCCGCATCCTCGCAACCGGTGAAGACCGATTCCCCCTTGAAAGCCACGACCGTCGCGGTGCCGGTATCCTGGCAGAGGGGCAAGACGCCTTCGGCCGACAAGGCGGCGTTTTTCAAGAGCGCGGCGGCGACGAAGCGGTCGTTCGCCGAGGCCGCGGGATCGTCGAGCGCAGCCGCCCAGGCTTCGAGATGGCCCGTGCGGAGCAGAAAATTCACGTCGCGAAAGGCCTCTTGGGCCAATAATTCCAAGACTTTTGGTTCGATGCGCAGGACGGATCGGCCGGCGAACGATTCCAGGCGCACGCCGTCGAAATCGAGACGCCGGAAAGCGGTTTTTCCCGAAGTGAAGTTTTTATTGAAAAGGTTTGCGAGGTTCATGGTATTTTCCCAAGCTTTCCCCCGCGTGGACGCGGGGGCTAAACGATTCGTTTTTTCTCTCCCCTCTCCCCTCTCCCCTCCCCTCACGCATCGATATCCCGCGAAAGCTGGTCGTAACCGGCCTGCTCGCGGGGGCCGACGATGCCGATGAGCATGTATTCCTTGGAGATCGGGTGATAGCTGAATTTTTTCACGAGGCGGAAGTTCTTGATCTGGCCGGTGCGCTGCACGTGGGTTCGCGGGCCGGTGCAGGGGATTGCGCTTTCGCCGACGAGAATGCCCTCTTCTCCTTCCGAGACGATTGGCAAGTCCTGTTTAACGATTTCCCTGACTTTCGCTTCCAATTCGTTGAGATCGATCTCCGGCTTGGTGGGAAAATTGAGGACGAAGCCGTGCTTCACGTCGGAATGATGGATCGGCATGCGGTAGTTGTAATCGCGCTCGAGCACCATGGCGGTGATGTCCTCGGCGGAATGGGCCATCAGCCGGTACTTGATCGTCTTATCGACGACGGCCTTGATGGCGGCGGGAAACGGCCCGAAAACGTTGGGCCGCGAAACGATGATCTCCTCGCCGATGCCGAAGAGAATCTGGGCGTTGTAGCCCAGGGCGTCGTAGATCAAATCGAAGTGTTCGATCACCACGCGGCGGCCGTGCGAAACCGCCTTGGTAATGGCCTCGACGATCTCGAATCGCTGCTTGAAGGCCGACTCGTAGCGGACATCGACGTGGAACGTATGCGGCGCGAAGTAATTGTCGGGCGAGAAATGGTAGATCGGGGTGGGCTGCAGATTCACGCCGTCGTCGTCGTTGGTCAATTCGAGGCCGGGAAAGAGGCCCTTGATGAGCGTCGATTTACCCGATCCTTCCGCGCCGATGATGCCCACCACCAGATCGGTCGGATATAAATAACGGTGCGCCAACTCGCTGGCGACCATGTACAGCCGCAGCCGCCCGCGGGGCGCGTAGTAGGCCGCGTACATGAGCGTTTCGTAATAGTGCGCGGTCGCTCGAAACGGCTTGGGAGCGGGGGAAGGTTCGTTGGGGATTTGGTCGGCCATGCTGCAACTCCGTCAGTTTTCCTCGAATTCGATCTCCAACAGCGGCGCATGTTGCTGCGCGCCGTAAATATCGCCATCGCCGAGCGCGCCGGAGGGGATGCGGCGCTTCATGGTTATTTTAACGGCTTGGGCCGGCTCGAAATAGAGGATGCCTAGAATATCCGATTGCGGGATGCGATAGAGCCGGCAGATCAATTCGGGATTGATGATATTTTCCGCGCGGAAGAGGTCGAAATAGCGGCGATTTTTGAACATGATATCGAGCGTCAGTTCGTAGGGACCGGAGTTTTTCGAGCGGATGATCCGGGCCGCTTCTTGGATGTTTTTTTTCATGATTCGAGCCTCCGACAAAGTTTTCGTTTAGCCCGGAGCTAGGTAGGTTATGCTTTAGCATAACAAAAAGTGGATGAAAGTTATGCTAAAGCATAACCTACATCTACTGATTTCTTCACGATTCGATCCTTCCGCGTTTGAAATTCACGATTTGCAAGGGGAAATCGTCGGGGCGTTCGATTTCCATGAGGTGATAGACCGAAAACTCGTATACGTCGCCCACCGCGATATCGGACGGCGAAAACGGGAAGGCCAAATTGCCCGCCGTCGAGATGCGGCCGGGGTAGCCGTAGTGTAAGAGCGTGGAGCGCGTAACGCTTAGCAGGGTATCGGCGGCTTCCGGCGTGGGGGCCACGGCCTCGATGACGATGCCGATCTCGTGCGAATGGTTCACTTTTTCCGGCTCGGTCGGCCCCATCACGGCGTCTTTGCCATAGACGTGGAAAATGATCGAGCCGGGAACGGTATTTTGCATCATCGTGCTTACTTGCGCGCGGACCGCATGCAGGATTTCGTCGATCTTGGCGATGAAGATCGGATCGCGGCTGCCGGCGATGCTCACCGCGCGGAAACCGGCCTTCCTAGCCCCTTCCAACTTCACGCGGTAAGGCGACGTGTTCTCGTGCCGGCTGCCGCGGACTTCGACGCGGCCGTCGCCAAGTTCAGCGAAGCTGCAATTTTCCAAATGCAGTACGCCGCCGGGGCCGGGCAGACGGTAGGGATCGGACTTTTCGTAAAGCGTGTGCGCGGCCGCCGATTCGCGGGTAAAATTCCGGGCGGGCGATAATGCTTCCAGAATGAAACTCTCGCCGGTGAGCGTGCCGAAAGCGCAGTCGGCCCCACTGCCGGGCGAGGCAGCGATCGCCCCGCATTCGAGAATTTTTCCCAAATGGATGGCCAATCCCGGATCGTATCCCAGCGCGATCGGCAAAGCGGCGAAGTTCGCGGGATCGTAACACCGGCCCGCCAATATCACGTTGCAGCCGGCTTGGAAAGCTTTCACCAGCGGCTCGCCGCCCATTTGCGCCACGAGGTGACAGGAGGCGTCGATGGCTTCCTCTGTCAGTTCGGGCGCGAAGGGCATGGGCCGAATCTTTCCGACGCGGAGGGCGGCCTTCGCCGCCGCCTTATCGATGTCAGCCGCAATTGCGCCGAGACGGAACGATAATTCTTCCTCGCGGGCGATTTCTTCGAGGATGCCGCGACACCAGGCCAAATGGGGCGCGGCGCCCGATCCGCCCGCCGAGCCGACGACCACTGGTACGCCGAGCTTCAAGCCCTCGACAAGCATGTAGCGTAAATCCCGCTTGACGAAGGCCCGATTGGTGAAGGACTTGCCGCTGCCGAGATAATACGGTCCCGGATCGGTCGAGCCGGCGTCGCAGGCGATCAAGTGCGGTCTCCGCGCGACGCCCGCCATGAAGGACTCTTCGGGGAAACCGTAGCCCAGGATCGCGGTCGGAGAGAGGACGCGGAATTCGGCGTTCGGCATGGGGGCGAGTGATGAGTGATGAATGATGAATGATGAAGGCGGAAGGCGGAAGGCGGAAAATGGAAGGCGGAAGGTGGATTCTAATCTCAAATCTCTAATCTCTAATCTCTAATCCCCGATCTCTGATCTCTAATCTCTAATCCCTAATCCCTTCAGCACTTCACGTATTCGCTGCATTTCGTTTTTTACGGTGGCGAAGCCTTCGTCGAAGCCCATGCCGGGCTTGGCCAGCATCTGCTGGGGATGCGTAGCCATGGCCAGGTGGACGCAGCATTGGGCGGAAACGTCGGTCTCGTTGCAGCTTCCGCCTTGATAGGCTTCCATGCCGGCGGCCCTGCAATACAGCACGCTTTCGATCGTTTCCTGGACGCCGCCGAGGACCGGGGTTTTGATTTGCACCATGTGGCAGGCGTCGGCGGCGATGAAATCGCGCACGTCCTCGACCGTGTTGCACCATTCGTCGGCGACGATCTTCACCGGCGAGCCGAGGCGGCGCAATTCCGCCTTGATTTTGCCGAAGACCTCCAACTGCCGCGGTTTGCCCTCCATATCGACCGGCCCTTCGATATAGAGTTTATATTTGCAGGCTTCGGATTGTAAATCATCAATGTACTTTGCAACTTTTAATGGGTTGTTATCAAATATCATTCCGATGGTCCCATATACATCGATATGCAACACGGGATTATAATCGTCGCAAGGTTTATACCGATCGATGCGATGTTTTAACCAGTGGATGTACTCCTTGAGCTTGCCGCCGTCGCGGCCGAGCTTCTCTTCAATGTTGTTGATCAAACCGTGCGGGAGGACATCGACCCGCTTGAGGATCATCTTATCGGCGTTTTCGTAGCGATTGTCGCCGCTTTGGCCGAAAATCGGCACCGGCTCGGGATTGATCGGCAATCCGTATTCCTCGCAGATCACTTCGCAGCGCAATTTGTGCAGAGCTTTGGCCCGGGCATCCAGCAACGCTTGCGAAACACCGTAGCGCAAGGCGGTGTGCATGTGGCGGCCGTCGATTTCACCGCCGCAAAGCGCGGCGGCCATCGAACGGAAGCTCTCGATTTCCCGTCCTTCCAAGGCCGGGCGGAGATGCTTTTCCAAAAAAGGAAGGTAATCGTCGGCCAAGAACAGCGGATCGCGCCCGCCCGCACCCGAATACTGGATCGCGGCGCAATCGCCCACGGCGATCTGGCCGTCGTCCAGCAGCAGCATCACGGAAATGCTCTCGCCGGCCATGCGGATGCGCGTAAAGCCCGGAGTAACGCATTTTCCCTCGTAGAAAAAGCCGTCGTGGGCCGCTCCTTTGCGGATTGCCCGCTGGTCGTCGAAGAAGAACGCCGAGGCGCCCTTAGCGAAGATGGCTCTTTGGATTTTCATGGTAAACTTTTCGTTCCCATGCTCTGCGTGGGAACGCAATTGCCGGACGCTCCTGCGCCCCATGGAAATGGTGAATAATTCAACGTCGGTTAGCACATCGGCGACGCGGAAGCACAAGCGGAATTACGTTCCCACGCGGAGCGTGGGAACGAGGAGTAAATGGCGGTTCTTTGCGAAGCCGCGAGCGGCTGATCCCTCCGCCTTCCCCCTTCTCAACGCGGCCTTCCCACGAGTTGTCCTTTGGAAATGGCGTAAATATCGTCGGTGATCATCTGAAAGCAG
The DNA here is from genome assembly GCA_020846145.1 of Pirellulales bacterium. Lineage (GTDB taxonomy): Bacteria > Planctomycetota > Planctomycetia > Pirellulales > Thermoguttaceae > JADLEL01. The sequence continues at coordinate 28,429 of JADLEL010000008.1, read as the reverse complement.
ATATTGCGTTTTTCGTGTTTCGCGCGTTGTTCGAGGCGTTCGCGGTGGTAGGCGACGAGGTCGTCGTCGAGCGGTATTCCCGCATGGTTATAGAGCCGGATGTATCCTTCGTTATCGCGCATGGGCAGGATTTTTCCGCGGCATTGGGTCGAGGGGGCGAAGGCAACGTCGAGGACACCGGCCTCGAAGGCGGCGATCGTGCCTTCCTTGATATCGCCGCGTCCCAGTTCGATGACTTTCTTGAGGATACAATTGACTTCGCGTTCGATTACCGATTTCTCGCGTTCGACGGCGGCGATATCGAGGTTTCGCTGCTCGCCGAACATGTTGATGATCTGTTTCGTGGCCTTGAGGCCCTGGGCGTTGGCCTCCTTGGTGGGAACGCCCATCGCTTCGTGCGGGGTCTTCACGATGATCTTGTCGGCCCCGGCCAAACAGGCGACAACGGTGCCCCAGCCGATGACGCCGAAGGCTCGCGACTCATCGACGGGAAAACCGCCCATCCACTGGTGGAAGACGGTGGTCAATTCAAAATCCGCAAAGCCGGCCTCGCGGAAAAACCGGTCGGCCAGCGACTTCAAGCTCATCACGGCTGCGACATCTTGGACGAGGTTTCCCCCCTGGCCGTGGCCGAGCGAGAGCGATTTTACCCCTTGCTCCAAGGCCAAGAATCCCTCAATGATGCCCACGGCGTGGCTGATGCACGGCGGAACGAGCGTACCGGTCAACGGGCCGAACGGTTCGCGGTTGATCGCCACGCCGTGTTCCTCGTAATATCCGCAGAGCCGATCGACGTATTGCCAATCGGTGAGGGTTTTGCGGAGCGGAACGTTTTTCACGTAAGGGATATTGTAGGAGATGCCGCCCCCTTCAAAGCTCGTGAATCCGCCCGCCAAGGTGATTTCGGCCAGCAGGCGGGCGTCCGGGGTGCCGTGGCGGACTTGAACGGGGCGCGAAAGGCTCTCCGTTACGCGACGGCATTGCTCGACCCCGTGATTGACGGCCGGGAATCCGTTGAGCATCGAGACGCCGGAAGCGGTCGATTTTTCGATTCCCTTGGCGGCTTCCCGATAGCGATTTTGCCGGGTGTAGGCGTCGATGGTGGTGGGCAGCAAATCGGCGCCGCCTTCGGTTTCGAGATACTTGAGCAAGCGGATGTGCTCCTCGACCAGCGCGACGCCCGCCCGGGGCTGGGTAAGCAGCGTATTCCGCGCTTTCGCCTCGGCCATTGCCTTGGCGAACCGCTTGGAATCGGGAATCGCCTGCTGATAGGCGATCGCTTCGTCCAGATGGACATCCGCGCCGGTGGGCCAGGATTGCAGCACCTGCCGGCGAATTTTGTTGAAATCGTCGAGGGAATTTTTTTTCGTTTTCATGCCGTGTAGGTTTCAGTCGGTTGGAAAATGGTAGGGTGCGCACTTGCACGCACGCTACTTTACGATTCCGCAATTCGATATCTGCGTTTCCGTGGAGGTAAGGCTTTGTTTTTGCCGTTCGATGTCGGCCTGGAGGCGCTTTGCGGCGGTTTCAAGGTCGTCGCCGGCCAGAAAAATGCGGTCGAAACCCAACTTTACGAACGTTTGCTCGATGGCTTCGCGCGACGGTTTTCCCACCACGAGATTGCCGCCGATGTACAGCAGGATCTGCTCCAATCCGCGCTCGACGCAGCGCTCGCGAAAGCCCACGCAGTCGAGCTCGGCGTGGCCGTAGAGCGAGGAGACCAGTATCGCCGCGGCATCGTGCTCGATGGCCGCGGTGATGAATTCCTCCTGGCTCACCATCACGCCGAGGTTGACGACGCGAAAGCCCCTTTCGGTCAAAAAGGCGTCCAGAATGCTGTTGCCGACCGAATGGCAATCGCTGCCGATAACGCCGAGGATGATCGTGGTGTCTTTCATCGTTTCAACAAATCAAGTTCGTTGGGATGGCAGTCTTAATTTGTTGGGGTGGCAGTTGTACTGCCACCCCTGGAATACTTGCCGTCAAGGGATGGCAGTGCAACTGCCATCCCAACAATGTTCATCGTTCCAATAATAGTTTGATGCGTTCTTCGAGATAAACCAGCGAACCGCGTTCGATCTGGTAATCGAAGGGGATGATTTTTCCGCCCCCCTCAGTGAACGAGGCGACCGCCGCCGCCGTTTCGCGGTCCAATGCCGACTGGAAGGCCGGCGGCACGATCAGCACGTCCTTATCCGCAACGAAGCGGTCGAGTTGTTCGCCGTCGCAGGGAATAAACTGTTGGTCCGCACGGTTGGTCAAGCAAAGGTCGTCCAGCTTGGTGCGGATGATATCGAGAAATTGCGGGCTTTCGACCACGATGCCCAACGTTTGCGAAGGCTTCAGCCCCGCCAGGCTGATGATGGTCTCCGCGCTGGGAGAAAACGCCATTTGCACGATGCGGTCCTTCAGCCCCTGCGCCAGTCCGAGCACTTCGCTGTGATGCGTGGTCGTGGTCAAGAGGAGGTCGAACTCGGCCAGTCTTTTTTCCGCGTCCGGTGCCTGCGCGAGATCGTCGAGCAAAAACGTATGGATGCGAATCCGCGAAAGAAATCCGAGTTGGCGGCAAAACATTTTGAGGGCCTCGGGACTGCAATCGACGGCCGCCGCGTGGAAGTGCTCGGTTCGCTCCTCGCGCTCCAGCAGCACCAGATCGACGATGCTCTTGATTTCACGGAAAGAAAAACGCAGGGCATCGAGTTCATTGACCAAGGAATTGATGAGTTCGACGGCCTTTTCCTTTCGGCCGCGGGGAAAAACGTCCTGACGCGAGGAAACGAAGCTGCCGCGCCCCTGGGCGGCTTCGAGAATGCCGCTGCGCACTAGTTCCTCGTAGGCTTTGGTGATGGTTCCACGGGCAATGCCTAGCCGAAGAGCCAATTCTCGCTCCGGAGGAAGTTTATCTCCCGGCTTCATCCCCCCAGAAGCTACTAAAGAGGTGATCTTTTCGATGATCTGCCGATAAACGGGGATGTCGCTATCGCGATCAATTGTAAAGTCCATTGGCATAGTCCACTAATCCCGCAGAATTGAGCCATATCACTCTTATGGCATGTGCCATAAATAGCGGTATAGTCCAATTATCGGTCGTGTATGCCAAGTGGTCAAGTCCTTTTTCTTCTTAACGAGAAAAAATGAGCTTTTCCACCCCCTGTACAGGTAGATAAACGCGAAAATATAATCGCGGATCCTGATAATCCCTAGCTTTTGCGGCAATTGGATTGCCGCTGCGGCACGTCCCCAAACACCGCATCAGCTTCCAATTGAATGGCCTCTGGGCGGGAACATCGAAAGCGGCGAATTGGCGCTCGATTCATTCGCCGCAAACGCCGCCGATTCGGACGACGAGGTCTTGCAGGGACTGTTCGACGGCGTTTCCGGGCGGCGGTCTTCCGCTGTCCCCCTACGAACTCAACGGGAGCCGCACCGGCTTCCCGCCTGCGGCGATCGAGCGGTCGATAGCCATGCAAAGTTCGTGGGTGCGGAAGGAGTCGGCCGCGTTGCAATGCGACTCGCGGTTCTGCAAAATGCACTCGACGAAGTGGTTGATCTCGCCGTCGAACGGATGGTGACTCACATCGCCTGAGGTGGGCAGGATGCAGGGAAAGGTCGCCCAATCGTTTTGACCGGGGAACAGCCCTTTGGACCAAATACGGTTGTCGCGCAGCGTCCCGTCGGTGCCGGCCAAGTCGATGTTGAAGGCGTAGGGCATTTCGCAATCGAACAGCGCCGACACCTTGCCGACGATCCCGCTTTGGAACTTGAAAATCGCCACGACGTTGGCCTCGTACTCGAACAGCCCCTTGAAATTGTTGGCGTACGCCGTCACTTCGACGACTTCGTCGCCGGAGAGCCACCGCGCGGCATCGACCGCGTGGCAGCCGGCCAGTAGCATGGTGCTGCCGGCGGTCTCGCGGCGGCTGTAGAGGTTCCAGGCGTGGTGCGTGGGTTTGATCCCGTGCCAATAATCGACCTCCACGTAAAACAGTTTGCCGATCGCGCCGCGGAGCACGAGCGACTTCAAGGTTTCGATGGCCGGATTCCAGCGGAGCACGAAACTGGCCTGACTCTTCACGCCCGCTTGCGCGACGGCATCGCGCAGCGCGCGGTTTTCCTCGACCGTTAGTGCGACCGGCTTTTCCACGAGCAGATGCTTGCCCGCCTGCGCGGCGGCGATTCCCTGCCGCGCGTGCAAATGACTGGGGCTGCAAACGTCCACCACCGCGATTTCCTTGTCGGCGAGCACGTCTTCATAGCGGTCCCGCGCGGGGCAATCGATCTGCAATTCCTCGATGAACCGCCGCGCGCGGTCGAGATCGACGTCGCAGACGGAGGCGACGCGCGCGTGGGGGTTTTTCATCCAGCTTCGGGCGTGCGCGTGGGCCACCCAGCCCGCCCCGACGATCGCCACTCCGAGTTTTTCGGTTTGCATGGTCGGTTCCTTAAAATATTTCGTTTAGCCCGGAGCCAACGGCGACGGCGGGTGCGAGGGGCGTTGGATATCTCCATCCGCCGTCGCCGTTGGCTCCGGGCTAAACTATTAGTTGCGGCTATGCCGCGTTAGGAAATAGGCTTTACGCGTTTTTCTTGGCGAAATCGAGCATGAAATCGCGCAGCGCCTGCACGCCTTCGACCGGCATGGCGTTGTAGATCGAGGCTCGACAGCCGCCGACCGAGCGGTGGCCTTTTAGTTCGCACAGGTCCAAGGCGGCGGCGCCCTTGAGGAACGGCTCTTCCAACTCCGGCTTGGCCAGGCGGAAGGGAACGTTCATGTGCGAGCAGCAGTTCGGCTCGGCATGGGCGGTGTAAAAGCCGCCCGACTGCTCGATGGCGTCGTACAACAGGTTGGCCTTTTGTTCGTTGATCTTTGCGATCTTCGCCAGGCCGCCGATCTCGTTCAAGAGCCAATCGGTAACCAATTTCACGATGTAAATGGCAAAGGTCGGCGGCGTGTTCAACAGCGACTTGCCTTCGGCGAACACCTTGTAATTGACCAGCGAAGGCAGGTTCGCCGGCGATTTGGCGACGAGGTCGTCGCGGATAATGACCATCGTTACGCCCGCCGGCCCGGCGTTCTTCTGCGCACAGGCGAACATCACGCCGTATTTCGAGACATCGACCGGGCGGGAGAGGAAGTCGGAGGAAAAATCGCCGATCAAGGGGACGTCGCCCACATTCGGCAGCGCGGGGTACTGCACGCCCTGGATCGTCTCGTTCGAGCAATGATAGACGTAGGCCGCGTTCGGATCGAGCTTGAGTTCCTCTTGCTTGGGTACGCGGTTGTAGTTGGTCGCCTTGGCGTTGAAGGCCACGTTGATTTTACCCTGCGTGGCGGCTTCTTCGGAAGCTTTTTTACTCCATGTGCCGGTGAGGATGTAATCGGCCGCTTTGCCCGAGTCGCGCAGCAAGTTCATCGCCACCATGCCGAACTGCAAAATCGCCCCGCCTTGCATGAAGAGCACGCGATAATTGTCGGGTATGCCGTAGAGCGTACGGATGTTCGCCTCGGCTCCGAGAATGATTTTATCGAAGGTCTTCGAGCGGTGGCTGATTTCCAAGATCGAGCAGCCCGCGCCCGGATAACAGACCAAGTCGCGCTGCGCCTGCTCTAAAATCTTGAGAGGCAATACGGCCGGACCGGGCGAAAAATTGTAAACGCGCTTTTCCATGGTACGGAATTCCTTATGGGAGAACGGGGGAAAATGTGGAAAAAATGAAGCTAAGAGTTTAGCGAATATCGGCCATCTGTCCAGGGGAGGACGTAGATCGGCCCTGCGATATTAGCTAAAAGAATAGTCTCGATTTTCACTGTATAACCTTTCGTAATCAAAGGACATCGGGTTGACATCCGAGTTCGGGGGGGGTATGAAGAAGGATGGGAAAAATTGGCAAGATACTCCCCAATCCCAGATTTCCCCGACGGATTTTCCCAACACATTTCCCCGGCTACAAGCAGGGCCGATGTCAGGTCCTTCCGAGTGCGCATGAAAAGTCTTTTAACCAGCGTATTGCTACCCGGCTTAATGGCCATATTCGGCGTGGTTGCGCTGGTGATTTGGACCGGTATCGGGCCAAGGCAGGATCTGCAAGCGCGGATTCCGGGATTGGATCGTCCGCCGAAAAGCGACGTTAGCGAAATCGCCCGGCCGCTCGTCGGAAAACTGCAATCCTTTGGCGACAAACCGTCCGAATTGCCCGGCTCCTGGCCCCGCTTTCGCGGCGAACGTTTCGACGGCATCGGCCAACCGGGCCTTACCTTGGCACGAAAGTGGCCCGACGGCGGACCGAAGAAGTATTGGAAGATCGAATTGGGCGAAGGCCACGCCGGCGCGGCGGTATTCGCCGGCAGGGTTTACGTTCACGATTACGACCGTGCCGCCGCGGCCGACGCCGTCCGCTGCTTTTCACTCGACGACGGCCAAGAGATCTGGCGGTTCAGCTATCCCGACAACGTCAAGCGCAATCACGGCATGTCGCGGACCGTGCCCGCCGTAACCGAGAAATACCTCGTCGCGCTCGGCCCGAAATGCCACGTTTCGTGCCTCGATCCGAAAACCGGCAAGTGCTTCTGGCTCATCGACATGGTGGACAAGTTCGGCGCGACGGTGCCTCCGTGGTACGCGGGCCAATGTCCGTTGATCGACAACGACCGGGCGATCCTCGCCCCCGGCGGCGAGTCGCTGCTCGTCGCGCTCGATTGCAAAACCGGCGAGATCGTTTGGAAGAGCAAGAATCCTCAAGCGTGGACGATGACTCACTCGTCGATCGTGCCGATGGAATTCGCCGGCAAAAAGATGTACGTCTATTGCGGCAAAGGGGGCGTGGCGGGCGTTGCTACCGACGACGGAGAGATTTTGTGGGAGACCAACGAGTGGAAGATCAGCATTGCGACATGCCCTTCGCCGATCGTTTTGCCCGCGGGGAAGATTTTCTGCTCCGGGGGATACAATTCCGGCGCGATGATGCTGCAACTCGTCGAGCGAAACGGGAAAATCGACGTGAAGAAGCTTTTTAAGCTCGCGCCCGGCGTTTTCGGCTCGACGCAGCAAACGCCGATCTTTTTCGACGGCCACATCTACGGCGTGCGCGAGAAAGACAAGCAGTTGGTCTGCCTCGACTTGAACGGCAAGGAGGTCTGGAAGAGCGGTTCCGAGCATCGCTTCGGCCTAGGGCCGTACCTGATCGCCGATGGACTGATTTACGTGCTGGACGATTCGGGCCTGCTCACGCTCGCCCAAGCATCGCCCAAGGGCTATCAACAATTAGCGGAGTCGCAAGTAATTGTCGGGCACGATTCCTGGGCGCCGATGGCGTTGGCGGGCAGCAGGCTGATCCTCCGCGACTTAACGCAAATGGCGTGCATCGAAGTGGGGGAATAATATGCCGGCATCCGCGAAACTCAATCCGCTCAATTTCGCCATCGGCGGGCTGATTCTCGCCGGAATCGCCGTTGGCGTCTTGGTGGTGCTGATGAACGATCCTTCGGGCGATGGAGGCAATCGCCTCCCCGACGCGTTCGACTACTCGCTCGAAGAGTACCAGAAGATCGACCCCGCCTTGGTGAAATATCGGCAAACCGCGGAAATTCCGCTCGAAATGCAAGAGCCGCGCGGCGTGGCCGCGGGAATTGACGATAAAATATACGTCGTCGGCAAGGACGGTTTAGCCGTCTTCGATCCGCAAGGCACGGAGGTGAAAACCGTTCGGCTCGAGGGCGAGACGCAGTGCGTTGCCGTCGCGGGAAAGGATCATTCGGTCCCCGGCCGCATTTATCTTGGGATGAAAGACCACATTCAAGCGCTGGATACGGTCGATGGCCCGGCAATATCCTGGGAATCGCTGGGCGAGAAAGCCAACCTGACTTCATTGGCGGTGGCCGAGCAAGATGTTTTCGCCGCCGACGCCGGCAATCGCATCGTCTGGCGTTACGACGCAAGCGGGAAGCTTTTGGGGCGCATCGGCGGGAAGGACGAAGCGCGGAACATTCGCGGATTCGTCATCCCCAGCCCGTATTTCGAAACGGCCGCGGCGCCCGACGGATTGTTGCGGGTGGTGAATCCCGGCGCGCACAAGATCGAGGCTTTTACTTTCGACGGCCACTTGGAATTATCATGGGGCCAGCGTGGGCTGGATGTGGCCGCCTTTTGCGGATGCTGCAATCCGGCGGCGATGGCCATCCTGCCCGACGGGCGGTTCGTCACCGGCGAAAAGGGCATTCCGCGAGTGAAAGTTTACGACGCGGAGGGCAAATTCGAGTGCGTCGTGGTCGGCCCCGACGTTTTGGCTCCCAATTTTTCCGCAACCACCGAAACCCGCGAGGACATGCGGCTCAAGCCCGTCGATGTGGCCGTCGATAGCAAGTCGCGAATTATCGTACTCGATCCGAATGCGGGTAAAGTGCGGATATTCGAAAAAAAGTGAAAATGGCAAAGCCCCCGCGTGGACGCGGGGGCTAAACTACTCGACAATGAAAAAAACGCACGAATAGAAATTCCATGACCGAAACTTCCTGCAAACTCGATCGACGTTCCTTCGTGGGGATCGCGCTGCGCGTCGCCGGCGCGGCGGGGATCGGCGGATTGGCCGCCGCGCTAGCCGTCCGGCGCGGGCAGAGCGGCGAATTGGCGTGGCAGCTCGATCCGCATAAATGCGTGTCCTGCGGCAACTGCGCCACCTACTGCGTGCTCGACGAATCGGCGGTGAAATGCGTGCATAGCTTCCCGATGTGCGGCTATTGCGATCTCTGCACCGGCTACTTCCAGCCTTCGCCGATCGAACTGAAGACCGGGGCCGAAAACCAGCTCTGCCCGACGGGCGCCATCCGGCGGCAATTTATCGAGGACCCGTACTTCGAGTACACGATCGACAAGGAATTGTGCATCGGCTGCGGCAAATGCGTGAAAGGCTGCAACGCCTTCGGCAACGGTTCGCTCTATTTGCAGGTGCAGCACGACCGCTGCAAAAACTGCAACGAATGCGCGATCGCCGTTTCCTGCCCCTCGCAGGCGTTCAGCCGCGTTCCGGCCAAGGATGCCTATCTTTTGAAAATTCGGGAAACGAAGGCATGAACCGGCCGGTGAAAAAACATGTAAAGGAATGTCGATATCTTCCTCTCCTTTTTGGACGATGGCTGAGGAGCGGCTGCGCAAAAAACGCGATTGTTTCCAAGGATGATATCTCCTGGATTTGTGCTCTTTCGCCCCAACGGGGCAGTCGTTCGCCCAGCCCAGGGCAACGCCCTGGGGCACAGTATATAACGAATGCCCTTCTCGGCCCAACGGGCCAACCGTTCTCCTTGAATTGTTGGCCCGTTGGGCCGTTAAAAAGTATCTCTGAACCGCTTCCCCAGGGCGATGCCCTGGGCTGGGAGAACGACTCGGCCGTTGGCCGAAAAAAATTAATCGATAAGAACAAATCCACGTCGGTAAAGATCATTCTGATTGCGTTGGCAATCCTTGCTTTAGGCGGCTTCGCGTGGGGGGCCGAGCGTTTTCCTCCGCCCGACTTCAGCGAACACAAGTTGCCGCCGACGCTTGCGCCGTCGTCTCCGCCGTTGTTTTACGAATACCTCGACCTGGCTGCGCTGTTCGTCGGACTTTCGTTGGCGTCGTATTTCGCCGTATTCAAACGCTCTCGGCGGGGGCTTTTCATTCTCTCGATCGTTTCGTTGTTGTGGCTCGGCTTTTGGCGCGAAGGTTGCATCTGCCCGATCGGCGCGATTCAGAACGTCGCGTTGGCGGTTTGCACTTCAAACTACGCGATTCCGCTGACCGTGGCGGCGTTTTTCGCGCTGCCGCTGATCTTCACGATTTTTTTCGGCCGCACGTTTTGCGCGGCGGTTTGCCCTTTGGGGGCCGTGCAGGAATTGGCGGCCCTCAAGCCGGTCCGCGTGCCGCTTTGGCTCGATCATACGCTCGGGCTATTGGCCTATATCTATCTCGGATTGGCCGTATTGTTTTCCGTCACCGGCACGGCGTTTCTCATCTGCCGCTACGATCCGTTCGTTGGTTTTTTCCGGATGAACGCGGGCGCGAACATGCTCGTGCTGGGGGGATGTTTTTTGCTGGTGGGGATTTTCGTCGGCCGGCCGTATTGCCGATATTTATGCCCCTACGGCGCGATATTGGGCTTGCTCTCCCGCATTTCGCAGTGGCACGTGAAAATCCCGCCGGAGCAGTGCATCAACTGCCGGCTCTGCGAAGACGCTTGCCCTTACGGCGCGATCCGCGAGCCGACCGTGCCGCAATCGCCGGTCGATCGCGATAAATCGCGGCGGCGATTGGGCCTGTTGCTCTTCTTGCTGCCGATATTGATGGTCGCGGGCTATCTGCTCGGCAAATTGCTCGAAGTGCCGCTTTCGCGCGTGAATCAGACGGTGCGGCTGGCCGAATACGTGCGGATCGACCAACTCCGCAAGGAAGCCGAAACCGCGGAGCCTGCGGGGTTGACCTACGAACCTTTCGCCGTCGATGCCGTCAACGCCTTCCGCAACACGAGGCGGCCGGTGACGGAGTTATATCAACAGGCCGTCGATCTGCGAAAATGGTTCGCCGCCGCCGGGGCGTGGTTCGGGGCTTATGTCGGCCTGGTGATCGGCGTGAAGCTGATTCATCTCTCTCTCCGCCGCCGGCGCGCCGATTACCAACCCGACCGTGCGGGTTGCGTCGCCTGCGGACGTTGTTTTTGGTACTGCCCCGAGGAGAAAAGGGGAGAGGGGAGAGGGGAGAGGGGAGAGAGATTTGACCTGGTTCCCGCGCAAGAGCATGGGGCCGCGCTGGATTAAAACATGCAAAATAACGTACCTAATCCGAACGAAACCTATTTCCGCATTGCCGCCTGGACGGCGGGCGTGGCGGGAGTGTTGGCAATCGTCATTTGCGCGCTATTGGCCTACGATTACAGCCGACGAACGGCCAAGGACCCGCTCGAATCGGCCAATTTCAAGGCCTTCCGCAATATGCTTCTGCAAAGGCCCACAAATGAAGAACTCAAAGAGCAAATCCGCATCCTCGATACCGAATTGCGGCGGGAATACTTCCGCCAGAGGGCATTCGCCGCCGGCGGCGCGGCGCTGCTGCTGATCGGCATGGGCGTTTTCCTGGCGGCGTGCAAGACGGCCGTTACGCTGCATCGGCGGTTGCCGCAGCTGCAGCCGCTTTTGACCTTGGAAGACACCGAAACCAAGTGGACGCGCCGCGCCCTGTGGGGCGTGGCCGGCTTGTTCGGCGTTTTAGCGGCATCCGTTTTGACTTTGAACTTCGCGTCTCGATCGCCGTTGCCAGGCAGTACGGAGGAATTGGCCGCGATGCTCGACGAATCGAAAAATCCAATCGATGCCGGCCGGAAAGGTGAGAATCGCTCCCCGGAGAATCTGGCCGGCGGCGCGAATCAGCCAGGCTCCAAAAATACCGCCGCGGAGCCGCCTCCCAGCGACGAAGAAATCGCCCTTGCCTGGCCCACTTTCCGCGGGCCGGGCGGACGCGGCGTTTCGGCCTTTAAGAACATCCCCACCGAATGGAACGCACTGGAAGGCAGCGAAAAGAATCTGCGATGGAAGACCGCCGTTCCCCTGCCGGGCAACAGTTCGCCGGTTGTGTGGAAAGACCGCGTGTTCCTTTCCGGCGGCGACGAGAACCGCCGCGAAGTGTATTGCTTCGACGCGAAAACGGGAAAGCTCCTCTGGCAAAAAGCCGTGCCCGCCACGCCGCTCGGCGGTAAAAAGTTCGAGCGACCGCCGGATGCCGGCTATGCCGCGCCGACCGTCGCCACCGACGGCCGCCGGGTGTTCGCCATTTTCGCGAACGGAGATTTAGCCGGATTTGACGTGAACGGCAATCCGGCGTGGTCGAAGGGTCTGGGCATCCCCGACAGCACCTACGGATACTCCTCCTCGCTTACGATGTGCAAAAATCTGCTTTACGTGCAGTTCGACCAGGGCGCCGAAGGAGATGCAAAATCGAAACTCTATGCCTTCGATTCGGCCACGGGCAATATCGTCTGGCAAGCAAAGAGGGAAGTACCCGCTTCTTGGGCCTCGCCGATCGCGATCCGCGCCGCCGGCCGCGATCAAATCGTTACCGCGGCCAGCCCGTGGGTCATCGCCTACGATCCCCAGGACGGCAAGGAAATTTGGCGGGCCGATTGCCTGCGGGGCGAGATCGGCGCCTCGCCGACGTTTGCTGCCGGAAAGTTTTTCACCGCCAACGACGGCGCCGAGCTATCGGCCATTCCCGCCGACGGCCAAGGCGAAGTTACCAAGAAAATCATTTGGAAGGGCGAAGACGGCATCCCCGATACCTGCTGCCCGCTGGCCAACGAACAGTTCGTGCTGCTCTTCGACGCCAGCAACACGCTCACTTGCTACGATACCGAGAGCGGCGAAAAGCTCTGGGAAGAGTCGTTCGACGAGGGCGGCTATTCTTCGCCGAGTTTCGTCGGCATAAGGGTGTTCCTTTTCGCCAAAAACGGCCTGGGTTGGGTGGTCGAGCCGAAAAAGGATAAGTGCGAACGGATCGCCGAAAACCAACTCGGCGAGGAATGCCTCACCAGCCCCGCCTTCCAGGACGGATGCTTTTACATCCGTGGAAAAGACCATTTGTTTTGTATTGGGAAATAAGAGTGGACAGTGGGAAGTGGGCAGTGGACAGTGAGCAGTGAGCAGTAAACGATGGACGAACAGAGCATAGTGGACAGTATTCAGTTTTTCATTAACGCATAGCCGCTGCCCCGGCGAAGTTTATATCCCCACAGAACACTTCCCTCTGACCACTACCCACTGCCCACTGCCCACACTCCATGCCCGAAATCGATCTGCAATTCGTCGATGAGGCCATCGCCCGCCTGGGCAACCGGCGGGACGTGGTGATTCCCTTGCTGCAAGCGATCCAAGGGCATTATCGGTACGTGCCGCGCGAAGCGATCGAGTGGATTTGTTTGCAAACCGAGATTACACCCGCCGACATCACCGGCGTTGCGACCTTCTACACCCAGTTCCGCCATCGGCCGGTGGGGAAATACATCATCAGCGTATGCCACGGGACCGCTTGCCACGTGAAAGGGGCGAGCCTGGTGCAGGACGCCCTCGCCCGCCAACTCCACCTGCAAAACGGCGAGGACACCGACTCGGAAGGGCTTTTCACGCTCGAAAAAGTCGCCTGCCTGGGTTGCTGCACGCTGGCCCCGGTAATTCAAATCGACGGCGTTACTTACGGCCATCTGGCCCCCGCCATGGTCGGCGAAGTGCTCCACGATTTCCTCGAACGACATCAGAACGGCGCGGTCCGCAAGGCCGCGAAAATCGTGAAGCCCAGCGGCGAGTTGGGGGAAATCCGCGTCGGACTCGGCTCCTGCTGCGTCGCGCAAGGCAGCGGGCAGGTCCACGAGCGGATCGAGCGGGTGCTGGCCGAAACCGGCGCGCCGGCCGCGGTCAAGCGCGTGGGATGCGTGGGGATGTGCCACCAAACCCCGCTGGTCGAATTGGTCTCGCCGGGCGGCAAGGTAAAACTCTTTTCCAAAGTCAATGCCGACGACGCGCCCGCAATCGTGTTAAAAACTTTTAAGCCCAAGGGTTTGCACCGCCGGATCGCGTATTCGGTTTCGCGGTTTCTCGACCGGCTCGCAAGCGACGAGACGGGCGACTCGCTTGCGCGGCATGCCATCGACGCCCGCGACCCGCCGGTCTGCGCGTTCCTCGGCCCGCAAAAGCATTTAGCCACGGAGTATTGCGGCCAGATCGATCCGACCGATCTCGACGAATACCTTCGGCACGACGGCTTTAAGGCCCTTCGCCGTGCGATCGAGGAATTATCGCCGGAAAAAATCATCGCGGAAATCGACCTTAGCGGCCTGCGCGGCCGGGGCGGGGCTGGTTTCCCATCCGGCAAGAAGTGGGCCGCCGTGCGCGCCGCCGCGGGAGAACTGAAATACGTCCTCTGCAACGGCGACGAGGGCGATCCCGGCGCGTTCATGGACCGCATGTTGCTTGAATCGTTTCCGTACCGCATCATCGAAGGCATGGCGATCGCCGCGCGGGCGGTCGGCGCGGGGGAAGGATTCTTCTACATCCGCGCCGAATATCCGCTGGCCGTGAAGCGGATTCGAGAAGCCATCGAAATCTGCGAACGGCGCGGTTTCCTCGGCGAAAAGATCGTGGATTCCGATTTCAGCTTGCGGCTTTCGATCAAGGAAGGCGCGGGAGCGTTCGTCTGCGGCGAGGAAACGGCGCTGATCGCTTCGATCGAGGGCCGCCGCGGCATGCCCCGCTTGCGCCCGCCGTTTCCGGCCCAGTGCGGGCTTTGGCAAAAGCCGACGCTGGTCAACAACGTCGAGACCTACGCGCTCGTTCCCTGGATTCTCCGCAACGGGGCGAAATCGTTCGCCGCGCTGGGCACCGCCGCGAGCAAGGGGACCAAGGTCTTCGCGTTGGCGGGCAAGATTCGCCGCGGCGGTTTGATCGAAGTGCCGATGGGCGTAACCGTCGCCCAAGTGGTCGAGGAAATCGGCGGCGGCGTGGCCGGCGGCCGGAAGTTCAAGGCGGTGCAGATTGGCGGCCCCTCCGGCGGCTGCGTGCCTGCCGAATTGGCCGAAACGCCCATCGACTACGAAAAACTCGCCGAAATGGGCGCGATCATGGGTTCCGGCGGGCTGGTCGTGCTCGACGATGCCGATTGCATGGTCGATATCGCCCGCTATTTCCTCCGCTTCACGCAGGATCACTCGTGCGGCAAATGCACGTTCTGCCGCATCGGCACGCGGCGAATGCTCGACATCCTCGACCGCATTTGCGAAGGGCACGGCAAGCACGGCGATTTGGAGTTGCTCGACGAGTTGGCCCGGCAGGTGAGCGCGGGCAGCATCTGCGGACTCGGCCGGACCGCGCCCAATCCCGTGCTCTCCACGCTGCGATATTTCCGCGCGGAATACGAGGCCCATTTGGCCGGCCGCTGCCCGTCGGGTAAGTGCAAGGCGCTGATCGACTACCGGATCACCGACGATTGCATTGGCTGCACGCTCTGCGCCCAGCAATGCCCGGTCGATGCGATCCCCTTCGCGCCCTACCAAAAACACGCCATCGACCTGGAAAAATGCACCCGTTGCGACACCTGCCTGCAGATTTGTCCGGAGAAAGCAGTGGTGGTGGAGCCGAAGGGGGAAGGCGGAAGGGGGAAGGCGGAAGGATGACCAAGATCACCATCGACAATCGCGAACTCGAAGTCCCGGCGGGCACGACCGTGCTTGGTGCCGCGCGGCAATTGGGCATCGAGATTCCTTCGCTTTGTTACCGCGAAGGCTGCGACGCCTCGGCATCCTGCCTCGTCTGCGTGGTGAAGATCAACGGAAACGCGCGGCTGGCCCCGGCGTGCGCTACGGCGGTCGAGGAAGGGATGATGATCGAAAGCGAGACCGCGGAAGTTCATGCCGCGCGGCGCACCGCCTTGGAACTGCTCTTGAGCGACCATCTGGGCGATTGCCTGGCCCCCTGCTTTTTCTCCTGTCCGGCCGAAATGGACATCCCCGTCATGTTGCGGCAGATCGCCGCGGGCGACCTGCGGGGCGCAATCGCCACGGTGAAGCGCGACATTGCGCTCCCCGCCGTGCTCGGACGAATCTGCCCCGCCCCTTGCGAAAAGGCTTGCCGCCGCCGAGAACTCGACGGCGCGGTCGCCATCTGCCTGTTGAAGCGTTTTGTGGCCGACGTCGATCTCGCTACGGCCGAGCCTTATCTTCCCGTTTGCGAAACCGCGAGCGGGAGGAAGGTGGCGATTCTCGGCGGCGGGCCGACGGGCCTTGCCGCGGCGTATTATCTCGCCCGGGCCGGATACGCTTGCACGATCCTCGACGAAAACGCCGAACTCGGCGGCCGATTGCTGCGCGAAACCACGCCCGAAGAACTTCCCCGCGAGGTGCTCGCGGCCGAAATTGCGCAAATCGCTCGGCTCGGCATGGAAGTGCAATTGAATCGAAAGATCAACGCCGCGGCTTTCAATGATTTGTGCGGCCGCTTCGATGCCGTGCTGATTGCCGCCGGCCACGCGGCCCGCGAGCAAGCCGATGCGTTCGGCGTCGCCGCAACGACCAAGGGTATTCACGTCGAACACGGCATCTTTCGCACCGACCGTCCCAAGGTCTTCGCGGCCGGCACGGCAGTGCGCGGAAAGTCGATGGTCGTCCGCAGCGCGGCCGACGGCAAGGAAGCCGCCGCGGCGATCGACCAATTCTTGCGCGGCGCGACCGTTACGGGCCAAATCCGACCCTTCACGACCAAAATCGGGCGCATGGAAGGGGAGGAACTCCTACGCTTCGCCGAGGGAGCAGCGCCGGATACCCGTGAAGAACCAACCGGCGGCCTAGCCGAAGGCTACGTGCCCGATGAAGCCGCCTCTCAAGCCGTTCGTTGTTTACACTGCGATTGCCGCGGCCTGCACGCCTGCAAATTGCGAAAATACTCCGCGATCTACGGGGCCGACCCCAAACGCTTCAAGGGGCATCGCCGCGCCTTCGTGCAGGACGCCCAACACGCCGAGGTGCTGTTCGAGCCGGGCAAGTGCATCGATTGCGGACTGTGCATCCAGATCGCCGCCAAAGCCGGCGAAGAGATCGGCCTGACGTTCGTCGGACGCGGTTTCGACGTTCGCGTGGCCGTCCCGCTCGACCGCCATTTGGGCGAAGCCCTGCAAAAAGTCGCCGCCGAGTGCGTTGCCGCCTGTCCCACCGCCGCGCTGGCGTGGAAAGCGAGCCGAGGAGTTGATCTCGCCGACTAGGCTTTCGAGCCGGTAAAATCCAAGGCGTTGCCCGACAATAAGTTGCCGGAATCGTAGTAGGCACACTCCGTGTGCCGTCCGCGAATTACGGCACACGGAGTGTGCCTACTACACAGAAATTTGGTAGTATATTGTCGGACAGCGCCTAAGGTACGCTCATTCCGATCTCGCTTGCGACGCCGCGAGATAGGCGTCGTAGGCTTGTTTCAATGCCTCCACGCTGACGGCCGTTTTGTGCATCCATACGCGGTAGTCGAGTTGGATCGACTTGCCTGGCGCGAAAGTTTTGTCCTTGACGCCCGGCCAACCGATGCATAAGGGGCCGTAATGGCGCGTGAGCCAGGTGGGCGGATAATCGGGGTGTTCCTTGGGAACGAAGAAGGCCGCGCCGCTCGGCTCGGACGCGCCGGGATAAGTGTAAGTCAAGTCGGCCCAGGGGAGCGGCGTCTCGGGGAGATCTTTTTCGGCGACGCCGCTGGGGACGGTGATGGTGGTTTGTTTCGAGTTCTTGACGGCGAACCGGACCGTCATTCCGCCGTAACTTTTCCCCTCGGCGCCGCGGAGCGCGATCGGCTCGCCGACGGGAATAAAGTTCAAGGCCATGTCGAGCGAGCGTTCGCCGCCGGCCGCGTTGCGGCATTGCATCCAAACACGCTCGATCATGACTTTCTTGTCGCCCACGAACCAGCCGTTTTCGACGCCCAGCACCGCGGCCACCGGCCCCGTCTCGCGGGCGAGCCAGCGGACGAACCGCTGCCGGATATTCCTGTACTCCCACAGATCGTATTGTTTATCTCCGATGCCCACGTGCGGCCAGGCCCAGAATATGCCGTGGTGGTGATAATGATCGCGGGGAAAATCGTCGGTCATCAGTTCGCCGTTCAAGCCCCAGAGGGGGTGAATGTAGCAAGCCCGGCTGCGGCGCGAATCGGTTGCGGGCACGCGCTCGTTCGTGATGACGCCGTGGTTGTAAACGAACACCGGCTTATCGCCGTTAAGGAGCTTGAGCGAATTGGCATCCTGCTCGACGAATTGAAATGCGGAGTTCCGCATCTCCCGGCTCGGTTCGAGAACAAAGCGACGAATTCCCGTCGCACCGGCGCGAGGCGGAATGTCGGCGACGACTTTTCCGTGCGGGGCGGCGACCGTGCCGTCGGCGAAGAGGGCGGGCACGAGTTGCGCGGGAACCGCGACGGCGCCGCCGAGTTCTTTTAACTGCCATCGTTCGCCATTGGCCGGCTTCGCGTCTTTCGGCAGATCGACGGCGATCTGCAGCGCCGATTCGTTCGCCGGCACGGCAATAACCGGCTTCGCCGCGTCCGCGGATTTCGCCGCGGCGGGATTCGCGTCGCGGTCGATTTCCTCCCTGGCTTTTTTCATCACCGATTCGACGCTCACCGGCGCGCCGCCTTGGTTTTTGCTGGCGTCGGCGGCTTCCATGAAGGCGATAATCTCCAGCGTTTCTTCGGCGTCAACGGGCGGTTTGCCGGTCTTGAAGAATTTGACGATTTCCACCAGCAGGGGCGCGTAGCCCACGTACTTTCCCAGATCGCCGCCGCGCTTCTCGCCTTCGATCGTGGCGCCATAGTTTTTCTTGCCGACAAAAATCCCCTCGCGGCCGTCCGCCCAAACGCCCAGCACTTTATCCGGCGCGGCGCGGCGAACCGTTTTGCAGCCGGTGCCCATGACCGTGTAGAGTATCTCCACGCCGTGAACGCCATACCAGAAGAGATCGGGATGATGCGGTTCGAGTTTCAACGGACTCCAAGCCGTGCAGCGTTTGATTTTGCCATAGTCATCCGTGCCGTTCCGCACTTTTTCCGCGCCGATGCCGAACCGCAGCGAAGAGGAGGAGAAGCAGGGCACGTTCATCTCCTTGGCCAGCCGGAAGATCCGCATGGCGTCGGCCAGCGATGCGGCCAGGGGCTTGTCGATGAACACGGGCTTGCCGGCTTCGATCGCCCGCTTGGCTTGTTGCCAATGCGGGCGTCCATCGACGCTTTCGATCAGCACCACGTCCACCCGCTCGAGCAGGGCCTCCATCGAATCGACGATCTCGACTCCCATGCCCCGCAGGGTTTCGGTGTATTCCTTCATGGCTTTCATCCGATCCGGGATATCGGGACTGCCGACGGGATAACCGGCCACGAGGTCCAAGCCGGCCAAATCCTTGCCGGCCTGGGGATCTTTCAGCAGCTTGGCGAACGCCACGGCGTGCGAAGTGTCGAGCCCGACCATGCCCGCGCGGATCGGCTTGCCGGTTTCACCGCGGCATTCGAGCATGTAGGCCGACGAAAAAATTCCCGCACAAACGAACGCAAGCCACGGTTTCAAGTTCATGGATAACTCCTTCCAGGAAATGCGAAATGGCCGGACCGCGATTCGGCGGCGGTTATTGTTCAGTGAACCAGTATATTCGGCGGCGATGCGAGATGCAAGAGAACCGAAGAAAGTGGACCTCGATGCGACTCAAAATGCCATAATACATCATTATTTTTCAAAATTGCCCAGAATGCGTAGTTTAGTCCGAAGCGTCACGCGACTGAGTCCCAGAATTTCCGCGGCTCGATTCTGCTTGCCGCCGGCCTGTCGCATCGCCAACGTAACAAGAATCCGATCAACGTAATCAATGACGCGTCGGTAGAGGTTATTTTCACCGTTTAGGATTGCGTTTTCGATCAATTCGGGAAGGCTGCTCCAATCAATATCGGGAAGAGGACCGGTTTCGGCATCATCGCCCGCATCGGCGAATTTTTCTTGATGTAACTCGATGGGGATAAAATCCCGCAGAATCGTGGAACCAACGGAAACGATCAGTGCTTCTCGGATAGCGCTTTGCAATTGGCGAATGTTGCCCGGCCAATCAAACTTTTCGAGCATTTCCAAGGCTTCGGGGGCGATCGATTGCACCGTGGTTCCCAATTGCCGGTTGAAGCGAAACAGGAAATAGTGCGCCAATTCAGCGATGTCCTCGGAGCGGTCGCGGAGGGGAGGGAGATGAATCGTCACGCCGCGCAAGCGGTAGTACAAATCTTTGCGGAACTTTCCCTGCTCAATGAGCGCATCCAGGTTTTGATTGGTGGCGGCAATAATGCGGACATCGGCGGTGATGGATTCGCTTCCCCCAAGTCGCTCGAAACGGCCGTCTTGAAGCAAACGCAGTATCTTCGCCTGTGTTTCGGGCGACATATCGCCGATTTCATCTAAAAAGAGCGTACCGCCATGGCTTTGTTCAAACTTTCCGATGCGCCGCCGTTCCGCTCCCGTGAATGCCCCGCGCTCGTAGCCGAAAAGTTCGCTTTCGAGGAGCGATTCGGGAATGGCGGCGCAATTGATGGCCAGAAACGGCCCCCGGCTGCGATGGCTGTGATGATAAATGGCGCGGGCCACGAGTTCCTTGCCCGTGCCGCTTTCGCCGAGTACGAGCACGTTGACGTCCTGCGCGGCGACTCTTCCGATTTGCTTGCAGACGGCTTGCATGGCGGCTCCGCTGCCGATGAGTCGATCAGGCTTGTCTTCGGGTTGCTCCCCTTCATCGATGACTGCGGGGATGTGCATCAGCCTACTGACGGAGAACGCTTGATCGACAATCTGACGAAGTTGAACGGCATCCAAGGGCTTTACGAGATAGTCATAAGCTCCCAGTTTCATGGCCTCGATTGCCGTATCGGTTGTCCCATGTCCGGTGATGAAAATGACCAAGCTCTTAGAATCGATGCGGCGTAGATCGTCGAATAGTTCTAGCCCCGAGGAATTGCCAAGCCGGATGTCCAACAATATCACATTCGGCGAATGTTCAGTAGCGAGTTGTAAGCCTTTTTCAGCCGTTTGGGCGCTAAGCACTTGAATGCCCTGGTTCAGAAACACTCTTTCAATGCTAAAAAGGATATTTGGCTCATCGTCAATGATTAATAATTTCGGCATGACTCGACTCCGAAAGTGTTTTCGGTTATTAATCTTATGGTGTGCGACTTTTCAGGACAATGTGCCGATCAGTTCTTTAGTAACGCCGGATTTTTCCGAAGACAATGGCAATTCGACGGTAAAAACAGCGCCTTTATCGCTTTGATTAGCCGCTTTTAACTCCCCCTGATGTTCTTGCACGATTCGGCGGCTCACCGCCAGTCCCAAGCCCGTCCCTCGTTCCTTGGTGGTGACAAACGGTTCAAAAATGCGTTCGAGAATTATATCGGGAATTCCGATTCCCACATCGGAAAATGATACGCAACAAATAGTATTATCGTTGGAAGATACTTGAGCAATTACATTGAGAGTTCCTCCTTGAGCCATGGAATCGATCCCGTTCAAGAGCAAATTGACGAACACCTGGTGCAGTTGTTCAGGATCTCCGTTGATCCATAGAGGGAGATCGGATAAATCTTCATAAATCGAAACATTTTGCTGTTTGGCGCGACCTTCCACAAGTTTCACCGCCCGATGCACGGTCTCCCGTAAGTCATGCCGGGTTCGTCGCAATGCCGGCGGTCGAGCGAAATCGAGCAGCCCTTGAATTGTCCTTTCCATGCGGGCGATTTCTTCCTGGATGATTTGCAACTCCCTCTCGTCCATCGGTCGAGCCGAATGACGCTGTGCTTCGGTTTGAATAAGAAGCTTGACCGAAGTGAGGGGATTCCGAAGTTCGTGCGCCACTCCGGCCGCCAATTCACCCACAGCGGCCAACCGTTCGGCACGAATGACCTCGCGCCGTGTTTCCTGAAGTTGTTCCAATACTTTGGTAATGTGTCCAGAAACAATCCCTAATTGTCGATGTACGCCGGTCAAGTCGTCGGCGGCAAGGATATCGATATGCCCGACCTCTTGCTCCAGTTCGCTGGAGGCGCTTTGTAAGACGACTTTGATTTGGGATATGGAACGGTGCAAACCTCTCGCTACCCAAATGCCGAAAACTATTCCGATCAAGGGGCCCGCCGTAAGAAAAACCAGCCGTATCACATAAAACGAAGCGACTAGTCGATTGCTTGAAGTCGTTGCAAGGAGCATCAATGATTTATTGTGTCCAAGCAATTCATTGCAAGGATCGGCGACATTTTGAGCTAAACTCGTAAATTCTCCCGATTCGAGGACTACTGCTTTGGGCTGGTTTTCGCTCCGTTCCTTGAGCGTTTGGGCGTGCTTTACATACGCCCCGAAACCGTCGCGTATGGACGCGACGATGTTCTTTTCTTCTTCCGTGAAAGCCGTATGTTCGGCGTCGGATAAATGTTGCTGAAAGAGCAACTCCCAATCGCTCACGGTATTCCAGGCACTCTCCGAAGGATTTTTCACGGCGTTCTTTACGGCGGATTGAAGGCGCCAGAGCGAATGTTGCATCGCCCCGGCTGCCTGGATTGAGCTTACATTCTCCCGGAGAACATTGGAATACGATTCATACAGCCAATTGATATAGAAGGTGGTCGAAACGCTGATGACGACCCAGAGCGACACCACAAAAAACACCGGAGCTACAACTCTTTTCCACATAACGGTCTTTCAGGGAATGGAAAGGATATATCCACTGGAGGATAAATGTTTTTCAATTCTGCGGATAAAGCTAGGTAAAAATATTGGGAGACAAAATAGTATCGTGGACTTAACCTATTATGCAATAACGACTTACCTCTTGCAAGCCGTGAAAACGCCGCGATTGGCGCAATCTTTGCGATTCTTCAAATAGCGAATGAAGTGCCTGAAATGGCTAGACAGCATCGAATAAACCGCAAAATTGCTCCTCGACGGGAGAAGGAGTACACGACATGCTGGTTCTCAGTCGCAAGATCGGAGAGGAGATTGTTATGCCTAGCTGTCAACTTTCCGTCAAGGTTCTGGGTGTCGGAGCCAAGTCGGTCCGGTTGGGAATTGCCGCTCCCACACAGGTTCCCGTCCATCGAAAAGAAATATGGGATCGCATCAATAACGAGTGCGATCCGGTTTCCAAGGAGGAATCCATGCCGATTCGCGTGCTTCTGGTTGATCCCGATGAATTTCTTTTAACGCGATATGAAGAGTATTTGACGAAGCATGGGTATGAGGTCTTAACTTCTTCAGATGCCTTGGATTGTCTGGAGAAACTTCGAAAATATTCGCCGGAATTGATGGTCCTCGAACCCATCCTGCCCTGGGGCGGAGGCGACGGCGTGTTGGCCATAATGAATGAGGGATCGGATGTGCCGAAAATACCCGTGTTGATTCTCACGTATGGAACCGATTCATCCGTGTTATTCAACATCAGTTCTTACGACATCAGCGATTTTCAAAAGAAACCGATTTCGGTTAAGAGTCTTGCCGAACGGATTTCACGAATTCTTCATCATTGCCGCCGATCTCACTTGGTAAACACAGGATCGACGACAGCACGATGAAATCGTAGGGGGGCAATAATCCAGGTCCAGTTTATTGAAGGAGGTCCGACTAACCATGAATGAAACAGACAAAAACACCGCGCAATCGAAGGCGGTGAACAGCTTATATGTTCTTGTAGTTCATGTTTTTTGGATGCTTCTCGGTCCCGCCGTTCTTTTCGCGATCTTGTACGGCAATACGACCGAGGATAAAAGCTGGTTTTCGGGGACGGACATGACGTTTTTTTTCATTTTGGCGTTGGTGGTTTTGGCAAGGTGGGTGGATCAGCGTTCCGGCCAATGTACTTTGACTGACGGCCAAATATCGACGTGGAAGGACTTTCGACGTTTTATGTATGTTTTCGTGCCCTCGGCATTATCGATCTGGGCAGCGACAAATATTTTTGGAAACTACTTTCTTTGACGGGGCAATTTCCTATAGTTCATGAAAAATGGCTCGGGTTGCTTCGAATCCAAGCAATTTCCACGAAGGGGAGATGGATCATGACGGTTTCTCGAAATAGTCCGAAACGAGCTATCGACTTGCAAGAAAGTAGAATTCGCTTGCGAATCGGCGAACGAAGTTATCTTCTCGATCCTCAACGGGCGTTCGTATTCGCTCACAATTTGATTCTGAAGAAAGAATACGAAAACGCAGCGACGGTCCTAAAAGCGGTTGTGGCATCGAATGTGGAACATCCCCGACCGGCAATCCTGTTGGCTTATTGCAAGGCGGCCTTGAAAGACTATGCCGCGAGCCACGATCTTCTTGAACTGAGCCTCCCGGAAGATAAGCGACCCGTCGCCGACCGCCTTCACGACGCATTTGCCTATCATGGATTGGGGGTAAGGACGGATACTCTCCAAGAACTCGTCAGTTTGGCAAACGAGTACAAAGATATGCCGACGGTTTGCCTGATCTTGGGGGATATCTTCGCCGAGGCGCAAAAAATGCGCCAAGCCGCCCTCTGCTGGAAGTTGGCTGTGCAGCGAGACGGAAAGGAGGGCGCTGTAGCGCAAGCCGCCCGAGATGTACTAGGTAGATTGAAGCAAAAGACGGCATGATTTTCAACGGATATTTCGACGATAAGGCCTAAATCCATGAGTACCGCGGAACCTTTCGCATTATTCGATTGCAGCTTATCGCGTCGGGCGACGGGGCGAGCCTGTTTGAATTTACGGGAATTGCTTGATGCACTCCGCACGGTTATCGTATTCGGTATTTACTCCGTTATGCGGATAAACGCCAGCGAATGGGACAAAGCGGCCATGAGTTCGTTCGAGAGCATTTTTTGCTTACCCGGCAATTACGAGATTATTTCGCCATGATTCTGTGTCTCGATCAGCCTGCATCCTGCGTTTTCTTCGCTTGATATACATTGGATCGAATCGAACATTTAATCGAATTGAATATGTGGAAAAGGAGTCTGTCATGGCTTGGTCGAAACAACGCTTGGAAGAGACGATCAAGGAACGGTTGGGCGGTTCCAAATTGCTGATCGTTGCCAATCGGGAACCCTATATCCACGTTTATGAAGGGAACGAGATACGCTGCATGCGCCCCGCAAGTGGTTTAACGACGGCATTGGATCCGGTTATGCGGGCGTGCGGCGGAACCTGGATCGCACACGGCAGCGGAAACGCCGATCGCGCGGTAGTCGATGAATTCGATCGCGTGGGCGTTCCGGACGAAAGGGCGGAATACACGCTTCGCCGCGTCTGGCTTACGAAAGGCGAAGAACAAGGATACTACTACGGATTTTCCAATGAAGCGTTATGGCCGTTATGCCACGTCGTCTATAAACGGCCGCAATTCGATTCCGAAGACTGGTTGCAATATCGCCGGGTCAATCGAAAATTCGCCGACGCGGTGCTGGAAGAAGTGGGCGAAGGCCCCGCCGTGGTGTTCGTGCAGGATTATCATTTCGCCTTGCTTCCACGGATGCTCAAGGAGGCCCGCCCCGATATCGTCATTGCCCAATTTTGGCATATACCTTGGCCGAATCGCGAAGTATTTCGCGTTTGTCCGTGGCAGGATGAAATTCTGGACGGAATGCTGGGTAACGACCTCCTGGCCTTTCACATTCAGTATCATTGCAACAACTATTTGGATACGATCGACCGCACTTTGGAGGCAAAAGTGGATATGGAGCATTTCGCGGTGACTCGCGGCGGGCACACCACGATGGTCCGGCCGTTTCCAATCAGCATCGATCCTGAAGCGGTTGCGTCGTGTTTACCCTCGAATTTGGAAGAAGTCGAAAGGCGGCTGCGAAAAACTTGGGGAATCAAAAACGAGCGCATTTTGGTGGGCGTCGATCGCGTCGATTACACCAAAGGCATTCCTGAACGCTTTGCCGCCGTGGATCGCCTGCTTACGAACCATCCAGAGTGGAAAGCAAAGATATGCTTCGTGCAAATCGGAGCACCAAGCCGCACGCACATTCCCAGTTACCGTCAATTGAACGACGATTTGCGCGCCCAAGTGGAAGAAATCAATTGGCGGCACGGCCAAAACTCTTGGCGGCCGATCATTTTTCTCAATGAACATCACAATTCCCAGCAAATTCATGCCGTCAATCGAATTGCAACGGTCGGCGTGGTGAGCTCCCTGCACGACGGAATGAATCTGGTGGCCAAGGAATTTGTGGCCGCCCGCACCGACCGCCAGGGCGTGCTCGTGCTTTCCCGCTTTACAGGAGCCGCCCGCGAATTGCTCGACGCGATATTAATCAATCCCTATGCCATCGATGATTTTGCCGAAGGGCTTCACTTGGCTTTGTCCATGCCTCCCGAAGAGCAGGAACTTCGCATGAGCCGCATGCAACAGCAGATCGCCGACAACAACGTTTATCGTTGGGCAGGGATGTTACTCTCGGAAGCAAGCAAATTGATTCACGTTCAACAATCCGTGGGAGAACTTGCATGACTACTTCCTTGGAGGAGCTTGTGGCGATGATGATGAGCCGCTATCGGCGCGGTCAACTATTGGCGCTCCTATTCGATTACGACGGAACGCTTGTGCCGCTCGCCGCTCATCCCCGATTGGCTACGATGATGCCGCGAACGCGGCGTTTGCTGCGACGTCTGGCCGGCCGATCTCGAATCGCCTTGGGCATTTTGAGCGGTCGGGAACTCAGCGAATTGCGCACCCTCGTATCTTTGCGGAATATCTGCTATGCCGGCAATTCAGGCTTGGAATTGGATCTTCGTGGCACGCTGATATCCCATCCCGACCTTCAGAATGCCATCCCGGCAATCTCCGCACTTGTCGGACTACTTCAGAAAGTAATCAACAAGTTTCCCGGAGCTTGGCTGGAAGACAAAATGATAGGGCTGACGGTTCATTATCGGGATGTTCCCATCAATCAAATCCCGGACTTGCAATCACAAGTCAGCGTTGTTTCGGAACCTTTTTTGGATCGAATGCGATTCACTGATGGCCCGAAAGCTATCGAAATCGTTCCCGAGGTGGGCTGGAACAAAGGCACGGCAGTAAAGTTCATTCTCGAACACCTTGGGCAAGATGATTTGCTTCCGCTTTACGCCGGTGATGCTTCTAATGACGATGCCGCCTTTGAAATCGTTAGTGAAATGGGTGGGATTTGCATCGGCGTAGGCGCCGGCATTCGTCACTTCGCACATTATTGCGTAGCCGATCCTGCCGCACTTTTATCGTTTCTGCTAGTTCTCGATAAATATCTTCGAGTGGTTCCAATTGTTTATCGACCGTTGACATTGGACGATTATTACGGTTAACATAAGAGCTAAAGGGGAGGCAGAACAGAATCATGCCGATGATTCTCCATCCCGAACAGTCAAGGAAACGCTATAATGTCATCCGCCCGTCTCGATCGTCGTCGATTTTTGCAGACCGTGGGAGTCGCCTGCGCTGCGCCGCTAGTCGTTCCCGCCTCGGCCCTGGGACTTGAAACCACGCCCGCTCCCAGCAAACGGATTACCGTGGGAATGATCGGGGTCGGCCGGCAGACCAGGCAGAAAAACCTAAAGCAGTTTTTCACCATGCCCGACGTGCAGGTGCTGGCCGTATGCGACGTTGACTCCTGGCGATTGGATCAAGCGAAAACGCAGGTGCGCGAAGCTTATGGCAAAACCAAAGCCTCCGGCCAATACCAAGGTTGTGCCGCCTACGCCGACTTTCACGAACTGCTGGCGCGCAAGGATCTCGACGCCGTGATGATCGCCACGCCCGACCATTGGCACGCCCCAATGGCGATGGCCGCTTTCGCGGCGGGCAAAGACGTCTCGCTGGAGAAGCCGATCACGCGGACGATCGCCGAAGGCCGCCAATTGGCCGACTCCGCGGCGCGGCTGAAGCGGGTATTTCGCGTCGATAGCGAAATGCGCTCGACCGAGCCGCTGCATCGCGCCGCTACTCTGGTGCGAAACGGCTTGGTGGGCAAGCCGGTCCGCGTGACGGTCGGCGTTCCCCCGGGCGATCAGGGTTACGAATTCGAGGCGGCGCCCGACATGCCGGTTCCGACCGAGTTGGATTACGAACGCTGGCAGGGGCCTGCGCCACATGCGGCTTATACCCAGCGGCGGGTCCACGATCCGAAGTCGTTCGGCCGGCCGGGTTGGATGCGGCACCTTTATTATTGCGACGGGATGGTTACCAATTGGGGCACGCATTTCAACGACGTCGCCCTCTGGGCCACCGACCTGGACCGCACGGGTCCGGTCGAGATCGAAGGCCAGGGCGTCTATCCGCCGAAAAAGAGCTTCTGGAACGTGCTCTGGCAATTCGAGTGCCATTACCGCTTCGCCAACGGTGTCCAGTGGACCTACAAGATCGACAAGCCGTATTTCAAGGTCGAGGGGACCGAGGGTTGGATTCGGGCCGACGCGAAAACGGTGGAAGCCGAGCACGCCTCGATCTTGGATTGGAAACCCGGCCCCGACGCGGTCCAATTCCGCATGAAGTCCGACAAGCAGGATTTCATCGACTGCGTGAAAACCCGCGAAGAAACGCTCGAACCGGCGGAAGTCGGGCACCGGGTAACGTCGTTCTGCCATTTGGGGCACATCGCGGTTTTATTGAAACAGAAACTGCGCTGGAATCCGGAGCAGGAGCGCTTTCTGGACAACGAGGCGGCGAACGCCTTGATCGACAAGCACATCCTCGCGCCGAGGTACGACGCATGAGAATTTCCCAACTCTAGGTTGCGCCGTCTTCGATCGGTGTAACCGTTCACAGGGGACTGTCCCGATTTTCGCGGCGCAAAAGATGATGGCGCCGAAAAAATGCTTAATCGCCGCGAAAATGGGACTGTCCCCCTCGCGCCGCGGGAAGGGGACAGGTCCATGTTT
>JADLEL010000007.1 GCA_020846145.1 Pirellulales bacterium | reverse complement strand
TATTGCAGGCCGATTAGCCCCAACGGGGTGACAGTAGAGAGATTTTGACCTACTGCCACCCCTTCGGGGCTTTGCTGGCGTTGAAAACCGTCTCCCAGGGGCTAACGCCCCTGGCTAATTACTGTCGGCCCTCCGGGACTGAGCTGCACTGCTTATCCAAAACCCAGGTTAATACTTTCTCGATCCAAGTCTTCCCTGAGCAGGCTCATCCCAACATTGCGGAATAGGCGGGGCCGGGGACGGCCCGGTTCGCGACTATTTTTCGGCGATTACGAATTCGAGGCGACCAACTGGGCTCGATCATTTTCGCGGTTCCGGCTTTCGGCAAGCGAGGCATCGAGCGCCAACTGCATGGTAACGCTCCAGCGACCGTCCTTGTCGCCTTCGATGAGCCAATGGGGCACGACCACCACCGATTGATGCACCAGTTCGAAGCCCCCTTCCGATTGGCTCACGGTTTCGATGGGGAACGTCCAGAAGTTCGTCCGCTTCGACATCTTCAGCGACGCCTCGATGCCTTGCCACTCGTCGGTCAGGCTCAGGCCGAAGGCGTCGGCCAGATTCAGCTTCGCCCCGAGTTGGCCCAAGCGGTTGCCGTCGGTATCGGAGAAATAGCGGTCGTCCGCGCCGGCGGGCAGGCCCGCGAAGTTGAATTCCACGGCGAAATGCAGCGGCCGATCCGGCGGCAGATTCTCCAGGAGATACGCGATTTGCAGCGTATCGCTGCCGGCGTCGAGGGTGAGGCCCTTGGTGATCCGCAGCGGCGCGCCATCGACGTTTCCCTCCCGCGAAAGCTGCACTTGGATGCGGTCGGGATTCCGCCGAATCCGCGCTTCGTACATGCCGTGCAGGAAATCGCCGCACTGCCGGGCGCGGCCCGCTTGCACGTCGTCCAGCGTCGCGTCGCGGTCGTAGAACAGGTCCATCAGGCTCTTCCGCAGGCGGTCGTCGTATTGCAGACGCTGGTCGAGGTCGGGTTGCTTGAACACCACGCGGTCGTGGATGCTCGCCACGGCGCCGTTTTGCTGCTGCGTGCCGGCCAGCACGCGGCGATGATACGCTTCGGGCCGCCGGGCCAGCGTGGCCAGCAGGTTGTGCTCGATCGCGCGGACGTCGAGCTCGAGCATCCAGCCGCCGTGGTTCGGCGCGACCAGCGCCAGCAGTTTGTCGTTCGCCAGGCGGACTTCCTGCCGGGCGTCGAAATTGAAATCGTCGGCCGCGGCCTCGATCCACGAGTCGCCGCGGCCGGCGGCTTTTTCCAAGAGCGTGTCGGCGGCGATGAGGTGTTTATAAACCGCGTTGCGCAAGTGCGGCAGATACAGCCCGCCGAACGCGCCGTGCCAATGCCCGCAATTGCATTGGGCGCGGTAGAGTTCGGTCCGCGCCCGTTCGATGTTTTCGCCGGCCGCGCCGGCCGCGAGCATTTCCCGCAGCCGATTGCTGACCATCATCATGCGGCAGTACATTTCGTCGGCTTCGGGATATTTCACCTTGAAGTTCCGCCAGAATCCGCCACGGACGAATTTCCGCAGCGCCGGCCAGCGGGGATCGTGCTGCATCTCGTGGGCGAGGTGCTCGTATTGGGCCAATTGCTCGGACGGCAAGGACCACTCGGTCATCTCGCGGTAGGAGCAGTCGGGCAAATAGATCTTGCCCACCGGCGGAACGTTCTCGAAGGCTTCGGCCAGGGTGGTTACGCGGATCCAATCCTGGTTGCGGACCAAGGCATCGAAGAACCGCACCAGCCAACCGTCGTCGTAGATGTGCTTCTTCGTTTCCGGCCAGGTGCCGAATTTTTCGCCGTCGTCGCCGAAGACGGCGATCGCGTCGGGCTGCGTTTCGGCCATCTCGGCCAAGTAATCGATGGTCGCCTGCGGATCGGCGAACGGAATCGTGTAGCGCAGCCGTTCGCTGCCGGGAAACACCGAAAGCGCGCGGCCTTCGTCCTCGGTGATCAAATGGCCCGTGAGCTGCTGCTCGGTCATGCCGGCGCATTTGAAGTGAAAATCGTCGAGAACCGTGTATTCGATGCCGGCATCGACCAGATCGCGGGCGAAGCTCTGCTCCCAAACGCGCTCGGGAACCCACATCCCGCGGACCGTCGCGCCCAGCCGGTTTTGCAGCCAGCGGGTGTAGCCGCGGATTTGTCCCACGCGGTCGCGGGCGGGGATGAGCGACAAAATCGGCTCGTAAAACGCCCCGCCCAGGATTTCCACGCGGCCCCGTTCAACCAAACTCGCCAGCCGATCGACGTATTTCGGCCGGTGGGCGTCGAGCCATTCCATCAGCGAACCACTGACGTGCAGCGAGAGCATGAGCGAGTCATAACGCTCGAAAACGTCCAGAAACGATCGGTAGCTGTCGTCGTAAGCCTGCTCGAAAACGTGGTCGAAATTACCTACCGGCTGATGATTGTGCAGGGCCAGAACCAAGCGGATTGGGGAGGGCATGATGCTTCGTGGAAGTGGAAAATGGGTGCGTTGAATCGGCTAATAATTGTACGGGCGCGATGAAGGGATCGGCTGAAGAACCTTTTTTCTTGCCAAGACGGCAAAAACTCCGCCTTGGTACTTATTTTCTTAATCGGCACCCATTTCCCGGTTTATGCAATTTGCCTAATCGGAATACATTACGAAAATGTCGCGGTTGTGCCAAGGAATGTCTGAAATCGTCGGATTAGAACGGCTTTTCAAGTTGTTGGGGGGCGCGATGCTCACCTATCTCAATCCTTTTTTACTTCCGGTGATTGCACCGCGGGGAAGCGTGGACCTTTTTTGAAATATCTTATCGTCGAGTCGGGGAATCGCTCCGCGATGCGAATGCCCCATGATTGCCCCCCCGTGTATTCACGGGGGGCTAAATGACCTCGCTCGATAAACGGCGAGAGTATAGTGTGCGGCAATTAGTGGAAAGCCGAATTTGTCGCAAAACTCGCCTTCGGTGTATGTTTCGCAAGTTCCGCACGACCCGCACGACCGCTATAAGTCTGTGATAATGCCCCGCCCCGCTCGTGTCAAAGGGGGTTCAGATTATTCTGATTCTACGAGGAGGGGGGCAAGAGAAATGTATCCTTGCCGCGAAGGATCTATGATGAGTTTTTGGTTCCAGTTGCCGATTCATTCCGCCCCGTCTTTCGATTTCTCGATTCCGTCGGCCGCTCGATTTCCTTCTCGACCGAGCGCAGGCGGACGGGCAGGCAGCCGGCGTTGCGGATGTCGGCCAAGTCGGCGGCTGCTTCGGGAGTGAAATTGCCGGTGATTTGAGACCGGACGAATCCGGAGACGGAATCCAGAATCCGGAAATCTGTGGACACGAACCGATATTGGCATTTTAGGGTCGATGCCGCCGACTGGCCTTGGAGCAGCGCCAGGGCGCACTAGTCGGGCCGCGACGATCCCTTGGTCCGCATCGCTCCGCCGCCGGCGATGATCCCCAATTGGCGCGGCCTGCTCGAGAGCGTACTCGACGAGGCGCAACCGTGCGACTTGCGCGAACACGGCCGCACCGGTTCCCCGTTAGGGAGCACGCAGTTTGTCGATCTTCTGGAGCATCTCGTCGGTCGCATCCGTTGCCCCCGAAAACCAGACCGCCCATCAAAATTGTTCGAACAACCATAATCGGTTTTTGTTCCCGGATGAAAGTCGGATCGGTGGATTATATGCTTGGAAATGGTGAGCGGTTTGATGTGCATGGATGAACTGAAACACCGCACATTATTCGCCGCCGGAACCTGCTTTTTATGTCCGCGGTACTTTGTTATACTACATTACTTTCGACGGCGAAACAAAGGCCGCATCCAGCCTCGATGCCGTTGATATTTCGGTCGTCATCAATTCACCACCGGGGCGCGAACGGTCGCCGTCAACTTGGAGAAAAATTATGATTTCGCTCTATCGTTTTTTCCCTTCGATCGCCTGCGGCATAGCTTCGGTTTGCGTTCTCCTTTCGGCCGCACATTGCACGGCGAAGAACGATGAAAGTCCCGCCGGGGCGATGGACCGTTGGCTCAAGCCGCAGCAGTGGAATCGTTGTTCCGACAAACCCCCGATCACGCTCGGGGAGCCGGGCAAATTCGACGACATGCACGTCTTTGCTCCGGCGGCGATTTTCGAGAACGGCGAGTATTGGCTCTACTACTGCGGATCGCAAGGCGGGGCGGACGTCCGGAAGATCTACAAGGGGAATCTTCCCGCCGCGGCGAAGACAGAACCGCCCAAGGCGGGCGGCGCGGCGAAAAAACCGGCCGCCATGCCCGTGAACAAGGACGGCTATCCCGCGATGGTGCAACGGGAGCGGCTCTACAAAATCGGATTGGCGAAGAGCAAGGACGGCGTTCATTTCACCCGCGCTAACGACGGCGATGCGGTCTTCGAGTTCGGCGACGGCATCCATTCAGCCATTACGCCGGCGATCTTGCGCAACACCGACGGCACGCCGGTTCGCGAAAACGGAAAAATGCGGATGTGGTTCACGGCGGTCGATTTTCCCGGCGACTACTTGCACAACATTTTCGAAACGACTAGCGCGGACGGCATCCGCTGGACACCGCCCACGGGACCGGTCTTGAAAAACGTTTACGCCCCCTGCGTGCTCAAGGACGGCGAGAAATACTGGATGTGGTACTGCAATCCCGCGCGGCACCCCTGGCACATCGGCGCCGCTCAAAGCGACGACGGCACCCATTGGAAGATGCACGACAAGCCCTGCATCCAGATCGATCAGGCCTGGGAATGCAAGGACATCGTCTATTCCTCGGTGGTCAAGGTCGATGGCGTCTTCGTGATGCTTTACGGCGGGTACTGGAAAGACCAATTCTACACCGCGCTCGGCATGGCGGTGAGCAAGGACGGGCTGAACTGGACGAAGAATCCCCACAATCCCGTGTTCAAGCCCGAACCGAGCCACGATTGGGAATCGAACTACACCACCAGCCAAAGCATCATGCGGCGGCCCGACGGAACCTGGCGGTTGTGGTATGCGTCGCGGTCCGCCCCGCCGTTCATAAATCTGTACGTCGCCTTGGGCGCGGCAACTTGGGCGGGACCCGATAAGTAGAGCATTTCGTCGGCAAACTGGGAGGAGTTCGTTCGGGGCGATTTGGCAGGTTTACGAAGTCTTCGTTTCGTACGCAAAGCGAGGGATCGAGGTTTTAAGATTTATCGTGTCGATGACCGCGCGGGGCATAAACCGCGACCAATGGTCGCGGCTATGCAAGTGGACGATGTTTTGTCGCAAGCGGCCATCGATGAGATAAAAATCATCGCACGGGATACTCCTCGACCGCGCGAAAATAGGCTTGGATGTTTTCCCATGGCACTTCCGGCTCCAACACGTGCGTCGGGCAGGGGTAAAAGCCCGTTGGGCCGAGCACGTCAATGGTATTTTGCACGGAGCGGTAAACTTCGTCGGCCGAGGAGAAGGGCATCGTCGTTTGCGTGCCGATGCCGCCCCAAAAAGCCAGCCGTTCGCCGAACTGCTTCTTCACCGCCGCAATGTCCAAGCACTCCGGCTGCACGGGATTCAGCACCGTTACGCCGGCTTCGATCAGATCGGGGATGATGTCCCAGCACTTGCCGTCGCTGTGATAGCAGACCGGCAGGTCGGGCCGCACTTCGCGCGCGGCGCGGATTACCGCCGCATGGCGCGGCTTGAACCAATCGCGGTACATCTTGGGGCTGAGGAACATGGCGATCTGCGTGCCCATGTCGTCGCCGATCTTGAGCAAATCGACGCCCGCCTCGGCATACCGCCGGGCTTGGAAACAACGCCTCTCGGCGATGCGGTCGAGCAAATACTCGGCGAACGGCGGATTGAAGGCCATGTCGTTGAACATCTCGGCCATGCCCCGCATGTGCCAGGCGATCTCGAAGATCGTCCATTCCATGAAGCCGATGACGAACAAACCGCGGGCGTGTAGTTCCTGGACCTGGGCTTCCAGATGCCGATGCCGATCGGGCGGCGTGAAATCGGGGAACGGATACGTTTCCAATTCCTCCAGCTTGGTCAGATGCTTCATCGGATGTTCGATGTGGATGAAATGGTGCATCGAACCTTCCTTGACGCCGACGCCCCACTCGCCCACCTCCCAGCCGGGCGGATTCCAGAGCTTGGGCACGCCTTCGGGATAATAGGGGCTGAAGTCGGGAATTTCGGTCGCCGGCGCGAAGAAGACGTCGCGCACTTCAAGCTGGAAGTATTCGGCCGGATCGTCGGCGCCGGTTCGCTTTTGGAAGTCTTCCAAAAGCGGCGGCGTCATTTTCACTTCGCGCGGCAGGCGGTCGGGTTGCTCTTTCGCAAGCACCGCTAAGACTCGTTCGCGTGGGGTCATTTGGCTCTCCCATTCATCAAGCCGAGCACGGCCTCCAAGCCGGTGATCGCCCGATGGCTGATTTGCGTGGTGCAAAGCGCGCCGGCCGCGTTTCCCAGCCGCATCGACTCGTCGAGCGGCCGGCCGCGGCTGACGCCATAGAGGAAACCGGCGACGAACGAGTCGCCGGCGCAGGTGGTATCGAAAACGGGAACGCGGTAGGCCGAAAACTCCTCCGCACCGCCGCGCGTGGCCAAGAGCGATCCGTGCGCGCCGCGTTTGACCGCGACCGCTTTCGGTCCTCGCGCCAACAAATCGGCGGCCGCTGCGCGGAAATCTTCCTTCCCGGTAAGCATGGCGGCCTCTTCCTCATTGGTCAGGAAATAATCGATATTGGGCATCGCGCGCTCGATTTTCCGCATCCAATTTCCATGAATGTCCCAATCGGTGTCGAGCGACGTCTCGCGGCCGAGCGACTTCGCGCGGCGCATGAGATCGGCTAAATCGAGGTCCGTGAGCTTCATCGCGCCGCCGACGTGGACGATGCGGGCGGCTTTCAGAACCTCGTCGGAAACGTGCCGGTTCGCCAGCAGTTCGTTCCCGCCGCCGCGATATAAAAAAGACCGTTCGCCGTTCGTCCCGATCAGCACGATGCAGGCCGAAGTCGCCGCCGATGGATCGCGGATCACGCCGCCGAGTTCCACGCCCGCGGCGACAAGG
This sequence comes from Pirellulales bacterium, assembly GCA_020846145.1. Taxonomy (GTDB): domain Bacteria; phylum Planctomycetota; class Planctomycetia; order Pirellulales; family Thermoguttaceae; genus JADLEL01. Next base: position 98,291 of record JADLEL010000007.1, on the reverse strand, counting down.
TCGGCGAGTACGGCGTCGCCCAGCGGATCCGTGCCGACCACGGCCACGACCCGCGCCGCCGCGCCCATTTTCGCGAGCGCCGCGGCGGTGTTCGCCGCGCAGCCGCCGGAGAGGAGCTGCAACTCCCCCACGGGATCGGTCCGGCCGGGGAACGGCATTCCGTCCACCGGCCGCACGACGATATCGGCCACCAGTTGCCCGATGCACAAAATCGACATGGTAGAAAATTGGTTAGACGGTTACCTTGCGATCGTTCTTAATTCGGGCTTGTACATGGCGAGGATGTTTTCCGGCGGCGTGTCGGCGCTGATATCGTGGCTCGAGGCGAGGATGTATCCGCCGCCCGCGCCCAGCGTCGCCACGCGGTCGAGCACCGCTTCCTCGACATCCCGCGGGGTGCCGAACGGGAGCGTGTGCTGGGTGCAAATACCGCCGTGGAAGGCAATCTTGCCGCCGAAATCGCGCTTCAATCCGGCCGGCTCCATCCCCTCGGCCGCGACTTGAATGGGATCGAGCAGATCGACGCCCATCGCGATCAGGTCAGGAATCAGCGGCCGGATAGCCCCGCAGCTATGCGCCATGAATTTCAGTCCCAGGGAATGGCAGCGGTCGATCAGCCGCTGCAAGTAAGGCGCGATATAAGTTCGAAACATGGGGATCGACATCAACAGCGCCCGCTGCGTGCCGTAATCGCTCCACTCGCCGTAAATGTCGAAGGCCCCATCGGTCGCCTCCACCGCGCGGGTAACGTCTTCGCAATAAAAATCGGTGAACCGCTCGAAGAGATAATGCGCCATTTCGGGGCGTTCGACCATGTCGAGGATCACGTTCTCCATGTTCCGCAGGATGCAGGGCCGCGTGAAGAGGTCCGCCCCTTCGTACATGATCGCGCAATCGCGGTAGCGGGCGCATTGCTCGCGCATCACCGAGTAATCGAAAATGTCGCACGTGGGCCAGTCGTGCTTTTCGAGGTCCGCGACCGACTTGGCGTCCCAGAGCGGCGTATGCACGTGCATATCGTAGCTGCCGTGGTCGGCCTTGAGGTGCTTCGAGCGAATCCCCCAGTAATCCGCGAAGACGCCGTCCGCGAAGCACTTATTGGGCGGGCCGACGTAGCGCGGCTCCAGCCGCCGCACGTCGCTTTGCAGATATTCGAGAAGCTCGTCGAGCGCATCCAGCTTGAGATGCTCCAACATGTATCGGTTGACCGTCGGCTCCGCCTTGTAATCGGCGGGCGTGCGATCGGGGCATTTGCGCTCGATGGCCGTAAGGACTCGTTCGCGGGGCGTCATGGCTACTAACTTTCGTTTACGGATAGGAAAAATTATGGCGGCATCGCGGCCTTCAAACGCGGCATCCGGCGGCGTTTTTTCTCATCGTGGATTGGCGGACGATCAATTCGACGGGGAGGTTGATTTGCGCCGGTTGTTCTTTTCCCGCCATTCGGGCCAGCAGCATATCGGCCGCGCTCCGGCCCATGAGCGTGCGCGGCTGCCGAACCGTCGTCAAGGAGATCTTCAGTAATTTCGATTGCGGCAGATCGGCGTATCCCACCACGGCAAGTTCTTCCGGCACGCGGACGCCGTACTGGTCGCAGGCCTCGATGATGTCGAAGGCGGTGAAATCGCTAAAGCAAAAGATGCCGTCGGGCCGGGGATTCAACGCCAGAATCCGGTCCAGCAGTTGCCGTCCATCCACCTCTTTTTGCACGACGTCGATCATATAGTTTTCCTGCGGAACGATCCCGTGCCGCATGAGCGCCGAGAGATAGCCGGCTTGCCGCTGCTGATTGGTGTAAACCGACATCGAACTGCCGCTCACGCGGGCAATCCGCCGGCAGCCTCGCTCAACCAAATGTTCGACGGCCAGCCCGGCCCCGACCGCATCGTCCGTGGTAACGCTGCAAAAAGGCGAGTCCGGGAAGGTGCGGTCGATCAGCACGAAGGGGATTTGCCTCCGCCAAAGGTCCCAAAACAGCCCCGCTTCGCCGCTCTCCTGGGCGGGCGCGACGATCAGCCCGTCAACCTGCCAGGAAAGCAAGTCTTCGACGCGCGCCAACTCGACTTTCGTGCTGGCGTTGGTGTTCACCAAAATCACGCTGTACCCAGCCTCCGTCAGGCGCGTTTCGATCGCGCTGGTTACATAAGGGAAGAAACTGTCCGTCAGCGACGGAATCACCAGGCCGATGATTCCGGTTTTGGCCATCGTCAGTCCGCGGGCCAGTTTGCTGGGCTTGTAGCCCAGCTTCGCGACGGCGGCCAAAACCTTTTTCTGGGTTTCGACGGCAAAGGGGATTTTTTTCCCGGGATCGATTCGCTTGGCGAGAATCCGCGAAACCGTGGATTTACTCACGCCCGTTAGATTGGCCACGTCTTCCAAGGTTGGAACCGAATTCGCCATAAAATACTTTCCCGAAAGTAGGGTGGGCTTTGCCCGCCTTTAGCCGTACAATTCACGAATCGACCGCCTAGCCGGCAAATAAAACCGGTTGTATAGTTCGATTCTGACGAAGAATGCCCTGGCTGTCAAGTGTTATCCCCGAACTTTATAGGTATATTTACGATTATATCACCTTTACCGCTCTTGACGTTGAACGGGAATACCATTCATAATATGCAACCGGTTGCCTTAACCGGCGTCGTTTTCGCGACGACCGAAAAAATGATCCTTTAAGCAACATCGAATTTTAACTAAAATTGTCGATTAGCACCATCCCGTAAATCGAAAGGCATTTATGATTGCGACTTGCATGGGAAAACAATTGCGCATGCGGCGGATATTCCGCAACGGAAAAGCCCTCGTGCTCCCCTTGGACCATCCCATTTATTTCGGTCCGCAACGAGGCACCGAAAGCCCCGCCAAACTCCTGGCGCTCGCCCGCGAACACGGCGCGACCGCCGTACTGCTGACCGCCGGCGCGCTGCGCCAGGCCGTCGCGGAAGTAGGCGACCTGGGGATTATCCTGCGCATCGACACCACCATCACGCACCTCGGCGGACCGGATACGATCATGCACTTGCTGCATAATGCCACGGAAGCCGCCGCGCTGGGAGCGGACATGGTGGTGCTGAATTGCTACGTGGGGATCGGCGATCCGGCGATCGAGTCGGCGCTGCTGACCAAATTGGCGGCGGTCTCGGCCGAATGCGAGCGAATCGGGATGCCGCTGTGCGGCGAGATCATCCCCCGCGTCTCTTACACGAATCCAGCCCAAACCATGCCCACCTCGGCCGATCTGGCCGTAGCCATCCGCCTCGGCTTGGAGTACGGTTGCGACGTGGTGAAGACGGTCTATAACGGCGACCCGGAGGGATACGCCAAGGCCGTCGAAACGGGCCATCTCCCGGTCATCATGGCGGGCGGTCCGAAAGGCGCTGGCGAAATGGACATCTTCCACCAGTTGCACGAGGCCATGACCCACGGCGCGAGCGGCGCCGCCATCGGCCGCCGCGTGTGGGGAAGCGACCATCCCGCCGCCTCCCTCATGGCCATCCGCGCGCTGGTGCTCGAAGGCGCTAGCGCGGAAGAAGCCATCGCCATATATAATGGAGCCGTGGCTGGAAAATCGTAGGATGTATTTCCGGTAACCTTTCACAGGGGACTGTCCCGATTTTCGCGGCGCAAAAGATGATGGTGCCGTAAAAGTGCTTAATCGCCGCGAAAATGGGACTGTCCCCCTCGCGCCGCTGGAAGGGGACAGGTCCATGTTTTCGGCCTACCGTTTGTCCGCAAAATACGTCATTTCGCCGAAAAATGGACCAGTCCCCGACCGGGGCGCGAACGCTTACGATTTCCGATGGAATTCCAGAATTTCGAGCCGGCGCTCTTTCAATTCCTCAAACGTCTTTCCAGAAACAACAATCGGCCGTGGTTTTTGGAGCATAAAAGCCGCTATGAGAACGAAGTGCTGGAACCGAGCTTGGCCTTCATTCGCGCTTTCCGCCCGCGGCTGAAAAAGATTTCGGAATACTTTACGGCCGTCGATCGGCGCGTGGGCGGCTCGTTGATGCGCGTGTACCGGGACACGCGGTTCTGGGGAAAAGAAGAGCCTTATAAAACGAACGTGGGAATCCAGTTCCGCCACGAATTCGGCAAGGACATTCACGCTCCGGGTTTTTACGTGCACCTCGAACCGGGGATGTGTTTCCTGGCCGCGGGCTTGTGGCGGCCGGATTCCCCGTCGCTTCGCCGGATTCGGGAGGCGATCGTGGAAAATCCCCGACGTTGGCGGCGGGCGCGAGACGATAAAAATTTCCAGCGCCGCTTCGCACTCGACGGCGGCAGCCTGAAAAAATGCCCGCTCGGCTTCCCCGCCGATCACCCCTCGATCGAAGACCTCCGCCGCACCGATTTCATCGCCGTCGCCGATTTGAGCGAGAAAGAAACGCTCCAGAAAACGTTCATCGACAACGTCGATCGCGCCTTCACCGCCGCGAAGCCCTTCATGCACTTTCTCTGCGATGCGCTCAAGATACCGTTTTGAGCGCCGTTTAGCCCGGAGCCGGCGGCGACGGCTACCTGGGATTCAAGCCGAATCTCGCTTCACCGTCGCCGTCGGCTCCGGGCTGAACGATATGCCTATTGTTCCCGCATGACGTCGTTCAGCACGTCTTCGTTGACGTAGATCGGCAGCACCGGATCGCACGTTACGGCCACGGCGATGGCGTCGGAAGGGCGGGCGTCGATCTCGATCAATTCGCCGTCGTGCCGCACGCGAAGCTTCGCATAATAGGTGTGATCCTTGAGTTCGCTGATGATCACGTCCTGCAATTCCCCGCCCATGTTCTCGACCACGCTCACGATCAAATCGTGCGTGAGGGGACGGGGCGAGGTTACACCCCTTACCCGCCGGTCGATGCTCGTGGCCTCGAAGAGGCCGATCACGATCGGAAACGTCCGTTCGCCATCGATTTCGCGCAGGAAAATATATTGGCCTTCGCTGATGTCGCTGGTCATGATCCGGCAGAGTTCCATGGGCACGGGCATGGCTGAACCTCATTCGATGAGTTTATTCGGATGTGCTTGGATTGTATGAATCGCATACCATCATTTCATTATAAGTCAGCATGAGGCGAGGGGCGAGGGGCGGGGGAAGAGGGGATAGGGGATAGGGCCATGAAGCGATGAAAATCGAAAAGAAAAGATGGCGTTTTGAGTCCTCTTCTCGGCTTCCTCGAAAATGACTTACTGCTTGCTCTTTCTCGCCTGCTCCCTATCCCCTATCCCCTCTTCCCTCGCCCCCCGCCCCCATTCTTGATCGCCAAATAATTCGGATTCTCCGCCTGTCCGGTGATCTCGTACAGAAACCTGCTCGGCATAGTCGGGCGGGCTTTTCCCCACTTGTTGCGGTTCAGCGCGAGCGACAGCGTCAGCCGCTCCTGCGCCCGCGTTACGCCTACGTAACACAGCCGCCGTTCCTCGTCGATCGAGGCTCCGTCGGCCGCCACCGACCGATGATGGGGCAACTGCCCCTCCTCCATCCCCACCATATAGACTTCGGGAAATTCCAGCCCCTTGGCCGCATGGAGGGTCATCAGCGCCACCGCGTCGCGTTCGAGTTTCGATTCCTTGTCGCGATCCTCCTCGTTGCCGGTCAGGGCGATATCCTGCAAAAAGCCCGCCAGCGTGGGCTTCGCGGTTCGCCGGCAATAGGTCCCCATCGCATTGACCAACTCTTCGAGGCTCGCCGCGCGCGATTCCTGGTCCTGCACCGCGGGATACATCCGCACGATTTCCGCCTTGTAGTCGATGTCGGCCAGCAGCTTTTTCAGCATCTCGACGAGCGTCATCTGCTTGACGGACGAAGACGCCGCTACGCCCGCAAGCTGCCGATAGCGTTCGATCAAATCCCGAAACTTCGCCACCGCCGCGACCGCCGGCGTCGGAATCCAGGCTTCTTTCTCCAATCCCGGAAAAATTTCCCAAAGCGGCTTGCACCGCGCGATGGCCGCCTCCATCAAGCGTTTGACGGTCGATTGGCCGATGCCCCGCGCCGGCGTGTTGATGATCCGCAGCAGCGAAACCTCGTCGGCCGGATTGGCCAAGAGCTTCAAATACGCCAGAATATCGCGGATTTCCTTGCGATCGTAAAAGGACATCCCGCCGATAAGCACATAGGGCACTTTCGCTCGGCGCAACTCCATCTCGAACGCCCGGGGCTGCTCGTTCGTGCGGCAAAGGATGGCGAAATCCTTCGCGCGGCGGATTTTTTCGCGGATTCGCCCGGCGATTTCGCCGACGACCGTTTTCGCTTCGAGTTCCTCGTCCTCGAGTTGCAATATCCGCGGCGGCTCGCCGCTTTTCGTGGCCTGCAAAACTTTGCCGTGCCGCAGCTTGTTGAACGCGATCAACCGATTGGCCCAGGCCAGAATTTCGTGCGTCGAGCGGTAATTCGTTTCCAGGCGGACGACTTTCGCCTCGGGCCAATCGCGCTTGAATTGGAGGATGTGCGCGACTTCCGCCCCGCGCCAGCCGTAGATCGACTGATCGTCGTCCCCCACCACGCACAGATTTCGATGCCCGCCGGCCAGCGCCTTGACGATCCGATACTGGCTGCCGTTGGTGTCTTGGTACTCATCGACCAGCAGATGGTCGAATCGGTCGGCTTCGGCCTGCCGGACTTTCGAGAATTTGGCAAAAAGCTCCTCCGTGCAGAGCAACAGATCGTCGAAATCGACTGCTCCCGCCGCTTTTAATGCGTTTTGGTAGCGCCGATAGGCAATCGAAGCAATATGCTCCTTATCGGTTTCCGCCAAATTTGCCGCCTCGTCGGGCCGAATGCACGAGTTCTTCCACCGGCTGACGAAATACAACAAATCTCCGGGCTTCAAAATCCCTTCCGAACCGGAAATCTCTCGCAGCACCGAGCGGGCCACGCCTTCCTGATCTCCCCGATCATAGATCGCAAATTGAGAGGGATAGCCAAGATGGCGAATGTGCCGTCGCAGGATTTTCACGCAAAGCGAATGGAAAGTCGATATCTCCGGCCGCTCCTTGACCTTCTTCCCCAGCAAGGCCATTGCCCGTTCCCGCATTTCTCCGGCGGCCTTGTTGGTGAAAGTTACCGCCAAAATGCGTTCCGGTTTGATCCGATGCCGAATCAACTCCGCAATTCGAAACGTAACGACCCGCGTTTTCCCCGTTCCCGCCCCGGCAAGCACCAAAAGCGGCCCTTTGAGGGTCGTTACCGCATCGCGCTGGGCCGGATTCAACTTATTCATCTTCGCTTCATACCAGACCCAAGCCGACATTGTCCAGGGAGGGTTGCGTTTTTCTCCCCTCCCCCCGACCTTGACTAGAAACGGCGAAAAGACTTATACTTCATGATTCGACACAAGGTAGGACAGGTTTCCAACCTGTCGGTGGTTATTGTAATAATCTGATCGATTTCATCAGACAGGTTAGAAACCTGTCCTACGAATGACACCCCCCTTACGGAATAAACATGAAAAGCGAAGAACGCCACAAGCTGCAACAAAATGAACTGGCCGACTATCTGGCGAAGGTCGTGGAGCGGATCAAGCCCTATCAAAACGCCATTTTGGGCGGCATTATCCTGACCCTCGTGGCCGTGCTCCTCTTTCACTGGTGGACGGGAAAATCCGCCACCGAAACCGAAGCGGCCAATACGGAGTTCTACAATGCCTTGAATAGCGCGATGAGTTCCAACGATCCCGCCGATTTGATCGCCGTGGCGGAAAAGCATCCCGATAATCCCTCCGCCTCCGTCGCGGCCTTGGCGGCCGCCGACCTTTACCTCAATAACGGCAGCGAACTGCTCTTTCAAAACAAATCGAAGGCGAATTCGGAACTCGGCGATGCCGCCACGCTCTATCAAAAAATACTGCCCAGACTCAACAATCCGTTCCTGATCGCCAAAGCGAATTTCGGTCTTGCCCGGGCGCAAGAATGCCAAAACCAACTCGCGGAAGCGAAGAAACATTACGAAGCCGTCGTGAAAATCCAGCCCGACGGCCCTTACGGAGTATTGGCCAAACGCCGCTTGGAAGACCTCAATCGTCCCGCCACCAACGAATACTACGACAAGTTCGCCAAGTTCGAGCCAAAGCCGTTCAAGGACGAGCCGGGCATGTCGGACAAATCGCCGCTGTTCGATCCCAGCAATCTACCCCGCGAGCCACTGATTAAATCCGACTCCTTCGGCGAAAAACTGAACCTCAAAACCGAGCCGAAAAAGGACATTAAGACCGAAACACCCCCCAAAGACGCACTACCGCTTCCCAGTGATCAGCCCGTCACCGAGGAAAAGAAGCCCGCGGAGAAACCAACCGAAGAAAAAGCTCCCGGCGAAACCAAGCCCGCCGACGCCGTTCCCCCCTCCCCCGAAACCGCCAATCCGGCCGAAGAAAAGAAACCCGCCGGGGGCGAAAAATCCGCGCCCGAAGAAAAACCCTCCACGCCCCCGCCCGCTCCCGAAACTTCCGCCCCCGCCGAAACTCCGAAATAACCTGAGTTTTGGATAAGCAGTGCAGCTCGGTCCCGAATGGACAATAGTCATTAGCCAGGGGTGCCAATCCCTGGAAATGATTATCACAGGTCGATTAGCCCCAACAGGGCGACAGTAGAAAGATTTTGACTTACTGCCGCCCCTTCGGGGCTTTGCCGGTGGTGGAAACCGTCTCCCAGGGGCTGACGCCCCTGGCTAATGACTGTCGTCCCTTCGGGACTTCTTATGCAAAACTCAGGTAAATAGTCAATTCATACTTCATACTTCATCCTTCATACTTCATACTTCATACTTCATCCTTCATACTTCATCCTTCATACTTCATCCTTTCCCAATGTTTCCCCTCTCTTCCGACCCCGTGGAATTGATCGTCGATTCCACCGAGGCCGGATGGCGGTTGGATGTCTTCCTGGCGCATCATTTTCCCGATTACAGCCGCGTCCATCTGCGGCGCGTGATTACCGCCGGGGGCGTGCAGGTTGAAGATCGCGGCGGCAAGCCCGCCTACCGATTGATCCCCGGCCAGCGCGTGCGAATCGTCTTGCCCGAAATCCCCCGCGAGGCCCCCCGGCCGGAAAACATCCCCCTGGATATTCTTTACGAGGACGACCATCTCGTGGTGGTCAACAAACCGCCGGGCATGGTGGTGCATCCGGCACGCGGACATTGGTCGGGAACGCTCGCCGGCGCGCTCCAGTTCCATTTCGGCTCGACCTTGAGCACATCGGGCGGACCTTCGCGGCCGGGAATCGTCCACCGCCTCGACCGCGACACGAGCGGCGTAATCCTCGTCGCCCGCAGCGATTTCGCGCACGCCAAACTCGCCCGCCAATTTGCCGACCGCACGATCGAAAAAGAATACTTCGCCTTGGTTTCGGGCGATCCGCCGCTCGACCGCGATATGATCGATTGCCCGATCGGCTTTCATCCGCACCAGCGCGAAAAAATGGCGATCCGCCGCGATGACGTCGAGAGTCGCCCCGCGCAGACATTCTTCGAAGTCGTCGAGCGGTTCGACGGCTTCGCCGCGGTCCGGCTGGTCCCCAAGACCGGCCGCACGCACCAGATTCGCGTGCATCTCGGCCATATCGGCTGTCCCGTGCTTTGCGACAAGCAGTACGGCGGCCGCAGCCATATCACCCGCGGCGAAATCCGCCGCGATCCGGCCGACGACTTCGTCCTGCTCGACCGCCAGGCGCTCCACGCCCGGCGGCTGAAATTCCGGCATCCCGCCGAAGACCGCCCCCTGGAAATCGAAGCCCCCCTCCCCGCCGACATGCAAGCGGTCTTGCAGGAACTGCGCGCGTACCGTTCACGTTGAATTGCGGTTGGTCTTTTTCGACGCGCACGATAATCGGTACAATCGCCATCGTAACGTCTAAGAACTGATTCGAGAAAGTAGCGAGAAGCGGCGCCGCATGGCGGGCATGGAAAATCACCCCTAATTTTGCGACACGACGAGTCGTGCTCTTCTCGCATCGGGGACAAGTCGCGATTTCAACGATCGGCGGGGAGCCGAGCCGTAATTTTTTCGATCTTGAACGATGGGCCGAATCGAGCGTTTCGCGCGCTTTGCCGAGGATGAAAAAACTCAAAAGCCGCCGGGCCGTCGTTGACAAATGCGCAAAAAACATCTATCAAGGCCATTGTAGCTTCGGCTATTCGCCAAAACAAGATTATCGCGCCGCGGCGCCGTTCGCGCGTTCCGGCGACAAACGCATTCGATAAGGAACGAATCATGGTTGGAGCTCCCGTTCCGAATCCGTTTTTGGGCGTGTTCTTTCATTGGCTGGGCGGATTGGCTTCGGGCAGTTTCTACGTACCGTACCGCGGCGTGAAGAAATGGTCGTGGGAAGTGTATTGGCTGGTGGGCGGATTCTTCAGTTGGATCATCGCGCCCTGGATTCTTGCCGCCGCGATTACCAAGGACCTCTTCATCGTCATCGGCCATGCGGATCCAAGCGCGATCGGCTGGGCCTATTTCTGGGGCACAATGTGGGGTTTCGGCGGCTTGACCTTCGGCTTGACCATGCGCTACCTGGGGATGTCGCTGGGCATGGCGGTTGCGCTGGGATATTGCGTTGTCTTCGGAACGCTCCTGCCGCCGATTTATGCGGGAAAATTCGTAAGCGATGTATTGCAAACGAAATCCGGCATCGTGATCCTGATCGGCATCGTCGTCTGTTTGTTCGGCATCGCCGTCGCGGGAATGGCGGGCATGTCGAAAGAACGCGAGATGGACGAGGAGCAAAAAAAAGCCAAAATCAAGGAATTCAACTTCAGGAAGGGCATTTTGGTCGCCACCTTCTCGGGGATCTTTAGCGCGAGCATGGCCTTTGCCATCGCCGCCGCGGAGCCAATTGCCAAACTCTCCGAGGAGCATGGCACGGACAAGATTTGGACCGGTTTGCCCACGCTTTGCATCATTTTGCTGGGCGGATTTACTTCGAACTTCATCTGGTGCGCATTTCTCAACATCAAAAATAAAACCGGATACCAGTACTTTCACTCGACGCTTCGCCGCCCAACGCCGCCGCGCGGCGAGGAGCCGATTCTCGAAAATCCGTTGGACGCGCCGAGCGAAGAAATGGTCGAGCAAATTCCGCGGGCGAGCCGGAACGGGGACGATCGAGTGCCGATGTTGTCGAACTATTTGTTCAGCGCCTTGGCCGGAGTGACGTGGTATCTGCAGTTCTTCTTCTATACGATGGGGAAGACGCAAATGGGCGCTTACGATTTCTCAAGCTGGACGCTGCACATGGCGAGTATCATTATTTTCAGTTCGCTATGGGGGATCGCGCTTCACGAATGGAAAGGAAGTAGCAAGAAGACTAAGAATCTATTGCTCTTGGGCCTCGCGCTGTTGGTTTTATCCACGGTCATCGTGGGATACGGCAATTACCTTGCCCCGCCAGCGGTCGAGCCATGATCTGTTTTTGTCCCGGAAAGGGCGAATGCGCCCGGTGTTATGGCAAGAACACGCCGTGACGCAATGCCGCGTATGTTGCAATTACGTGTAATAGGTGGTGCACATACGCTTTAGCGAGGGGTGCTATTTTATATTTTTATAGAACCATCCAAGGGATTTACAGAATCTATTTCCTTTCTGCCGATCCCCCTTTTCCTATAGGGAATTTTTTTTATAATAATGAGTCTATAGACTTCTAGCAGACCCCCAGTATGGTGTAGAAACATGCCGAAACAGAAAACCCACAAGGGCACCAAGAAGCGTTTCCGACTGACGGCGACGGGCAAAGTAAAGCACCGCGCGGCCGGAACGAGCCATTTGGCCTCGCGGATGAGCCAGAAGCGCAAACGCAATCTGCGCCGTACCGACGTCGTCAGCGGCGTCGAAACCCGGAAAATCAGCGACCTTTTGTGCGGAAACAGCTATTAGCATCTCAGCTTGAAAAGGCGAGCCGCCGGGTTTATCCCGGCGCTTCGTTTTGAAAGCTGTGCGAGCCGAAGCGCCGGGAAAATCCCGGCGGCTCGCAGTCCCGTTTAAGGGACACCCCACCAAGCGAGACGGGCTTACGAACGCTTCCCGCCGTCCGGGAAGGGCCTGGCTCTCGCCTAAGCAATGGGATTTATCACCATGCGCACCGTCAAAGGCGCCGCGCGCACGCGGGCCAAAAAACGTCTCTTCAAAAAAGTCAAAGGCTTCGTCGGCGGCCGGCGGAAATTGCTCCGCACGGCCAAGGAGACCCTCGTCCGCGCCGGCGTCTTCGCCTATCGCGACCGCCACAACCGCAAGCGGGAGTTCCGCAAGCTGTGGATCATCCGCATCAACGCCGCCGCGCGGATGCACGGCCTGCGCTACAGCGAATTCATCGCCGGATTGATCGAGGCCCAGATCGAACTCGACCGCAAAATCCTTGCCGACATGGCCGTTGCCGATCCCGAAGGATTTACGAAGGTCGTCGAGATCGTCAAGGCCGCGATGGCGAAGTAAGCATTTTTAAGGGGACAGGGAACAGGGGACAGGGCTTGGGATTCAGCGACAATAAGAAAATTCTCCCGTAACGCGAATTCCCGTCCTTTTTTCCTGTCCCTTGTCCCCTGTTCCCTGTTCCCTGTTTCCTTCCCATGTCCCTCGTTGAATTTCTTGCCGAATTGGATGGACTGCTCGAACAAGCGACGGCGGCGTTTTCGTCGGCCGCCGATGCCACCGCCGTCGAGGCCGCCCGGGTGCAATTCGTCGGCGCGCGCAGCGGGCGGTTGAAGGACGTGCAAAAGGGCCTCGGCGCGATCGATAAGGCCGACAAGCCCGCGGCCGGCAAGCGGTTCAACGAAATCAAGCAGCAGATCGAAGCCGCGCTCGAGGCGGCGGTCGAACGGCTGTCAAAGCAGGGTGCGGCGAAATCTACTTCAAGCGAGTTCGACCCGACGATCCCCGGCGTCCGCCCGCGATTGGGACATCTGCATCCGCTCACGCAAACGACCGAAGAACTCAAGGACATCATGGGCCGGCTGGGCTTCACCGTGGCCGAAGGGCCGGAAGTGGAAGACCCCTGGCACAATTTCGAGGCCCTTAATATTCCACGGGAGCATCCCGCCCGCGATCCATTGGAGAATTTTTATCTGGCGACGGCGAAAATCAACTCAGGGGCGACAGTGCAACTGTCGCCCCAACAAACTCCCCAACAGATTCCCCAACAAACTCCCGTTGGGATGGCAGTTGCACTGCCATCCCTTGCGAAGCCGCAAGCGGCGGAAGAGGAAAACTGCCTGCTTCTCCGCAGCCAGACGAGCACGGTGCAGATTCGCGTGATGGAAAAGACGCGGCCGCCGGTACGGATCATTTCGGTGGGCCGGGTGTATCGGCCCGACACGGCCGACGCCACGCACTACCCGATGTTCCATCAGATCGAGGGCCTACTGGTCGATCGGCAGGTAACGATGGCCGATCTGAAAAGCGTGCTCAGGCTCTTTGCCCGTAGCGCGTTCGCCGACGACGTGCATATCCGCTTCCGCCCCTCGTTCTTCCCGTTCACCGAGCCGAGCGTCGAGGTCGATATGAGTTGGAACGGCGGCTGGATCGAGATGGGCGGCGCTGGCATGGTCGATCCGAACGTGCTAAAAGCCGTTGGTTACGATCCCGATGAATACACCGGTTTCGCCTTCGGCCTCGGCGTCGAGAGAATTACCGCAAGACGACACAATGTCACCGATATCCGTGAGTTTTATAAGAACGATGTGCGGTTTTTGCACCAGTTTTGAGATCGATATCATTTTACCGTTTAGCTTCCGCGTCCACGCGGAGGCGCTTTGTGTAAACAGTTGAATTGAAAGCCCCGCGTGGACGCGGGGGCTAAACGTATTTCGAGTTTTCTTTTTTTAATCCCTCCCATGATCGTCTCCTGGAACTGGCTAAAACAATACGTTCTGCTCGATATGCCGCTCGATGAATTGGAGCGGCGGCTGATGATGGCGGGCTTCAATCACGAGGGGACCGAGGAGGTCGGCGGGGATATCGCCATCGATTTGGAGATAACGAGCAATCGGCCGGATTGCTTGGGGCATTTGGGGGTCGCGCGGGAGATTTCGGTGCTGTGGAATCGGGAGTTGAAACTGCCGGCGGCCGCGCCGAAGGAAGGCAAACAGACGGCGGCGAGTTTGACGAAGGTGCGGATCGAGTGCCCGGACCTCTGCAATCGTTATATCGCCCGGGTAATTCGCGGGGTGAAGGTCGGGCCGAGTCCCAAATGGATGGCCATGCGGTTGGAAACCGTGGGCTTGACGCCGATCAACAACGTGGTCGATGTGAGCAACTACGTGCTGATGGAATGCGGCCAGCCGCTGCATACGTTCGATTACGCGAAACTCGCGGGCCATGAAATTGTCGTCCGCCGCCCGCGGGAAGGCGAGACGATCGAGGCCATCGACCATAAAACCTATCCGCTCACGCCGGATATGTGTGTGATTGCCGATGCGCAGAATCCCGTGGCCATCGGCGGCGTGATGGGGGGGGCTTCGACCGAAGTGGCGGAGCGCACGAAGGATTTGCTCATCGAGGCGGCGGAGTTCGATCCGGTATCGATCCGTTCGACGGCGCGGAAATTGAATCTGCACAGCGACTCGTCGTATCGGTTCGAGCGGCGCGTCGATCCCGAGGGCGTCGAATGGGCCAGCCGCCGCTGCTGCGAGTTGATTCTCGAATTGGCGGGCGGCGAATTGGCGGCGGGGGCGGTCGATGTGGGGCAACAACCACTGCCGCGCGAGCCGGTAACGCTGCGTTTCTCGCAACTCAAGCGGATTTTGGGGATCGAAGTGCCGGCAGAGCGGGTGCGTGAGATTCTCCTGGCACTCGGCAATTACGAACGCTCGGGTGCCACTGCTGGCTTGTCCAGCAGTGATGCCGGCACTGCTGGACAAGCCAGCAGTGGCACCCAGAGCATCAGCCCTCACCCAAACCCTCTCCCAGAGGGAGAGGGAATTACTCTCATCCCGCCCAGTTGGCGGCGGGATTTGACGCGGGAAATCGATCTGATCGAGGAAGTCGGCCGGATTTACGGCTACGACGAGATTCCCGAAGACGCGGCGGTGCCGATGGCGCCTTCCTCCAAGCGCCGCGAAGACCGGGTGCTGGAGAAAATCCGTCGCGTACTGACTTCCGCGGGCATCGACGAGGCGTTGACTTTAAGCGTGGTCGAAGAGCAGCTTTCCGCGGCGTTCAGTCCTTGGACCGACGCCGAACCGCTGCGAACCTCCATGCCCGTCATCCGCGGCGCGAATTTTTTACGTCGGAGCTTAATCCCCAGCTTGCTCGGCGCGCGGAAGACGAACGAGTCGCTCTCGAATCCGGAAATCGAACTGTTCGAGATCGCCAAAATCTATCTGCCACGGCCGAAAAAACTGCCGGATGAGCAAGTCATGCTGGGCATCGCCAGCGGTCGGGACTTTTCCACAATCAAAGGCATTGTCGAATCGCTGCTGGAATCGCTGAAATGCGGCGTCGAGTTGGACGCCGTGGATGCCGCGTTGCCGCTCATGGACCCCGGCCAATCGTGCCGATTGCAACTGGGCGGGAAAACATTCGGCTTTTTGGGAAGTCTCAGCACGGAAGGACTCAAGCAGTTCGATCTGAGAGGACAGACGACCGTCGCCGAATTGAAGCTCGGATTGCTCGTCGAGGCGGCGAACCTCATGCCGCAATACGCGCCGCTGCCGCCCTATCCGGCCGTAACCCGCGACATCAACCTGGTGGTTGACGAGGCGGTGCGCTGGGCGGAGATCGCGGAGACCGTCCGCGCCAACGGCGGGCCGATCTGCGAGGGGCTGGAATATCGCGACACTTACCGCGACGCCCAGCGCCTCGGCCAGGGCAAAAAGAGCCTCCTAATGACCCTCTTATTGCGGTCGAAGGAAGGCACGCTCACCAACCAGCAGGCCGACGAACTGCGCGAGCGGATCGTCGCCGCCTGCAAAACCAAGCACGGCGCGGAACTCCGAACGATCTGAAGATGACCGTCGAGCCTGGAGCCAACGGGGACGGCGGACGCGAAGTCATCATACGGGGCATTGTCCTTTCCCAACCTCTTTGCCAAATGCCGTTGGTGTCGGCGATGGACCAAACGAGGGGGTATCCCTTGATTATCCGCTCCTCATCTCTCTACAATGCATCAAGTCGAGGCGGAGTCGATCTCGGCTTTTTTGTATTTCAATCCCTCCTACTTGCATTTCTCGAGGAAAACTGCAAAACTGGATTTAATAGTTCTTTGGGAGATTGAGATGAAACAATTAACGCGCGAACGGCCGCGTCCGATTACCGATTGGGACGGCGTTTATCGTCAGGGCACACCTGCGTGGGATTCAGGCATCCCCCACGCGGAGTTGATCCGGGTGATGGAAGAAAAGCGGTTTCCCAAGGGGGGGACGGTCTTGGAGTTGGGTTGCGGCAGCGGGGCCGATGCGATCTGCATGGCCAAGCGGCGGTACGAGGTGACGGCCGTCGAGTGTTCGCCGATCGCCTTGGAACGCGCCCGGCTCCGCGCCGAGCGCGAAGACGCCCTGCTGCGATTGGTGTTGGACGACGTCTTCGAATTCGCCCTGACCGCCGGACAATTCGACTTGGTTTACGATTGCGGGTTCTATCATTGGATGCGTTTGACGAAGCTGGAGCCCTATCTCGACATGCTCTGGCACCTGACGCGGCCGGGTTCGTGGTTTTTCTGCCTCGCCGGCGCGCTCGACGAGCGGGCGGAAGGCGGTCCGCCGCAAGTTACCGAAGACGACATCCGCTTCGAGTTGGGCCGGCTCTTCGAGTTCGTACATCTGCGCCATGCGCGGCTGGAAAGCCCGCTGAGCAAGCACGGCTTCAAAGCCTGGTCCTGCCTGATGCGGCGGCCGACGATTAAGAAATAGTACGGATGCATACGCCATCACTCTTCGTTTGGCTCAATCGCGCAATGTCTTTCTATAAAACGGCTTCTGCAATGCCGCGACGCAGATTTCGCGGCGGTTGTGCTGCAACTGCCGGGCGCGGACGAGGTTGTAGCCCCAGCTTTTGATGCGCGCGAGATATTCCGGCACTTCGTCGGCGAGGGACCAATCGGGAAATTTGAGCGTCAAGATCATGCCGCGGACGCCGATCTCGGGGTGAGTAACGATCTCCTCGACGGCGTCGAGCGTGTAGCTTGGGGCGACGTTCATATCGACCGCGAGCCAGCGTATCTTGCGAAACTCCCGGCGGCGAACTTGCGTGCTGCGGCGGCGGAGGTGCGTAAAGCGAGGATGGGCGAGCACCGCCGGATCCATCTCGGCCGGATCGATGCCCAGCACATAACAGCCGCGGGCCAACAGCGCTTGGCTGGCTCCCCCCGGCGCGCTGCCGATTTCGGCCACGCGGGCATCGCGGGGGATCGGCAGCCGCGACCACTCGAGGGCTTCTTCCATTTTCAGCCAGGCGCGAGAGACGGGCCCCGGAAAAGGGGACAGGCACATTTTGTGCGCAGCACCCTTCGGGCCGTTCCGGCAAAATGTGCCTGTCCCCTTTTCCAGGGCAGGCCATTCCAAATTCAACATTCCGCCGGGCCAGGAGGAGGTTATCGAGCCGACGCGATGCCGGCCGATCCACCACTCGCCGGGCGCGACGAGCACGCAATCGAGAATCGCCTCGCCGCGGTCGGTCCGGCTGCTCGGCCGGCACATTTGGACGGCGTCTTTGGCGAGCATGGCGGGATTCGGGCAGGCGGCGAGAATCTTTCGATGGATATCGAACGCTTCGGGCGCGAGCGATGGCTCGTAGCCGTGCCGGCCCGGCTCGGCGGCGTCCCGCGGCCAGACGTGGACTCGTTTGGCCTCACGCCCGCCAAAGACCTCCCAGACTTTTTTCGCCATTTCGGCCGGATCGCCTCCCTGCACTTTTCCCAGCGAAAACGAGTGCGCCCGGGCGAAAACCGATTCCAAATCCAAATCCTCGGCGAAAGCGACGTTTTCGGGCAGCTTGAAGGTCAGAAATCCCGGCCGCGAATAGGAGAAGCGGAAGTCGGGCCGCCGCCGCGCGATTTCCCCCTTCACCGCCCGCTCGGCGCCGATTTGACAGGTAATAAAGATGAATGCGTGCGAGTCGGGCATAATCGAATTGGCGGCCGATCGGGAAAGCAGCTATTGTAACCGGTGGGCAGCCAAGTTACAAACGGCGGCGCGTAGCGGGATTTCTCGGTGCATTTCGCGGTCGAGTAGGAGAGGGGCCGTGAGGCCGCCTCTCCCCTCATCAAACCGGACGGGCGGATTCCCCGCATCCGGCTTACCCAGTAGTATTCAGCGCGAGGCATTCACAAGAGGATGGGGAACAGCGTCGCCACGCGGGTGCGGCATTTGATTTCGCAGTTCGGTCGCTGAGAGCGTGTTATTAACTTCCTTCCTCGCCAACACGAATCCCCTTGATGAAATCTATGCGAGAAGAAGAATGCCGCCAAGGATATGATTCAGGAAAACTTCCACGCCGTCCTATTTCTCTACGTGAACGCGCTCAATTGCGATCGGAGTTGTTCACGAAAAGAAGTTCGCCTGCCGCGGCGGAAACTTCTGTCCCACGCCCGCAGTGGTGCCGATTGCCGCGCGCCGATTGCCGCGGTGCGTCATTCGGTCTCCCGCGACGAATCGCTTCGTCCAATCCAGCTTTTTGCGTCGGCTGCGCAAGTTGAAAAAAGCCTAATCGTTTTTTCGCTTTCACGCGCTCTTCCGCACCCCGAACAGATCGTGCATCGCTTGCGGCATGGGAAGCTGGGTGGCTTCGGGGTCTTGGAGGAGCGTTTCGAGGACATAATCGAGCTGTTCGGCAGGACCCAAGGCGAGATCGAGGAAGAGTATTTTTCGCCCCCGCAGGATACAGCCGCCGCCGCCGTTGCCGGCGAGCCACTCCTGGCGAATTTCATAGCCCAACCGCCGCGCCAAATCGAGGCAGTTTCCCAAAATTTCTACCGTGTGCATCCTTGCTTCTCCAATTTGCCAATTCCAGGGTTGGCAGAGAAATTCCACGATCGTAATCGTTTAGCCCGGCGCCATGGGCGACAGTGGATTTGGTTCGAGTCTTGTAGGATTTTGCAGGGTTTTCGCCCCGCTCCGTCGCCGATGGCTCCGGGCTAAACGAGCGAAAGTGATTATACCCGCTTCGACTACAGTTGCCGATAGGAATTCGTCGATAGCACCCACAAGGCCCTAAGTTCTTTCGCCACATTGAGTTAAGACGCAAAGACTTCGCAAGATAGCAAGAACGCCCCGCCCCGGCAAAAGAGCAAAGATGGCATTGCGGGTAAACTTGCGAGAGCTTGGAAGATTGGTGAAGCGAAAGTGGGGCATCGGCATCCCGTAGGTTCTGCTTCAGCATATCGTTGTTGTTTTGCTGATGCATAACCTACGGACTTGGATCATGGGAAAAGAGTCGGACCTTTCACAATCGAATTCGGAAAAGCGTTTCATAATGAGCGAAAGCAACGACTGTATCCGGCTTCAGCAGCAGATCGAATTTCTCAAAGAACAACTCGGCCAGGCCCAACGGCTGACGGCGGTCGGCGAGTTGGCGAGCACCACCACGCACGAGTTCAACAACGTGCTGACGACGATCATCAACTACGCCAAGATGGGCCAACGGCATAAGGACGCCGCCACGCGCGACAAATGCCTCGATAAAATCCTCACCGCCGCCAACCGCGCCGCGCGGATCACGAACACCATTCTCGGCATGGCCCGCAACCGCTCGTCGAGCATCGAGCCGACCGACCTGACGCAGATGGTCGAAGACACGCTCCTGCTTCTGGAGCGCGAGATGAACAAGTACCGGGTAACGGTCGAGAAGCATTTCCAGCCCGTCCCGCAGGCGCTCGTCAACGGCAACCAAATCCAGCAAGTGTTTTTAAACCTGCTGATCAACGCCCGGCAGGCGATGCCTTCCGGCGGACGGATCGCCATCAAGTTACTTTACGACGCCGATAGCGAGATGGTCGATCTGGTGGTCCGCGACAACGGCTGCGGCATCCCGCCGGAAGTTCTGCCGAAGATTTTCGACTCGTTCTTCACTACGAAAAAAGGCCCCGATGCCAGCGGCAAAGGCGGCACCGGTTTGGGCCTTTCAATGTGCCGCGAGATCATCGAAGCGCACCGCGGCCGGATGCGCGTCGAGAGCAGCGTGGGCAAGGGCACCGCTTTCACGCTGAAGCTGCCGACCGCCGCCAAAACCGCTCCGAAGCGCGCGCCGATCGCCCCGCCCATCGCCCTGCCGGCCGTTTTCGACGGCTCCATGCAGAATGTATGAATTTAGCCCCCCGTGAATACACGGGGGGCATTGCGTGGATCATAAAACATGGAATATTTCGAAAAACACGCATCAAGAAAATTTCTGAATGCCCCCGGTGTATTCACCGGGGGCTAAATGGCTTGCTCGAACGGTGTTGGCGCAAAACGATCTAATCCAACTCTTCCTCTTCATCGAGTTTCAACGCCATCAGGGCGTCGTAGGCGTCTTCGTAGGTGTCGTAAGGGCCGGGATCGATCAACAAGCCCTGCCGCCGGGACGCGGCTTCTTCGGGCGCGAGGCCCGGTATGATTTCCGCCACGGTCAAACCTTCGTAAGTCTCGATGAGTTCGTACTGTAGCATGGCGCTTCTCCTTATTTATCAGCCAAGTGTAGGAAATCCATTGAATTGTATGGTCGTAAGCTCAAGATTCCACCCCCTCAGAATGGGAAGAAATCTTACTTTCGGCAATTTTCCGTCCGGCTGGTTGAACCGATTGGCATCGGTTATCCTATGAAAGAGAATTGTGCTGTCTCCATCAGCCAACAAGGGATTCATCTTACGAGGAAATATCTATGGATTTAAGCGGCAAATATTCGATTCCGTTAGTTCTTCTTTGTCTGTTTTCGTTCATTCTTGCCGCTTCCCTCGCCTCGGCGGGGACATTTCCCTTCGCCTACGAGCAGCAAACCTTGCCCAACGGCTTGAAGGTCATCGCCGTCCCGCTGGACACGCCGGGGCTGATTACCTATTTCAGCATCGTGCGGACGGGCAGCCGCGACGAGGTCGAACCGGGGCGGTCGGGCTACGCGCACTTCTTCGAGCACATGATGTTTCGCGGCACGAAAAATCTCCCCGGCCCCGAATACGACCGCATCGTTACCGGCCTCGGCGCGAACTCGAACGCCTTCACCACCGACGATTTCACCGCCTACCATCTCACTTTTCCCCAAAAAGATCTGGAAACGGTGGTGAAAATCGAGAGCGACCGCTTCCAAAACCTTAGTTACGAAAAACAGGCTTTTCAGACCGAAGCGGGAGCGGTTTACGGTGAATATCGCAAGAGCGTCTCGAGTCCATTCATGATTTTGGAGGAAAAACTGCTCGACGCGGCCTTCGACAAGCACACCTACAAGCATACGACGATGGGCTTCGAGGCCGACGTCAAGGCCATGCCCGAAGGCTACGATTACAGCCTCTCGTTCTTCAAGCGATTCTACCGGCCCGAAAACGTGGTGATCCTCATCACGGGCGACGTGCAACCGAAAGCGGCGTTCGCGCTCGTCGAGAAGTATTACGGCGATTGGAAGCCGGGTTACGAGCCGCCGAAGATTACCCCCGAGCCGCCGCAGCAAGCCCCGCGTTCGGGCGAAATCGCCTATTCCGGCCGCACGCTGCCGATCCTCTGCATCGCCTACAAAGGCGCGGCGTTCGATCCCGGCGATAAGGATTACGCAGCCGCGCGGCTGCTGAACGAACTGGCCTTCGGGGAGACATCCGAGTTGCACAAAAAACTCGTGCTCCGCGAGCAGACGGTCGAATTCCTCGCGGCCGACGTGCCCGTGAACCGCGACATGCCGCTGTTCACGATCGCATCGATGGTGAAGGAAGAAAAGGACATCGCCGCGGTCCGCGGGGAAATCTACAAAACCATCGAACGCTTTCAAACGACGCCGGTCGATGCCCAAAAGCTCGCGGACGTGAAAAAGCGGATGAAATACGGCTTTTTGATGGATCTCGATTCGTCGGACAACGTGGCCGAGGCGTTGGCGCGGATCGTCGCGCTCACCGGGGGAATCGAGGCCATCGACATGTTTTACGATACTCTCGAAACCGTTGCGGCCGACGATATCCGCCGCGCCGCAGAGAAGTTTTACCGACCCGACCGCCGCACGGTCATGGTGCTGAAAGGGGAGAAATGATCACAGATTTCAAATTTCAAATTTGCAATTGCCGATTTGCAATCGCCTTCCTTCTCCTCACGGCCGCTTTTGCGCAAACCGCTGAGCCGCTTAAGATGATTCCCGCATCGCAAGTCATCGCCTTGCCCGCCGCGAAAGACCCGACGGTTTGTTTTCGGCTATGGTTCAAAGTCGGTTCGCAGAACGATCCGCCGGGCAAGGAGGGATTGGCCGCCCTTACGGCCGCGATGCTCACCGAGGCTTCCACCAAACGGAATACCTACGAGCAGATTCTCGACAAGCTTTCGCCGATGGCCGCCGGCTACAGCTCGTCGGTCGGCGTCGAGATGACCGTCATTTCCGGCCGCATCCATAAGGATAATCTCAAAGAGTACGTCCCCCTGCTCATGCAGGCCGTTTTGGAGCCGGCCTTCAAGCAGGAAGACCTCGACCGCATCAAAAGCAGCACGCTCAACCACTTGGAAAACACGCTCCGCTATTCGAGCGACGAAGAATTGGCCAAAGCCGAGCTATACAACACCATTTTCGCACATACGAACTATGGACATTTGCCGGAAGGCACCATAGCCAGCGTAAAAAGTATAGACCTCGGTAACATCCGAGCTTTTTATCGCGGCCACTATACGCTAGAGAATCTCGTCATCGGCATCGGCGGTGACTATTCGCCTGAGTTGGTCGAGCAATTGCGCACTTTACTAGCCTCATTACCTCATAGACCACCAAGTGGAATGTTAATCCTGCCACCGCAGCCCAAAATTCACGGCATCCACGTCAAAATCATCGAAAAAAAATGCGAATCGACGGCCATCAGCCTCGGATTTCCCATCGGAGCTCATCGCGGCGCGAAAGATTGGTACGCCCTGGCCGTGGCGAACTCCTGGCTCGGCGAACATCGCAATTCGAGCAGTCATTTGTACCAGGCGCTCCGCGAAGCGCGGGGCTTGAATTACGGCGATTATACGTACATCGAGAATTTCCCAAACGGCGGCGCGCTGCAGATGCCGCCGGCGAACGTCGCCCGCCGGCAGCAGATTTTCGAGATGTGGATTCGGCCCGTGCCGCACGCGGCCAGGCATTTCGCGCTCCGCGCGGCGCTCCGCGAGTTCAAACGGGTGGTCGATAGCGGCCTGACCGAACAGCAGTTTCTCGCCACGCGGAAGTTTTTGCAAAGTTACATTTTGCACTACGCCCCAACGACCATGGTTCGCTTGGCTTACGCCCTGGACGACCGCTTCTACGGCATCGACGGCAGCCATTTGGAGTTGTTCGCCAATAGGCTGAACGATGTTACGCTCGACGAGGTGAACGCCGCGATCAAAAAATACTGGCAATGCGAGAATCTGCAGATCGTGATCGTTACCGAGAATGCCAAGGCCCTCAAAGAAGCCTTGGTCAACAATTCGCCCAGCCCCTATGCGTATCCCGCGCCCAAGCCGAAATCACTTTTGAAAGAAGACGAAGAAATCGAAAAATATCCGCTTTCGATTGAGGCCGAGAACTTAACCATCGTCCCGGTGACGGAGGTGTTCGAGAAGTAAGAGGAAAAGTCTTATTTTGCTCTCATTCATCGCTGCTTCGGAGTAAATCCCCGTAGCGGAGTTTACAGTCCGGGGAAAAAATATCGACGCAAATTAGAACTGCGCGATGATTTCCGCCAATTTTGTTCGAATATTTTCGGGCAGGCCGCGAACAGGCTGCTTTTCGTATTTTTTCACTTTTTCTCGGGCGAGTTGGTAAGTGTCGCGCGCGCCCTGCGATTCCCAGACCGCCCGCGGGCCGCGCACCGACAGGGCCGACGGAACGAATTCGTCGGAGCGAAGCCGCTGTAAGGTATGGTCGGCCGTCAAATACGATTCGCCGTGCGGCCCGACGCGCTTGATCAGATCGGCGGCGATATCGTCGGCGGAAACTTTCATTCCGGCGACGATCCTTCGCGAGAGGGCGGAAATTTCCTCGTCCATCAGCAATTGCTCGTGGCTGCAGGTCATGCCCGTGGCGAACATGCCGCAATTGACGATCAGGTCGTTCCCCGCGGCGATCGAGCAAAACTGGCTGAAGGTTTTTTCCCAGGCATTCTGCTCGTCGTGGGCGTGATTATCGGAGTTGGGCGCGGTGGTGTGGCAGGGGAGCTTGTAGAAATGCGCGAGCTGCGCGCCGGCGATGCGGCAGATCGTCGTCTCCACGGAACCCACCAAGGCCGCCGCCGAGCGCATGTCGAAGGTCGTCCAGGAATTGGCGTACAAAAACTTCGCGCCGGGGCGGAGAAGCTGGATCATCGCCATTCCTGACAAGCACTCGGCATTATTCATCGTTACCAAGCCGGCCAAGGTGTAAGGCGCGGTAAAGCCGGCGATCGGTTCGGGCAAGATCGCCAGGGGAACGCCCGTCGGCACGGTGTCCATGATGGCTTCGAGCACGCCGCGCTCCCAGAACAGGGGACTGGTGGAGGAAAGCTGGCTGATGCCGTAAACCTGACGGCTCAAATCGCCGGAAAAAGCGGTTCGCGCCAACTCGATGCAGGCGCGATTGACTTTGGCGTTGTCGGTGGAGAAGAAAATGGGCTTGCTGCTGTTTTCGACGACCGCCCGCACGCCGTATAAGAGCGAAGCCTGCGGATTCGACCCGTCTTGCGGCATGACGGGAATGCCGATCATGTCGATGTGCTTGAGTTCCTGGCAGATGCGCGCGAAAAGCTCGACGTCGGCCACTGTGGAAGGCCGCGTTTGGCCCGTCTTGCTATCCACCCAGAACACCGCGTTGTGCCCGGCCGCGATCTTCGGTTGCCGATCTCCCAGGACGAAGGCGAATTTTCCCGCGCGGTCGAAGACTTCGAACTGTGCGGGCACCGTACTCAAGGCGTCTTCCAAGCAGCCGCGGGAGAATCGCACGAGCCCGGCCTGTTCGTCCACGGCCAGCCCTTTTTCCTTGAGAAACGCCAGCATGGGAGGATGCAGGAGCTTCACCCCGCAATTCGAGAGAATATCGAGCGTTGCTTCGTGAATCGCCTCGATTTCCGCTTGGGAGAGCACCGCCAACCGTGAAAGTTGCATCGCCGTTTTGCCTTTCGTTTTTCGCTTCCGTAATTTGATTAAAACGAAGGGTGGATCAAGCGAAGCGCAGACCCGCCGGTTTGTAGATAATAAACGAAGGCGGGTCCGCGCTTCGCTCGACCCACCCTACCTATCACCAAAAATAAATGTAGAGACCGATCAAAGTTACTACGAACAACAGCCACCAAAAAAACAAGCTCGCATACCAAGGAACCTTGTCGGAAGTCGATAACATCGACCGGTCCCACATTCCGTCGAGCGCCTTGGACCTCGCCATTAAGGGAATGCCGATGCCGGACAGGAAAACGATCAACACCGAAAACGCCATCGCGACGGGGCTGACCGCGGCGGTCCAAATATAGACCACCCCCAAGGGGATGAGCAAAGCCAGTCTTTTCGCAAGCGGCCAGGGCTCGCTCAAGACGCCCATGAAGGCCCAGGAGATCAAGCTGACCGTGCCCGCCATGACCAACGGATTTTCCAAGTTCGCAGGCAAAAATCGGATGCCGTAGTCGTTCAATATCGATTTGACCAATATGAAGGGGACGGTCGCGATCGCCAGCCAAATGCAGGCGATGGCGCCGCGGCGGTGGGCGGATTCCCACAACGCGGCCGCGAGGAAAACGACCGTCACGGGCGCGGCCATGGGTGCCCAAATATCCTGGGCGTAGCGGTAAATACTCTCCCAGCGCATGACGATCGGCGCGAGAGCGGCGCCGATCAACAGGGCGATCGCTCCCGACCAGCGGCCGATGCGGACTAATTTTTTCTCGGACCAATTGCTCCCGAAACCGGGTTGAATGATGTCCAGAGTGACGAGCGTCGAAGTGGAGTTCACCAGCCCGGAGATCGTGGACATGATCGCGCCCACGATCGCGGCCGCCACCAGCCCCCTCAAGCCAGTGGGCACGAATGCTTTCACCAATTCGGGATAAGCGGCGTTGAAATCCTTCAAATGAGGATTGTAAACGTGATAGATCATCGCCGGAAAACAAGTTACCAGCGGCATGATGACTTGCAATCCGCCGGTCAACAATACTCCCATTTTGGCGTGCCATTCATTGCGCGCCGCCAGACAGCGCTGATTGATGTATTGGTTCGTCGCGTAGTACCAGACGTTCGTCGAGAGCGCGAGGATCACCAAGGCCGTCCAGGGGATTTCCGCATGGTCGGCAGGCATCATCAGCTTTGCCCTTTGACCGCCTTCGAAAATGGCGTGAAAATCCCAGTGGATGTAAGACATGCCGGCGAAGAACACATACAGGCCTCCGCCCATCAGCAAAATGCATTGCAACGAACTCGTCCAGGCCACGGCCGACAGTCCGCCGTACACCGTGTAGAGTCCCGTGAATACGGCCAGCAGCCACACCGCCCAAATCCGCTCGATGCCCCAAATCTTTTCCAGCGCGAAACCGCCCGTGTAAAACACCAACGCGAAATTCACGAATACGTAACTGGCCACCGTCAGGTAGGCGTAGAGCGTGCGGGTGGAACGGCCGAAGCGGCGTTCCAAGTATTCGGGCATGGTCGAGATGCCGTTGCGAATATAGAGGGGAACAAAAATCCACAACAGCACCGAGAGCGCGGGAAAGATGAGCCATTCCCAGTTGACCACCGGCATGCCCAGCTTGTAGGCGTAACCCATTTCGCCCACGAACTGCTCGGAACTGATGCCCGCCGCCACGATCGAAAATCCGATGGCGTACCACGGCAAGCGGTTTCCTCCGCGGAAATAACCGCTCACCGACTGTTCTTGGTTGCGGCCGCTCAGGAATCCTATTACCAGCACCGCCAAAAGCGTGCCCAAAAAAAAGACCAGATCGAAAGCATTGTACATGATGATTCCGCCGGATTCGGAACGCACGGAACTCGCGGTCCTCGACTCTCAGAATCCGGAACTGTGATTCCTGGGCTGCATATAGTGATTGGGCTGATCCCCGCGTTCATCGGAACAACCAGTATAACATCGCAACTCGCCAAGTCCACCAACACCCCAAGGGCATGATCTCAGGGGCCCGCAGTTTCCCATCCACTCGCCAACAACAGGGAGGGGGAACTTTGCAGCCTCTATGGAAGGAAAAAATACTGCATCGGGCAGGAACAACGGTTTGATTTCCATCAAGTATCGTCAGCCGTAATTTCAGTCTTCGCAGAATCAAAAGCGATTCCGTCAACTATGTTTGCGTCAGGGATGGGTTGTCGGGTTTGTCCGCGGCTGAAATAAAAAATGAAATGCAACCAGTTGCATCCGTTCTTAAAATGCGTTATGATTGAGAAATCACGCAGAAATTACTTCCGAATGTCCAATTGTCAATGCAACCGCTTGCATCATTTGCATAATTCCGTTCCTTGATGTATTGCTCGTAGCGATGCTTTCCCCGGACCGATCAAAACACATTTTTATTCAATTCAGGAGAGACGATCATGACGAAGCTGCTGACTACGATCTCTTTTACCTTATTATTCCTGGCGGCGACGATTGGCCGGGCCGAGACGCCGAAAAACGGGACTGCCGCCGCTCAGGACAAGTCCCTCGAGACGCAAACGAAAGCGAAGGGATCTCACGTACTCGATGCCGTGCCCCAAGGTTACCATCTGCACGCCTACGACGATTGCGGAGTGGCCGAGCGTCAGCCTCACGTGCAGATGAAAGACAGCTACTTTTTCACGTTCGCCTTAAGCGACACCGATGCAAAATTGAAAGCGCGTTCCGCGGTCTTCAACAATAAAAAGGTCGAAATGCTCTATGCCGATCTCGATCCCAAGCTTTCCTACGTGCTGGCCGTAACTTATGCCAACGACCACGTTTACAAGCGGGTCCAGAGTCTCTGGGCCAACGGCGTACAATTGCACGAGCCATTCGCCTTGCCTTCGGCAAAGGCCGTTCGGGTGATCGTTCGCGTGCCCGATTCGGCAACGAAGTCCGGCAAAATGGCCCTCGAGTTCCGCCAGCATAATGGCCCGAACGCCACGGCATCGATCGTCGAGCTTTGGGCCAATGCCCCCGCCAAGGAGAATGCCTTGCGAATTTCCGACGTGGCCGGTTCGTTTCCCGATCTGAGCGGAAAAGTTCTCGACATGACCTACGAGCCGGTCGCCGGGGCAGTCGTAGAGATTTTACAACGAGAAAATGACAAACCGTCGGCCACGGCGAAAAGCGGCGTCGATGGATCGTTCATTATCCCGAAAAACTTATTGAAGAGCTTGCCTTCCAAGAGCGATTTACGAATCAGGGCCGCACTCGATAACCTTACTGCGATCCGCGAATTGCCCGCCTCTCAGCTTTTCGAGCCGATCCGCTATCGGCCGCTGCCTTCCCAGGTGGCCGGGCTGGAAGAATTCAGGATTTCGTTGGACGGCACGTGGAAAATCCATCCCGCGCCCGCGGAAAAACCGCAATCGAAACCGCTCGACGACGCGGAGTGGAAGGACATCGAAGTCCCCGGCCAATGGAAGCAGCAAGGCTACGATCTCCCCCAAGATCGGACGGTTGCCATGGCCAAGGAGTTCTCGATCCCGAAGCAATGGGCCGGCAGCCGCATTTTCCTGCGCTTCAACGCCATTCACGCCGGCACGCACTATCGGCTCAACGGTCAACCGCTGGGTTACAGCGAGAACCTTTTCACGCCCGTCGAATGGGAGATCACCAAGCAGGCGCGAATCGGCGAAACAAACCGCCTCGACCTGGAAATGAAGGTCGATACGGTCTCCGAAATGCTCTCCCATTCCAGCGGCTACGCCTTCCACGGCTTGGGCGGCATCGACCGTTCGGTAAGCGTCTTCGCACTGCCGGCAATCCAGATCGGCAGCCTGCATTTGGCAACCGATCTCGACGAAAACTATCGCGACGCCGACTTGAAACTGGGCGTAACGCTCGACAATCCCCAACAAAGCAAAGCCGAGGGCCTCACCTTGGATATCGCGCTTCAAGACGCCGCCGGCCAGACCGTGCGGCATTCGGTCGCGAGCGTAAAGCTGGACTTCCTGGAATCGGGCGAAACGGCGAAGGAAATCACCACGCACGTCGTCAATCCCTTGAAATGGAGCGCCGAGAAGCCGCACCTCTATAGATTGGCCTTGGAACTGAAGCAAAACGGCAAACTGCTCGAACGGATCGAGCGCAACGTGGGCTTCCGAAAGATCGAAGTCCGCGGCAGCCGGTTCCTCGTCAACGGCGTCGCGGTCAAACTGGCCGGGGCGGGCCGCCACGAGGTCGATCCGCTGGCGGGCCGGGCCGGAACCGCGCGGCACGCCGAAGAGGACGTGCGCCTGCTGAAATCGGCCAATCTGAATTATATCCGCACCTGTCACTATCCGCCGACGATCGAACTGATCGAAGCGGCCGACAAAATCGGCATGTACATGGAAGTGGAAGCGCCCTTTTGCTGGGTGCGCCGGTTCAACGACGCCGAGCATCTTCGAAAAATCCTCGTGCCGACCTCGGCGATGATCGATTACTACCATTCGCATCCGAGCGTAACGCACTGGTCGTTGGCGAACGAATCGCAGCCCAACGAGTTCTTCAAAAGCTCCCATCGCATGGCCAAAGAATTGGACCCGACCCGACCGACTACCTTCAACGAGTATGAAGCCCGGCCCTTCGTCGAGCTGAAAAATCTGCACTATCCGCCGATGCCCTACGATGAGCAAGCGAAAGGCGATCCGCGTCCGATCGTGCTCGGCGAGTACTTTTTTCCCGTTTGCCACGAGCAGACCGACGTGCGGATCAATCCCGGCCTGCGCGAATTTTACGGTTTCGGCCATAGCGATCCCGATTCGGCCTTCGCGCGCGAATGCGCCGAAAGTTTCACCAAACCCTTCACGAAGCCTTGCACGCCGCCGGGAACGTGGAGCCACATCGTTCATTCCGAGCGGGTGATGGGCGGGGCGATGTTCGCGGCCTTCGACGATGCGTTCTATTTCGCCGACGGCACGCACGCCGGCTACGCCTGGCACCACGGCTTCTGGGGACTGATCGACGCCTGGCGGCGGCCCAAGCCCGAATGGTGGCTGGCGAAAATGGTCTTCTCGCCCGTGTGGTTCCAAAAGCGGAGCGTCGATTATTCCGCCGGGCAGGCTTCGGTATCCGTTCCGGTGGAAAACCGCTATTCGTTCACCGATTTCGGCGAGCTTTCCTGGACCTGGGAAATCGGCGGAAAAAAGGGCGAATTGAAGCCGGCGCTGGCTCCCGGCCAAGAAGGAAAAATCGAAATCCCCATTCCGCAAGGCACGCCGGAAGGAACCAAGCTCATCGTCCGCGCGACCGATGCGAAGGGCGAACTGATCAACGTGGCGTCAATCCAACTCGGATCGAGAACCGAGAAACCGCTGTCCGCGCCGAACGCGGGCGCTCCGCAAATCGCGGACGACGGGAAGACCGCGCTCATCGAAGGCAACGGCTTTGCATTGGTCTTCAATAAAACGTCGGGCGATTTCAACGCCGCCGATCCGCGGCATCGTTCGCCGCTCGTCAAATTCCCCACGCTGCACGTTACCCGCTACGACTTCGGCGACTTGGCCGGCCCGGACGCCGAGCCTTACGCTGTTTTCCCCGACGCCAAGACCCGCGCGGTGGATGAAGTTTCCGTGCAAGCGCGATCCGAAGGTTTACAAATCAAGGTCCGCGAACGCTTCGACCGTTTCGCCGGAACGACCGCTTGGCTGCTCGACAAGAACGGCATTGGCAAGGTCAGCTACGATTACACGTATTCCGGTAAGGAGATGAACACCCGCGAGGCCGGCATCCGCTTCGAGTTGAAATCGGCATGCGATGAACACGCTTGGCGGCGGTGGTCCGAGTGGGATATTTTCCCCGAAGATTCAATCTGCCGCACCGTGGGAACGGCCAAGGCCCTGCGCGCCGGGAAGCGCGGGACCGATCCGGAAAACGTAAAACCTTCCTGGCCGTGGAGCCAGGACCAGACCGAGTTGGGCACCGCCGATTTCCGCTCGATCAAGTTCAACGTTTACGAGGCATCTCTTCGCGCGAGCGACGGAAACGGAGTAACGGTCCGCGCCAACGCCGACGCCCACGTTCGCGCCTGCCTGGCCGAAAAGGGCGTCCTGCTCCACGTGCTTTCCCGCTGCCCGCTGGGCCAAGTCGTCATTAAAAACGGCGACCGGCTCACCGGGGAGTTCGTCGTCGAAATCGCGAAACCGTAAGCCGCATCGCGAGTTTTTTTTCGCGAGACGCAAAGAACGATTGTCAGGAATACCCCGGTTAATGAAAAATCGGCGGTACTCCTCTACGATTTGCATCCCCGCGGCTGTCTTGTATAATATAAATGGATATTCGATTTCACTTATGGTTATTCGATTTCACTCCGCTTGTACGATCCCATGACCACTCAAGTACAATCCAACTTATTGAATTTCGAAGCATTGCCGGAAGATGATAAGCGGGAACTGGCTTCGGAAATATTGCGTCGCAGCATGGGCATGGATTCTCCGCCCCTCTCCGACGACCAATTGACCGCCAAAGCCGAGGAGTTGTTTTTGGGACTCGAGAGCGAAGAAGGCGAGAATGCCTAATCCGCAACGCGGTGAAATCTGGTTGGTCGATTTGGGGATGACTGCAAAAGTTCGTCCCTGCCTGGTCCTGAGCGTTCCCATTTTAGAGCAGGACCGCGCATTGATCACACTCATCCCCCACACGACGAGCACGAGAAATTCGAGATTCAAAGTATCGATCGAAAACCGTTTCCTCCGACCGGGAGCTTTCGATACGCAAAATATCATTACGATTCCCACCATCAAACTTTTACGTAAGATCGGCACGCTATCGGTGTCCGATTTATCGCTCGTGGAATAGAGCGTTCACAGTTGGCTGGGAATTTAACGGGTTTGATCTCGATAATCGGCATTCGCGACCGTAAACTCTTTCCGTTTCCGGAATTATTTGCCGCCGGATCGCAGTCCATAAAAATTGCACATTACGGGATCGGCGGGAAGGGGTGCGATTTCGCAGCGCGGCGCTTTGCCGCCGGCGTGGAGGATTGCCTCTTCGCCTTTCGCCAAGGTTATTTCAAAAGTGCCGTCGCCCAGCGCTTTCAGCGGCACGTTAGCTTTAGCTTCGCCTTCGAGGCCGGGTCGGATGCGGCAGCACTCGCCGGCGAGGCTCTTGATGCGGATCCATTGCGTTTTGCCGTTTTTGCGAACGGCGCTGACCAAAAACGCCCCTTCGGCCCGCAGGTTGTGGAAGGTGCAATCCTTCCAAGCCGAGGGGACGGCGGGGAACACGCGGATGCGATCGCCCCAACTGCTCAACAGCATGTCGTGCAGCGAGGCGGCGGCCGAAAGCGGCGTTTCGATGCACGGACCGGACTCCATGTACAGCGTGTTGGGCGCGACCCGCCGAAAGTCGAGCAACCGATTCAAATATCGGGCGGCCGCGTCGCCTTCGCCCAAGAGCGTTGAGATCGATGCGGCGCCGGTAAACGAGTAGCCTTTCAACTGTTGCGGCATCGACATCCAGTGCTTGAGCGAGTTGACGACCAGATCGCGGTTCTCCGGCTGCTCCGGCGTCATGATGTAGAGCGGATAGATCATCAACAAGTGCGAATAATGCCGGTGCGAGTGCGCGAAGGGCGTCGAGGCGGAAATCCTCAGCCCGTTCTCGTCTTGCGGATAAGGCGTGAGTTTCTCCAAAGTTGACTTCCACCGCGGAATCTGCGGATCGTCGAGTTTCAACCGCTCGCAGGAGGCCAGCAGCGTTTGGCAGCCCCAGCGCAACAGCGCGAGGTCGATATTGCAATCGGGGTTCGGCGTCGGCTGGCCTTCGTATTCGGGACTGAAGCCGCCGGGGATGTGCAGTTTGCCGTCCGGTCCTTCCTTGAGCAGATGCAGATAGTAATTAATGCTCCGCTTGAGCATGGGAAAAACTCGCTTCCGCAGCATGTCAGCGTCCATCGAGTAGCGGTAATGGAGCCAGTAGTTGTGCATCGCCCAGGGGAGATCGCAAAGTTCGCCGTCCGCTTCCATCGGTCCCACGCAGTCGTAGCCGGTGGCGCGGCCGATCGCGGCGGAATCGCCGCTAAACTCGCCGGCGTTGGCGGCCAAGGCCGCCGCGCCGTTGTCGATCAACTCGCAAAACGATTCGCCCAACTCCAACCGGTTGCCGGTCAACTGCGGCCAATAAGTGAGTTGGATGTTCAAGTTCCACCAGATTTTCGCCCAGGGCGTGCGGTAAAACCACGGACCGAGCAGGTCCAAGGCCGGCCGGCCGGGCCGGGTGCCGCACGCCATTTTATAGATTTGTATCCAGTAAAAGCTTTCCAGCCGCGTGTCGGGGATCGATAAAAAACTTTCCGGCCAGAACCGATGCCACCAAGCGCGATGTGAACGGACGAGCGATTCCAAGCCGGCTTTGGCGGCGTTTTTCACCGCGGCCACGGCTTCGTATTTCGCGGCCGCTTCGTCGTTTGCGTAACCGACGCTCAGATAAACGACCGACTTCCGCTCGTCGATCCGAACCACCTTCCACGCCGTCGCATGGCCACCGGCAGGTTGCAGCGGTTGGAAACAAAGCTGCACGTCGCCCTGCGAACTGCGAAGCGGCGGGGCGTTTTGATCCTCCGGCAATAGCGGTTCCTTGCGGAAGATTTTGCGATGATTGGCCGCCAGGCCGGGCGTCCATTCCCAGGTTACCGCTTCTTGGCCGGTGGCGGCGATTTCGATGACCTGCACGAGAAGTTCGGAGTGCGTCAAGGAACGATACTGGATTTCGCCCTTGTCGGTTTTGAGCGTGCCGCGGGCTTCGGCGTTCCAGAGGTCGAGCCGGGCCGTGCCGCTTTGGATTTTGCCCGCCGGCTTCAGGTTCAAATCGCCGATGGGAATGCGGAAGGTGTTGAAGGCCACGTCGCTGCGGCCGATCTGCCAATCGAAAGCCTTCCTGTCCTTCGCCGCGAAGATCATCGCCCCCAACTGCCCGTTGCCCTGGAAGGCCCCGGCCTCCCAGCGGTCGGGAATCTGGTCCCAAACCAGATCGTGCCGCGAAAGCAATTGCTCCCAATCCACCCGGTCAACCACCTGGGCGGATGCGGCGGCGGAAATGAGCAAGACCATGCAGAATAATAGCGGCTTTTTCAATGTTTGTTTTTCCTTCGCGAAAACGTGCGGATAGTTCCATTCCCCTCGCAAAACTTTCTCGGACTTCACGGGGCGCCGACCCGCGGGTTCCGAATCGAATTCACGTACGGCGTTTCGCGCTCATTTTCAAGGTCCAGGCCCAGAGGAGCGCCATGACGAGGGCGATCATCGAGAGCGCGGCGATGCCGTAGCGGATGAGACCCCGGCGCAAGTCGCTCAACGTGGTGCCGATGGCCTCGTCGTAGGCTTTTTGGACGATCACCACCCAACCGGTCTTCTCGTCGCGCACCTTGATCGGCTCCATCCGCGCGAGCCAGTGGCGGTCGTAAATCGCGCCTTCCGCATCTTTCGAGAGCGGATCATCGTAGTTCCGTTCGCGCTGCGGATCATTGGGCAAATCGCCGGCCGAGACGCGGTAGTCCTTGAAGCGGTCGGGCAGCTTGCCGTAATTATCGATCATCTTTTTGAACAAGGGATGCTGCAAAATTACGCCGGGATTGTCCCCCGCGCGCAAATCGGCCACCACGGCGAACTGCCGTTCATCATCGGGTTCTTCGATGATTTTGCCGACTTCGGAGGTGTAGGCGACCACGCCGAGAAATTTCTTTTCCGGCGAATCGTCGAAAACCGGGGTGGAAACGGCGACCACCCATTTCGCGGTCGCTTGCGAGCGAAACACCGCCGAGATGGCCGTTGCCCGCAGATTCTTCCCCGGCTCCGGACGCCAGGACTCGGCCCGATCCCGCGGTCCGCCGTGGAAAAAACTCCGCCAGGCAAAATCCTTGCCCAAGGTGCTTCCCTCCGGCACCCGCACGGTCGAAATCCCTTGGGCATCGCAGAAGAACCAACTTTGCACCTCTTCTTCGGACCGCGGCCGCACCGAGGGGGGAATGAGCGCGCTGAAGCTTTTCTGCAATTTTTTTCGATCCGGGTTGTCGCGGAATTTTTCCCGAAGCGATTGTTTTTCCGCTTCGCTAATCTTCGGATCGCCCAGTTTCGCCGACATCTCGCGCAATTCGGGATTCTCGAACGCCGCTTTCAATGCCTCCAACAACCGATCGTCGCCGGCCACCTGTTCGACGAGTTGAAAGCGGCGGTCCAATTCCTTGGCGGCGGTTCGGGCGATGTACTTGGCGGCGAATCCGTTGCTCTCCAACGCCTTGCGGGTCAAGGCCGCGTTCGATTCCTGCATCGCCGCGCTGAATCCCCGCCAAGAGAACCAAGCCACCACGGCCAGCAGCAAAATCGGCCCGACGGCGCCCAGAATCATCATCGGGCGGCGCGCGCGGCGCGCGGCGCGGTCATCCAAGGCGCCGAGCACCGCCTGGACGTTGGGATAGCGTTCCCTCGGATCGAACGCCAGGCAACGATCGACGATATCGGCCAACTGCGAATCGACGCCCGGACTTTGACGATGCGCTTCCGGCGGCGGCGCTTGCTCGATGAGATGCCGATAGCGCTCCAATCGTTTGCGCAGCTCGGGCGTGCGATCGAATTCCTCGGCCGTTTCGCCCGTTCGATGCGGCGGATTGCCCGTCAACATGCAATAGAGCAAGGCCCCCAGGGCATAAACGTCCCATTGGGCATCGGGGACGGCATCGAGATCGGCTTGTTCGGGGGCCATGTAGAACATCGTGCCCAAGGCCGGCATCTGCTCGTTCGAGAGCCGCGATTGACCGAAATCGGCCAGCCGGGGCTTGTTGTCCTGATCCAAAAGAATGTTGGCGGGCTTCAAATCGCAATGCAAAACGCCCTTGCCGTGCGCGTGGACTAGTCCAATGGCGACTTCGCGGAACATTTCAACCGCTGCATCAACCGGTAAAGGGCCTTGGTGCAATCGATCCGCGAGCGATCCCTTCTCAAGATACTCCATTACATAGTAAGGAGGAGTGGAGTCCCAACCGACGGCCAACAATTGCACCACGTAACGGTCTGCGAAAAGAAAGGCGAGTTTTTCCACTTCCCGGCTTAAAAGCGACCAATCGAGACCCCCGCGATGGGAGTAGAATTTGATCGCCACCCGTCGGCCCGTGTTCCGTTCGATGGCTACCCAGACTTCCCCATAAGCCCCCATGCCCAAAAAACGTTCGGGATCATAGCCAGGCACCTGCGTGGGGGGACGCCCGCGCTTCAGACTCATTTCGCGGGAGACCAGCCGTTCTTCACTCTGTTGGATTTGCGTGGGATCGGTGCTCATAAGAATCAGTATAGAAAGGGAAAGGCGGAAGGGGGAAGGGGGAAGGGGGAAAAGTATGAAGGATGAAGGATGAAGGATGAATGGGAAAGGCAGTAGGCAGTAGGCAGTAAGCAGTAGGCAGTAAGCAGTAAGCAGTAAGCAGAGTCGAGATGTAAATCCTACTGCTTGCGTTTCTCCATTCATCCTTCATACTTCCCCCCTACTTCCTACCGCTTACGGTATTCCCCCTTCCGCTTTCCCCCTTCCGCTTTCCCCCTTCCGCTTTCCCCCTTCCGCCTTCCCCCTTCCGCCTTCCGCCTTCCGCCTTCCCCCTTCCCCCTTCCGCCTTCCGCCTTCGTTTTTGCCCTTGCTCGAAATGCGGGAGCGCGGTACATACGTCCCCGAAAACGCGTGAAATTACACGATCTTTTCGCAAGAATTCCGCTTCCATCATGCGAACGAACACGTATATTTTCTGCCTGTTCCTATTTCTGTTTCCGTTGGCGTATGCGCGGGCGCAAACGCCGTCCGAGAAAGCCGCCGAGCCGGAGGGCATTTCGGCCGAAAGCGTTCGAACGCGGATCAAGCAACTCGACGACGCGAAAGACATCGAGGAAGCCGTCAAACAGAAAATCCGCGATTGCTACCAGCAAGCGCTGCCGGAACTGGAAGCGATCAAGAACCGGGCCGCGAAAATCGCCAACTTCGAGCAGGCGATCGCGACGGCCGGGGACAAGCTGCAAGAAACCAAGATCGCGCTTGCCAAATTGCCGGCAAAATCCGTCGTGGAGAAACCGGACGATCTAACGCTGCCGCAGATCGATCAACTCATCGGCAAAAAGCAAAGCGAACTGGACGAAGCGCGGACGCAACTCACGGCGCTCGAGGCCGAGCCGAAGAATCGGGCGGCGCGGCGGCTCGAACTCCCCAAAAATACGAGCGAGACGCGGGAGCAACTCAATCGAGTCGAAGAACAACTGCGGTCGCCCGCGCCCGAGGGCGAACCGCCGCCCTTGACCGCCGCGCAGCGCGTTTTATTGCACGGCCAACGCCGCGCTTTCGTGCAGAAACTTCTTTTGTACGAGAAGGAAATTGCCGCGTACGAGGCCACGGTGGAACTGCTCCCCTTGCAGCGCGATTTGGCCGCCCGCCGCGTCGTTCTGGCCGAAGAGGAACTGAAACGTTGGCACGAGGTCGCCAATCAACGCCGACAGACCGAGGCCGATGGACAACTCCGCCGCGCCCGGCTCGAGGCAGCCCGCGCCCATCCGGCGGTCAAGCGCCTGGCTCGCGAAAACGCCGCGTTGGCCGAAAGCCGCAAGCAGCTTGCCGGCAAAATTTCGGAAATCACCCGGCAGCTCGAACGCACCAAGGAGGAGTTGGCCAAGCTCAACGTGCAATTCAACGGGGCGCGGAACAAAGTCAAAGCGGCGGGCATGACGAACACCATCGGACTGTTGCTCCGCAAGCAGCGCGAAATGCTGCCGAACGTCAGCGCGACGCGCCGCCATATCGACGTCTTGCAATCGGCCATCGGCGAGAGCCAATTATCCACGCTGCAATTGGACGAACGGCGTTCGGCCTTGGCCAATATGGAGCAGCAAGTCAAGTTGGCCATGCAAAATCTCGAAACTTCGGCCGATCCTTCCAACGTCGAGGAATTGGAGAAGGCCGTCCGCGAAACCTTGCATACCGAAACCGAGTACCTCGACGCCTCGATCGGCGACCACAACACGTATTTCGACAAACTTATCGGGCTGGTGAACGCCGAACGGCAACTGATCGCGCAAACCGAAGCTTGCACGAAATACATCGACGAGCGCGTGCTGTGGATCGCCAGCGCCGCCGGCATGAGCCGCTCCGACGCCGCCGAGGCGGGCGATGCGTTGTGGCATCTGTTCGGTCCCAAAGCGCTCTGGGAAATCGGCCGCGCACTGCTTCTCGACGCCGGGCAAAATCCGCCGGCGCCCCTGGCGGCCCTCGCCGTTTTCGCGCCGCTTTTCATTTTGCGGCGGCAAATGCGGTGGAAAATTCAGCGCATCGGCGACGTGGCCGAAGGAACGCAATGCTACCGCATGACGCCCACGCTCGCGGCCATTTTGCTGACGATTGCGATCGCCGCGTTATGGCCCGGCGTTCTCGCCTACTTTTCCTGGCGGCTCATTTCGGCGGAAGACGCGTCGGAATCGTGCAAGTCGTTCGGCGCGGGCTTGGCCGCCGCGGCGCGGATCTATTTCGTCTTGGAACTGCTCCGCGCCTTGGGCCGCCCCCGCGGGCTCGGCGAAGCGCACTTCGGTTGGCCCGGCGAAAACCTGGCCCTCCTGCGGCGGCACGTCAAGTGGCTCTGCGCAGCCGTCTTGCCGCTGGTCTTCCTCGTCGCCATGCTGCATTCGCAGGAAAACGAACGCCGGAACGATTCGCTGGGGCGGATCGCCTTCATCGCCGCGTTGGCGTGTTTCGCGATTTTCGTCGAACGCATCCTCCGACCCGGCGGCGGCGTCTTCCGCGACTTTCTCGCCGCGCGCCGCGGCGGCTGGATGGACCGCACCCGCTACCTCTGGTATCCCGCGGCGGTGCTATTGCCGCTCACGCTGGCGGGCATGGCGGTCGCGGGCTATTACTACACCAGCCAACAACTCGCCGCGCGAATGGTGCTGTCGATCTATCTGTTGCTGGGCTTGATCCTGCTGCGCTCGATCCTGCTGCGCTGGATTCGCGTGAATCGAAGAAAAATCGCCAACGCCCAGGTGAAGCAGCGTTTGGCGTCGGGCCAGAATAACGGCGGCAATCTCTTAACCGCCGATCTGCCCGCCGCACCGCCGGTCGAATGCGATTTGGCCACGATCAACATTCAAACGCGGCATCTGGTGGAATATACCTTGGTTCTGGCGGGGCTGTTCGTCGTCTGGTGCGTTTGGGTCGATGTGCTGCCGGCCTTGGGAATTCTCAACCGCGTCGAAATTTGGCCCGCCTTCCGCATCGCCGAGAATGCCGCGACGGCCGAAACCGCCGAAACGGCCGCCGCGATCGTCAAGTCGGAAACCGGCATGCCCATCGCGTCCGTCACCCTCGCCGATCTGGGCCTGGCGATGCTCGTGCTGGCGACCACGCTCATCGCCGCGAAGAACATTCCCGGCCTGCTGGAAATGGCCGTTCTACAGCACCTGCCGCTCGATGCCGGCGCGCGCTATGCCGCGGCCACGGTTTCGCGCTATCTGATCACCGTCGTCGGCCTGATTTTCGTCTGCAACGGCGTCGGGCTGGGTTGGTCGAAGGTGCAATGGCTCGTGGCCGCCATCAGCGTGGGATTGGGTTTCGGCTTGCAGGAAATATTCGCCAATTTCGTCTCCGGCTTGATCATTCTCCTCGAGCGGCCGATTCGCGTGGGAGACGTGATCACCATCGCCGACGTCTCCGGCATGGTCTCCCGCATCCGCATGAGGGCCACGACCATCGTCGATGGCGATCGCAAGGAACTCATCATCCCCAACAAGGACGTGATCACCGGCAAAGTGCTCAACTGGACGCTTTCGGACAAGGTCAACCGGATTCAAATCGCGATCGGCATCGCCTACGGATCGGATACCGCCCTGGCCGCCAAACTGCTGCGCGAGGCCGCCGCGAATCATCCCCACGTGCTGAAAGACCCGCCGCCGTTGGTTACGTTCGAGGCGTTCGGCGACAGTTCGCTGAAATTCGTGCTGCGCTGTTTCCTGCCGAACCTCGAGAGCCGCCAACACGCGGTCCACGATTTGAACATGGAGATCGACCGCCTGTTCCGCGAAAACGCGATCGAAATCGCCTTCCCGCAGCACGATATTCACGTCCGCTCGATGACCGGCAATTGGGGAGCAGGGGCGGGAGTTTTCGGCCAAGCAGAAGGAGATGAAAAAAATCGCAAAGCGGCGTAAAATGGGGGAAAATGATGAATGCGGAATGATGAATGAAAACAGTCTGCGACTTCGTAAACAATCATCGTTCAATGTTACTTTCCCAAAGCGATCCCTGACCAACCTTCGGTCGATGCACGGTCGCGGCTAAACATTCATCATTCATCATTCCGCATTCATCATTTCCTCCATGCCCCTCCTCCCTCCATCCCGATATTTTCCTCCCGCCGAGGACGCCGAACCGGAGGGATTCATCGGCTTCGGCGGCGAATTGACGCCCGTATGGCTCTTGGATGCATATCGGCACGGCATCTTTCCTTGGCCGATGGGCGAGCGCGACACGCCCATGCCGTGGTTCTCGCCCGATCCGCGGGCGATCCTCGAATTCGAGCGTTTTCACGTGCCGCGGCGGCTGCTGCGAGTTTGCAAGAGCGGGCGGTTCGAGATCTCGTTTGACCGCGATTTCCCCGCCGTGATTCGCGGCTGCGCTTCGGGCCGGGGACGAAAAGGCGGCACCTGGCTCACGCCGAAGATGATCGCGGCCTACATCCGCATGCACGAACTCGGGCACGCGCACAGCGTCGAGGCGTGGCAGGAAGGCCGCTTGGCGGGCGGGGCGTACGGCATCGCCATCGCCGGCCTGTTCGCCGCCGAATCGATGTTTTACCGCGTACCGGA
The DNA here is from genome assembly GCA_020846145.1 of Pirellulales bacterium. Classification (GTDB taxonomy): domain Bacteria; phylum Planctomycetota; class Planctomycetia; order Pirellulales; family Thermoguttaceae; genus JADLEL01. The sequence continues at coordinate 57,286 of JADLEL010000007.1, read as the reverse complement.
AGCCTCGAAGGTGGCGCTCGTCCGCTTGGTCGAACATCTCCAATCGCGCGGCTACTCGTTATTGGACATCCAACAACTCACGCCGCACACCGCCCGCTTCGGCGCGATCGAAATCTCCCGCCGCGAATATCTCCAGCGGCTGGCCAAGGCGTTGAAGCAGCCGGTGGATTTTCTTAATGAACGATAGTTTCGCCCCGCTGTCTAGGCGGGCAATGGCGGCGGCATCGCTAGCCCCCGCATGGACGCGTGGGCTAAACGGTGCTTATGTTTTCTCTCCCCTCTCCCCTCTCCCCTCTCCCCTCTTCGCTTCCCTCCTCGCCCGCCAATACTCGAAAACCATCGGCAGGACGGAGATGATGACAATGACTAGGATGACCAGGGAAAAATTCTTCTGCACGAATTCGTTTTTGGCAAACTTGAAACCGGCATAGATGAAGATCGCCACCCAAGCGATCCCGCCGACAACGTTATAGAGAATGAATTTTCCGTAGCTCATTGCCCCGATTCCGGCCACGAAGGGCGCGAAGGTGCGGACGATGGGCACGAAGCGGGCGAGGATGATCGTTTTCCCGCCGTATTTCTCGAAGAACCGGTGCGTGCGGTCGAGATGCTCCTTCTTCAAAAACCGCACCTTTCCCGTGAACGCCCGCGGACCGACATAATGCCCCAGCCAGTAGTTGACCGTATCGCCGAGGATCGCGGCCGCGCTGAGCGCGAGAAAGAGCCACCACGGATCGAGCGCCCCGGTGGCGGCGATCGCGCCCGCGGCGAACAGCAGCGAATCGCCCGGCAGAAAGGGCGTTACCACCAGGCCGGTTTCGCAAAAAATCACCGCGAACAGGATGGCGTAGGACCATCCGGCGTAGTGCGCCACGATTTCCCGCAAATGCACGTCGAGATGCAGGAAGAGGTCGATGATGTGGCGAAGCGTTTCCACGGCGTTTATCGATGGTTCGTGCAGTTCGAACTATCTGCGGACTTCGTCAATTCGTGGAATCGCGCCATGAGATCGCGGGTGACGGGTCCAGGCTTGCCGCCGCCGATCGTGCGGGCATCGACCTTGATGACAGGCACGACTTCGGCGGCCGAGCCGGTGAGGAAGCATTCCTCGGCGACGTACACGTCGTGCTTGGTGAGCGGCGTTTCGCGGACCTCGATGCCCGCCTTCCGCGCCAACTCCATCACCGCATCGCGCGTAATGCCTTCCAAAATGCCGGCTTCGTTGGGCGGTGTGAGCAGCGCGCCGCGGCGAACGATGAAGATGTTGTCTCCCGTGCATTCGGACACTTCGCCCTTGTGGTTGAGCATCAGCGCTTCGATGCAGCCCGCCTGCAGGCCCTCGATCTTCGCCAGGATGTTGTTCAAATAGTTCAACGATTTGATCCGCGGGCTGAGCGCGGCGGGATGGTTTCGCATCACGCTTACGGTAATGATCTCCAAGCCGTTCTCGTAGTATTCCTTCGGGTAAAGCGCGATGCGGTCGGCGATGATGATGACTTCGGGATTGGCGCAACGGTTCGGATCGAGCCCCAGGGTGCCCTCGCCGCGCGTTACCACCACGCGGATGTAGCCGTCCTTCACGCCGTTGACCGCGAGCGTATTGTAGATGGCCTCGGCCATTTCGTCCTTCGTCAGGGGAATTTCCAGCCAGATGGCCTTGGCCGATTCCCAGAGCCGGTCGAGATGCCGTTCCAGCCGAAAGACCTTGCCGCCGTAGCTGCGAATGCCCTCGAACACGCCGTCGCCGTAAAGCAATCCGTGGTCGAAGACGCTGATCTTGGCATTTTCCTTGTCGTATAGTTCGCCGCTGATGTAGATTTGTGGAGCCATGAAACCGTGAGGAAGTAATAAGGGATTGGGGATTAGGGATTAGCGATTAGAGTGGTGATATTCCAATCCTTAATCCCCAATCCCTTGCTGTTACCCCTCAATCACCCCGCCTTTCAAGCGGACGATGCGGTCGGCTTGGGCGGCGAGGGACTGATCGTGAGTAACCATCACTATAGTGATGTTTTGCTCTTCGTTCAAGGTTCGCAGGATTTTAAGAATCTCCCGGCCGGTGGCCTGGTCCAGATTGCCGGTGGGTTCGTCGGCCAAGAGCAATTCCGGCCGGGCGATGAGCGCCCGGGCGATGGCCGCGCGTTGCATTTCGCCGCCCGAAAGTTCGCGAGGCTTGTGCTTGAGCCGGTGCGAAAGACCCATCAAATTCAACAACGATTTGGCCGTTTCGCGGTATTTTCGCCGGTTTTTCAGATAACTCCACACGCCATCGGCAATCATCAGCGGCGAGAGAACGTTTTCCAGCATCGATAACTCGGGCAGAAGGTGGTAAAACTGGAAAATCATGCCGATGCGTTTATTTCGGAGGGTATCCCGATTTCGAGCAGGCAGATTGTCGATCCGCCGGCCATGAAAATGAATCTCGCCCTTGTCGGGTCCGTCCAAAGTGCCCATCAGATGCAACAACGTGCTTTTGCCCGAACCGCTTTGGCCCTCGATGGCCAAAAATTCGCCCGGGCGGATATTGACTTCCACGCCGCGCAATACCGGCACTTCGACCGAACCCTTCCGATAACTTTTATATAAATCGATCGTTCGCAAATGATCGATTTGATTTTCCGCCGGAAGGGGAGATTCGGTTGGCGAGGCATTAATCATGGGGATGATCGTTACCGAGGTGGAAATCGCTTTTTCTGCTCTTTCCGTTTTCGGAACTTGAAAATGGGGACCGCTAAACAGCGGAGAACCAGGCACTCGTGGCATCGAGTGTCGATGCGGATCGATCGAAGTCGTAGGATGCGGAATCCGTTCGCGATCGTCACTCATAGCGCAGGGCCTCCACGGGATGCAGGCGCGCGGCGCGGCGGGCGGGCAGAATGCTCGCCAAGACGGCGATCGCCACGGCGCCGACAACAATGGATATCACGGTTTGCGGGACGAGGCTCGTGGGAATTTTGTTGAAGTAGTAAATGGTGGGATCGAAGACCGGCATCCCCCGGACCCAACTCAAAAAATCGGCAATTTGATTGATGTACTGAACGAACAGCAAGCCGATAACCAGGCCCGCCCCCGAACCGACCAATCCCAACGAGAGGCCGTAGGCCAGAAAAATACCCATCACGCCGCCGCGCGACGCCCCCAGCGATTTCAAGATGCCGATATCGCGGGTCTTTTCGACTACGATCATGTAAAAGATCGCCAGAATGCCGAAGCCCGCCACGGCAATGATGAAGAACAAGAGCACGTTCAAGATCGTGGTTTCCAATTGCACGGCGGCCAACAGCGGGCTGCGCTGGTCGCGCCAGGTTTGGACCGAATACATCGTCTCCGGATAAATGGCTTTGAGTTTGTCGCGCACGCGGTCGCCATCGACGCCCGGCTTGAGCTTGATGAGAATTTGATTGATCATTCCCGCGTCGGCCGCGGAGGCGCTCATCCCCCGCAAGCGTTGCAATTCGCGAATCGGCACGAACACGAAGCTCGAATCGCTTTCGCTCATCTTGCTCTCGAAAAAATCGACCACGGTGAAGGTGTCGCTGGCGACCTTGGGCGGCGTGCCCGCCGTGGGGAACGTCAATTTCACGTCTTCGCCGGGCAGGACGTAAAAGCGATCCTCGCAGCCGCCGTTCGGTTCGTCGCTATCGAGCAAAAAGCGTCTGCTTGCCAGCAACATGCCCAGGACGATTCCCGTGTGCTGATCTTTCGCCATGTCGAAGGCCGGAGCCGCGGCGGCGGCGAGCGCGGGATTTTGCTGAAAGATGTCCCCGGTCGGCACGTTTTCGACGGGGGGCGGGACATTTCCTTCGGGATCGCCTTCCGCCGCGCCGCGCGGCGCCGCGGCGCCGCCCTCCGCCCCTTCCACGTAGGATTGCCGCCGAATCTCCGCTCCCGCCGGATTCTCCCAGCGATTCTTTTGCTCCCGGGCGAGGCTCTCGGCGATCATGCGGCGGCGTTTCCAGCCGGCTTCGGCCATGATCGAACGGTCGGGAGCGTCTCCGTCGGCTTGATGATCGCGCGTGTCGTATTTGTCTTCGCGCAGCGCGAAGCTCATCTTCTTGCGGTTTTCGGGATGCTGCAGATACTTGTTAAAGTCGCTCACCAGGCCCTGCGTGGCTTCGTCGATGCCGATCACCCGCACCGGCATCGAGATGCTTCGGCCGCCGGGCGAGAGATTGAGCATGCCGATGGTGAGCACCACCGGCGACATCGCCTCGATGTCCTCGCCCGCCGCCTTGCGAATCTGCTCGAATTGATATTCGGCGTCCGGCATGCCGGCGAAATCGAGCGCGTCGATCACGATATCGGAGGTGGAGTTGTGAATGCGGTTCTGCATCTCGCCGCTGAAGCCTTCCATCACGCTGTTGACCACGATCATCGTGGCCACGCCCAGCATCACGCTGATGATCGACACCAGCGCGATGTACCGCGTGCGAAGATACCGCCAACAGAGGAGGAGTTTGTACATGGCAGTGGGCAGTGGTCAGTGGGCAGTGGTTAGTGGCTAGTGGCTAGTGGCCAGTGGGCAGTAGGCAGTAGGCAGTAAGCAGTAAGCAGTAAGCAGTGCAATGGATTTCTTCTTCCGTTTTTTCACTAACCACTAGCCACTAACCACTAGCCACTGCTTTCTCACGCTTCCGGCCTTAACAGGGGGAATAAAATCACCTCGCGGATCGTCTGGGTGTCGGTAAGCAGCATTACCAAGCGGTCGATGCCGATGCCCAATCCGCCCGCCGGCGGCATGCCGTGCCGCAGGGCGCGGATGAAATCGCGGTCCATTTTCGCCATCGAGTCTTCCTCGGCCTGTCCTTCGAGCTGCTTCGAGAAAAGCTGCTCCTGCAACTCGGGATCGTTGAGTTCGGTGTAGGCGTTGGCCACTTCCATCCCCTGGATGAACAGCTCGAACCGTTCGGCGATTTCGGGCCTCCCGCGTTTTCGCTTGGTCAAGGGGCAGATGCTCGCCGGGTAGTCGATCACAAAAATCGGACCCATGAGCGCGTCTTCCACCTTCTCCTCAAAAACCTCGCTTTTAATGACGTCCGGGTGTTTGCCCTTGGTCTCGAAGCCGATCTTCTCGGCGACCGCCTTGACCGCCGCCGCATCGGCCGGATCGATGCCGGTACGCTCGCGGAACAACTCGTCGTAGGTTTTTCGCTGAAACGGGGGCGTGAAATCGATTTCCTTCTCGCCCCAGGGCAGCTTCAATTTCTGGCCGGTGGCTTGAATCGCTTCGACGATGATTCGCTCGGTGAGGTCCATCATCGTTTCGTAGTTGCCGTACGCCTGATAGGCTTCGAGCATGGTGAACTCGGGATTGTGCCGCGGGCTGACGCCTTCGTTGCGATACACGCGGCCCAGTTCATAAACCCGCTCGACTCCGCCCACCAATAGCCGCTTCAAGTGCAGTTCGAGCGCGATCCGCATGAAGAGATCGATGTCGAGTGCGTTGTGATGCGTGGTGAACGGACGTGCGGCCGCTCCGCCGGCAATGGCGTGCAGCGTGGGGCCTTCGATCTCGACGAAGCGTTGCGAATTGAGCGTATTGCGGATCGACTGCACGATTTTCGTGCGGCGCAAAAAGCGTTCCAAAACGCCTTCGGTATGAATCAAATCGAGATAGCGCATCCGCTGCCGCAAGTCGGGATCGCTCAGGCCCGCCCATTTTTCGGGCGGCGGTTCGAGCGACTTGCTCATGAAATGCAGATTCTCGGCAAAGATCGTCGGCTCGCCTTTCATCGTGCGGTGGAATTCGCCATCCACGCCGATGAGGTCGCCGAGATCGAAATTCTGCGCCAACTCGAAATTCTTCTCGCCGACCTGGTTCTTGCCGATCATCACCTGGATCGTGCCAGTCCAGTCGCGGAGTTGCAGCCAATGCACCTTGCCCGACGGCCGCCGCAAGACAATTCGCCCCGCCGCCCGAACTTTCGGCCCATGCTCTTCGGCATGTTGCCCTTCCTCGGCCGGCGGCGTAACGGTGATCTCCCCGATCCGATCACGAATCTCGCCGATCGGTTGATTGCCATCGAACCGGCCACCCCAGGGGTCAAAACCCAGTTCTTCTATTTTGCGCAGTTTGTTGCGTCTCGCTTCTTGTAAAGTACCCGAACTGGCTTCCTGGCCAGCATTATCATCGTTATCTTTCGATTGTTTGTTGCGCTGTTCAGTCATGGAGCGAATTCTGGGGAAAGTGCATGAAATAAATGACAATATGCCGCGATGCGCAATCAGAGGTGGGGGCATTGTATAAGAACGGGCAGTTGGGTCAATGCCAGAATGCCTATCCCGAAGGGACAGGGGTGAGGGGTATTGTAGATTTGCAATTTCGCGTTCGAGCGGTGGTGGACTTTTTTCAGGCCATGATTTACCATGAAACTTTGGTCATTACCACGTTTTCATCGAATTATGGCCGTTATGAATTCCACCTTCGACTTTTTGCCGCTTATTGCCGTCACCAACGCCTGGATACACCCCTTATGGCGGGTTGCCTTGGGCGCGATCCTTGCGGGGGCGGCATTGTACGCTATTTTCCTCTTGTTTCAATTGCTCGCGCCCCGAATGACCGCCGTCGCTCGCACCACCGCCAAGGAAGCGGTCGCGCAGCCCCTCTTTTTTCTGATCCTCATTTTGGGCATTTTCCTGCTCGTCTTGTTCACGATCCTGCCCTATAACACCTTCGGCGAAGACCTCAAGATTTACAAGGACGGCGGGCTGACGCTCATTATGATCCTCAGCGTGGTGCTCGCTCTCTGGACCGCCAGTCTTTCCATCGCCGAGGAAATCGAAGGCCGCACCGCGCTCACCGTGCTCTCCAAACCCATTGCCCGCTGGCAATTCATCGTGGGGAAGTTTCTCGGCATCCTCTGGCCGGTGGCGGTGATGTTTATCGTCTTGGGAGCGGTCTTTTTAAGCTGCGTTTCCTACAAAGTGGCCTACGACGCCCGCGAAACGTCGCAACAAGATCCGACGGCCGAGGTCTGCCTCGAACAAATCGAGCAGATCGCTCCCGGCTTGGCGCTGGTCTTCATGGAAGCCGCGGTTCTGGCGGCGATCAGCGTGGCCATCTCCACCCGCTTGCCCATGCTCGCGAATCTGGTGATCTGCGGCTCGATCTACTTCCTCGGGCATTTGGTGCCGCTTTTGGCGAACTCGGCAGTGGGAAAGATTCCCCAGGTCGGCTTCGTGGCGGGCCTGCTCTCGGCCGTGCTGCCCGTGCTCGAGAATTTTAATGTTACCGCAATCGCCTTCTTCGAGCCGGGCAAAACCGTCCCGCCCGCCTATCTCGGATTGGCCGGTCTGTATTGCCTGCTCTACTGCGGCGTGGCCATGCTGCTCGCGCTGCTGCTCTTCGAGGACCGCGATCTGGCGTAAAATTCTCTCGACCGATCCTCGAGCGTAGGTTATGCTTCAGCATAACACGGCGAAGCTGCAACCAATCGTTTAGTCCGGCGCCAACGGAGACGGCGGGTGGAGTTTTCCGGTGCCCCTTACGCCCGCCGTCGCCGTTGGCTCCGGGCTAAACGAAAAACTTTGCGGATAATTCCTCAATCCTGAAAACTAATGGCATATCAGTTATGCTGAAGCATAACCTACATACTATCGGTTGAATAATTTGACTAATCCGCCGATGCCGATGATCACCAGCACCACGAGGCCGGTGATGGCTTTCACGTTACCCAATATCGATCGGCCGACGATCTTTCCTTTCTCGTCTTCCTCCACGTCCCAGATAACGCCGCAATGCGGGCATTTATCGCCCGCCTTGGAGGTGCTGGACACGGTTTTCTTGCACTTCAAACAGATTTTGGCGGCGACCATCTGCTGCGAGAATGGCGTGGGATCGATCGACGGCGGAACCGGCATCGACGGCGGTTGCATATTCCGGGCTTGCTGCTGCGCGATCCGCTGCTGTTCGAGGTTTTGCCGCTGGATATCGGCCAATCGCTGCTGCTCCTCCCGGCGCTGGCGATCCTGCTCGGCCATTTGTAGCTGCCGGGCCGCTTCCGCCTGCCGCGCCCGTTCTTGCTCCGCCGCCCTGGCCTCCTGCGCCTGCCGCGCCGCTTCGGCCTGCTGCTGAGCCATCGACTGATTCATCCCCTGAAACGGCGAATTGAACGGCGCACCGCCGCCGCCATAGCCGGGGGACATCGAAGGCATCCCTTGCACGGGCATCCCCGGCTGTTGAAGCGGACTTTGCCGGTTGCCGGCGAACTTCTGGTACTTCTGCAGTTCCAGCGCCGCTAGCCGAATGTAGAGCTTGTCGTTGTAGCTGAAATCATCGAGCGGATAGCGCCGCTCCATGCCGTCTTTCAGCAGGACGACCGTTTTCCCCTCCAGCCGCGCGAAATTCGCCGAGAGTTTGTTGTGCTTTCGATCCGTCCAGGTCCGCGCGTCGAAGCCTCCTTCGGCGTTGATCTTGGGCGGTTCCACTTTCTCGCCCTGCGGTTTGACCGCCGTTTTTTTCGAGTCGTCCGCCGCCGATTTTTCCGCGTCGGTCAGGGGCGGATTCGCCTCCCCGGTCGCTTTCGTTTTCGCGGCCTTTTCCGCGTCGGTCAAAAAGGGATCGTCCTCATCCGCTTTTTTCGGTTTGATCGCCTTCAACGCCGGCGCGGGGGCAGCGGCATTTTCCGCCGCATCGCCGCTCTTGGAAACGGCCGGCGATTTCGCCCCCCCCTTGCCTTTCGTCAACTCCTTGATGTACTCTTGATCCTCGTCGCAAAACTCCTTCAGCGGAATGACCAACGGCTTCAGGCCCTTTTGCAGCACCACGCTGTCGCCCCGCAGCCGGACGAACTGCGCTTCGGTTTGGCGACCCTGCCGATCGGTCCAAACCCGCGCAAAGAGGGCCGACCCGGAAAGAAAATAAAACAACAAAGCTAGATATAAAATTTTTCTAGCAAGAAATCCGGTCTCGCAAAACATCGTATTGCCCTCCGCCGCGGCGAATAACCTCACTGAAGAGAATTATTCGAGCAATAATCCAATGAAAACACACGTGCTATCCTACCGCCTTTAGGGCTTGCCGTCAATCCGATCCCCTTCAGGATAACAGCAAAGTCGCATAAACCAGGAGGCCAAACATTCTTGCCTGGCTGAAAAGTCAGGCAGGAATGCCTGTCCTGCCGACTTTGCAATGCTCCTACTATCCCCTATCCCCCATCCCCTACTTCCTGCCTCAATGCCAACCGAACAGCACGAAACCCTAAAATGGATCGGCGGCGTCGATGGCTGCCTGCGAATGATCGATCAAACGCGGCTGCCCGTCGAGTTCGCGGAAATCGACTGCCGCGACGCGGCCGCGGTCTGGGAAGCCATCAAAATGCTGCGCGTCCGCGGCGCGCCGGCGATCGGCATCGCGGCGGCCTACGGCGTTTGCGTGGGACTCCAAACCGTCCTCGACGCCGACGAGCCGGCCTTCTTCCGCCGCCTCCGCGAAACGGTCGAATACCTCGCTTCCAGCCGCCCCACGGCCGTCAACCTCTTTTGGGCGCTTAAACGCATGGAAACCAAGGCCGATTCGCTTCGCGGCCGGCCGGTGCGGAAGATCGCCGAATCGCTCTTGACCGAAGCCCGCGCGATCCACGAAGAAGACCGGCAGATGTGCCGCGCCATCGGCCGGCACGGCGCGGAACTGCTCCGCGACGGCCAAGGCGTGCTCACCCACTGCAACGCCGGCGGATTGGCCACCGCCGATTACGGCACCGCGCTGGCCGTCTTTTATTCCGCCGCCGAGTCGGGCAAGACCCTGCACGTTTTCGCCGACGAGACCCGCCCGCTCCTCCAGGGCGCACGCCTCACCGCCTGGGAATTGCAGCAGCGAGGGATCGACGTAACCTTGATCTGCGATTCGACGGCCGCCCAGGTGATGCGCGAAGGAAAAGTGCAGGCCGTCGTTACCGGCGCGGACCGCATCGCCGCCAACGGCGACGCGGCCAACAAGATCGGCACCTACTGCCTTGCCGTCCTCGCCCGCGCCCACGATCTTCCCTTCTACATCGCCGCGCCGTCGAGCACGTTCGACCTCTCGATTTCCTCGGGGGCGGAAATCCCCATCGAACAACGCGATCCCCGCGAAATCACCCACGGCTTCGGCCGCCAAACCGCCCCCGACGGCATTCAAGTTTACAACCCGGCCTTCGACGTCACCCCCGCCGAGCTCATTGCCGCCATCATCTGCGAAAAAGGCGTGATCCGGCCGGTGAATGAAAAAACCATCGCCCGCTGCTTTTTGAAAGCGCGCGAGCAGGAAGGTAAATCGGGAGCAACGAATGAAACGACTGCGTCGGATTCCGATAAGGCCGTTTGACCGGTTCCGATGCGGCGGGGCGGCGCACAAAGCCGTTGATGCCATTAGTATATGGGGATGGGGGGGAATTTATCGTTTAATAGGGGTCGGTATAGGACGACAATACAACATGTAGTGGAGCGAGTCCCCGTTTTCATCGGGCCGCGTGCGGACCGTGTTCATCGCGGTGAACCGCGTCGAGGCAGTCGGCCAACCGGCCGCCGGTAGAAAACCGGGTGGACTTCTTCGAGAAAAACGTGTATGATGGCAATTTAGGCGATTACGTCATAAGCGAGGAATTGAATGATCCGATTGTTTCGCATACTCACCGCCGTGGTGCTCATGGCTCATCTTTTGCTGGGCTGTTGCGTCCACCATGCGCACGCCTGCGATGACATGAGGCACTCGCCTCCGATTCGGGGATCTGCTTTTTTCGAGACACATTGTTCCGAAGATTGCGATAAAGACACGGATCATTCGAATCCCGGTTCGCAGCGGTGCCAAGGGGAAAAGTGTTCGTTCGTTCGCCCAAGTCCGGTCGCTAACGATTCGCCGACTCAACCTCTTTCGGTATTCATTGTACCGCTAATCGAGGGAACGATTTCTCCGAAGGGCATTGGCTCCGAGCAACGGTTCTCCGCCTCGGGCCGGATCCCCATGCCCCTTCGTCTCCACCTGCTCAATCAAGTTTTGCTGATTTGATTGAACTCTTACGTTAAGCCGTTTGCCGTGCGACGCTGCGCGCATGGAGGCAATACGAGCTTCTCCCGGTTGCCAAACGACGGGCGTCATCGCAGCGTTTGAGCGGGCATGCCCCCAATTTCATCGAAATAATTTGTTGCCCGATTTGCATTTCCCCATCGCCGCCCCAGGCGGAAGAGGTCGATCCATGAATACCCCGATCCTTCGCAAAATATTGCCGCAAAAGCGGCGCTGGTGGTTCTTGGCGGCACTGCCGCTCGCAGTCGCCGGACTGGCGATCGCCGCTTTTTGCATTCCCCAAATTCGACAACCCGCGATGGCGGCGTTCGGCATTCCAAGGCCGGATCGTTCGCTAAACGCGGCGCACGACCACGCGAACGAGGCCTCCGCCGCCCACGGTCCCGAGGATTCCGCGCACGAAGCGGCCGGGCACGTCGCATCGGCGGCGCCGGACCACAAGCACGATGAATCCGACGCCGTCAAGCTCAGCACGGCGGCGCGAGAAAACGTCGGCTTGCAATTGGCGGCGGTGGAATTGAAGCCGTTCGAGCGGACCATGACGGTCCCGGCGATGATCGTCGAACGCCCCGGCCGCTCCAGCATCCAGATCGCCGCGCCGTTGACCGGCGCGATTACGCGCGTTTGGCCGCTCCAGGGCGAATCGGTGAATCCCGGCCAACCGCTCTTCGATCTCCGCCTGACCCACGAGGAGGTCGTCGAAGCGCAGGCGGCGTTCCTCCAGACGGCCGAAGAACTGGACGTGGTGCAGCGGGAAATCGACCGCCTGGAGAAGGTCGCCGCCGACGGCGTGATCTCCGGCAAAACGTTGCTGGAACGCAAGTACGAGCAGCAAAAGTTGCAGGCCGCGCAGCGTTCGCAGCGTCAGCGGCTGTTGTTGCACGGCTTTTCCGAAACGCAAGTGAACGCCATTCTCGCGAAGCGCACGCTGCTGAGCGGATTGACGGTTTACGTGCCCGAACCCTCGCGCGACGCGGTGCGCAGCGATGACCCGCGCGTGCTTCAGGTTCAGGAACTCAAGGTCGAAAACGGCCAGCACGTCAAGGCGGGCGATCCGCTGTGCGTCCTTGCCGATCATGCCGAACTGTACATTCAAGGCAAGGCCTTCGAGCAGGATGCCCCCGCGCTCAACAAGGCCGCCGACAACCACTGGCGAATCGCCGCCGCGATCGAGGGGAATGCGCAAAAGCGCCAAACCGTGCCCGATTTGCGGCTGCTTTACGTCGCCAACAAAATCGAACCCGACTCCCGCGCCTTCCCGTTCTACGTGCAACTGCCCAACGAGTTGATCCGCGATCGGGAAATCGACGGCCATCGTTTTTCGGCTTGGCGATTCAAACCGGGCCAACGAGTGGAACTCCTGGTTCCCGTGGAACGATGGGCGGACCGGATCGTCCTGCCGGCGAATGCGGTGGTGCAGGACGGCCCCGAATCCTACGTCTTCGAGGAGAATGAAGGCCATTACGACCGCCGCGCCGTGCGCGTGGAATACCGCGACGAATACTCGGCCGTCATCGCCAACGACGGCACGCTCAAGCCCGGCAAAAAGGTCGTCGTTTCCGGCGCGTATCAGCTTCACTTGGCCATGAAGAACAAAGCCGGCGGCGCGCCCGATCCGCACGCGGGCCACAACCATTAACGAAGTGGAGAGGGGAGAGGGGAGAGGGGAGAGTTTAAAACAAAGCCGCGACCAGTGGTCGCGGAAAGAAGCACAAGAATACAACGAACAGAAGGAACATCCGCAGCGAACACCCTCCACTACCCACTCTCCACTACCCACTCTCCACTCTCCACTCTCCACTGCCCACTACCCATGCTCAACGCCATCATCCGTTTTTCGCTGCAACATCGGTTGCTCGTCATTGCCGGGGCGCTGCTCCTGCTGGGGTATGGCGGCTGGCAACTGTTTCACCTGCCCATCGACGTCTTTCCCGACCTGAACCGCCCGCGCGTCGCCGTGATGACCGAAGCGCCGGGCATGGCCCCCGAGGAAGTCGAGGCCCTGATCACCATTCCGTTGGAAGCGGCGCTCAACGGCGCCACCGGGGTGCAGGCCGTTCGCAGTTCCTCCGGCATCGGCCTCTCTGTGGTGAATGTGGAATTCAACTGGGGCACCGACATCTACATCGACCGGCAGATCGTCGCCGAGAAACTATCCTTGGTCGCCGGCCGCATGCCCGCGGGCGTGAAGCCGCAACTGGCGCCGATTTCCTCGATCATGGGGCAAATCATGATCATCGGCCTATGGAGCGAGGGGAACAAAACCAGCCCGCTGGAACTCCGCACCCTGGCCGATTGGGTCGTGCGGCCGCGGCTCTTGACCATTCCCGGCGTTTCGCAGGTCTTGCCGATGGGCGGGGGCCGCAAACAGTTCCAAGTGCTCGTCAATCCCGACGCGATGCTCTCCTACGGCGTCAACTTGCACGAGATCGAGACCGCCCTTCAAAAGAGCAACAGCAACGTTACCGGCGGCTACCTGGATGCCCAAGGACCGAAGGAATTACTGGTCCGCTCGCTGGGGCGAATCCAATCGGTCGAGGACTTGCGCAAACTGGCGGTGAAGATTCGCGGCGAATCCCCGGTCCTCTTGGAGCAGGTGGCCCAGGTGGCCGAAGGGCCGGAAGTCAAGCGCGGCGACAGCTCCGCGTTCGTGCGGCAAGAGAACGGCGATTTTGCGGGCGGTCCGTCCGTCCTCTTGACCGTCAACAAGCAGCCGGGGACCGATACCCGGCAATTGACCGAGGACGTTACGGAAGCCTTGAAGAAACTGAAGGCTTCGCTCCCGCCGGATATCCGCATCGCCCCCGAGTTATACCAACAGAAGCGGTTCATCGACCTGGCGATCCATAACGTTCTCCAAGCGTTGCGCGACGGCGGGATACTGGTTGCCATTATCCTGTTCGTGTTTCTGCTCAATTTCCGCACGACTTTCATTACGCTTACCGCCATCCCGTTGTCCATCGTGGTTACGGGCTTGGTGTTCAAGTGGTTCGAGATGTCGATCAACACCATGACGCTGGGCGGCCTGGCCGTGGCGATCGGCGAATTGGTCGATGACGCCATCGTCGATGTGGAAAACATTTTCCGCCGACTGCGAGAGAACCGGCTGAGCGCCAGTCCAAAGCCGCCTTTATTGGTCGTTTTTCAAGCCAGCGCGGAGATTCGCAACTCCATCGTCTTTAGCACGCTGATAATCGTGCTGGTGTTCATTCCGTTGTTTGCTCTCGGCGGGATGGAGGGACGATTGTTCACGCCCTTGGGAGTCGCCTATATCGTCTCGATTCTCGCGTCGCTCGTGGTTTCGCTTACCGTGACGCCGGTCTTGTCCTATTGGCTGTTGCCCAATTCCCGCGTCGCTCATCGTGAGAAAGAGAGCTTCGTCCTCCGCGGACTGAAATGGTTAGCAGCCCGAGTTATCGGTCTCAGCCTGCGAATGCCGAAGCCGGTTTTGCTCGCCGCGCTACTGGCGGTCGTTTTGAGCGGCATCGCGATGTTGCGCATGCAGAGCGACTTCATGCCGCCCTTCGACGAGGGCGTTGCCCAACTGAACGTGCTCTTGCCGCCGGGGACTTCCCTTCAGCGGTCCAAGGAAGTCGCCACGATGGTCGAACGGCGGTTGCGGAAAATCGAGGGCGTCGAGGGATTCGTCGCCCGCACGGGACGGGCCGAACTCGACGAACATATTATCGGCGTCAACATGAGCGAGTTCATCATTAGTTTCGATCCCCAGAGCGGGCGCAGCCGCGAGGAAGTGCTCGACGACATCCGCGAAGCAATGGCCGACATTCCCGGCATCGTTACCAGCGTCGAGCAACCGCTGGCGCACTTGATCTCGGCGATGCTCTCCGGCGTTCAGGCGCAAGTGGCCATCAAGCTCTACGGGGATGACTTGGATGTATTGCGGGCCAAAATCAAGGAAATGGAGAAGATCGTGGCCGGCGTTCCCGACGTGAAGGACTTGATGGCCGAACCGCAAATTTCGATTCCGCAACTTCGCATCGAATTGGACCGCGATCGACTGGCCCGCAAGGGCCTTACGCCGGGCGACGTGAACGAGTTCGTCGAGACGGCCATGCACGGCAAAGTCATTTCCGAAGTGCTTCAAGGACAGCGGACGTTCGATCTGTTCCTGCGGCTCGACGAGCGATTCCGCGAGAATCTCGACGAGTTGAATCGAATGTCGCTCGATTTGCCCGAAGGTGGGAGGACGCCGCTGGATTCGGTGGCCAAGATTTACACGGCGGGCGGTCCCAACACGATCAATCGGGAACAGGTCCGGCGGCGAATTGTCTTGCAGTGCAACACGGCGGGGCGGGGCATGGTCGATGTCGTGAAGGATATTCAAGCGCGGCTCAAACCCATCCAAGAATCGCTGCCCGCCGGCTACTTCATCGAGTACGGCGGGCAATTCCAAAGCCAACAATCGGCTTCGCGAATGATCGCCGTGCTGTTTTGTATATCGCTCGCAGGCATGTTTCTCGTGCTGTTCACGATGTTCCGCTCGGTCAATTTCGCGCTCCAGGTGATGGCCGCCTTGCCGATGGCCTTTATCGGCGCGGTGGCCGCAATCCTTTTGACCGGCCAAACGCTCACCATCGCCGGCATGGTCGGATTTATTTCGCTCTGCGGCATCGCCACCCGAAACGGCATCTTGCTGTTGGACCACTACCTGCATCTCGTAAAATTCGAGGGCGAAACGTGGTCCCGGCAGATGATCATTAGGGCCGGTCAAGAGCGGCTGGCCCCCGTGTTGATGACCGCGCTAACGGCGGGTATCGGCATGGTTCCCCTGGCGATGGCCGCCGGGGAACCGGGCAAGGAAATCCTCTACCCGGTGGCTACAGTCATTATCGGCGGACTCATCAGCAGCACGCTCCTCGAATTTTTCGTGCGGCCGGCATTGTTCTGGACGATCGGGAGAAATGCCGGCCGGCGACTCATTGAGGAGAATCGCGCCGAAATCGAACTCAACGAAGACCAAAACCTTCTTGCCGTGGATTGAATGATCGGCATGGACGGAGAAGGCGTTTCGTTGCGGGATCGCGGCAAATCGCCATCATCTCTTGAGAAGACATCTTCGAGCCATGCCCGGAACCTTGCTCCGCAACGCCATCAAAAAGTTTTCCGAAAAACAGCGCGAGCCGCATCTTCATCAGAGATAATTCAGCAGTGAAATCTGCATGATTTTTCCCAGCGACATCAACGAGGCCTGATAGGCGGCTTGCCGGGCGGCGAGTTCGGATACGACTTGCACCATATCGACATCGCGATTCTGCGAGAGCGCGCTTTGCAGGTCGATGTCTTCCGTGGCCAGGGAGTCCTGCACCATCTGCAAGCCTTGCTGCCGCGAGCCGAGTTCCGCGCGCGTATAGTTCAAATTCGTGGTCGCCTCGTCGAGCATATCGACCGAGCGTCCCAACTCCGGCAAATTATTGCTTCGGATCGCGTCGCGCATCCGCATCAGCGCGGTGAAGATGCCCAGAGTTTCCTGGGGATTGACGTCGTCGCCGGTGATGATCTTCACGCCGGTCGTCATCGGTGCAATCGCGGCGGTGGCGTCGGCCGCCAGACCGCCGCCTAAATTGGGGATGCCATCGGCGGGATCGAGCGCGACGGTAAGTTCGCTGCGGGCGGGATCGTCCACCGGCCAATTGGCGGCATTGCCCCAAGCGGCCGCGATTTGATTGGCGTCGGCGCCGAGGATGGAATCGTAGGTGACCGCGATCGTATTGCCGACGCGGGAAAAGTTGACGGCCCCCGCCACGCCGCCCGGTCCGCCGGGAATTCCCGTGAACTGAATCTGCACGTTATTGTAGGCGATTCCCGGATTTTTTGCCGCGAAAATCAGGTCGTTGTTGAATCCGGGCATGACGGCGTTGGCTTGGGCTTTGTTCGTCCCGGAGCCTCCCGACATGACGAAAGGACCGCCGTTCGCAATCGCCCCCGAGCCGTCGTTGGGGATGGGAGCCAATTCCGCCTCGAATAGCGTCGCGGCGGGACTGTTATTGATCGCATCGACCACTTGCGACGCCGTGGTCGCGCCGAGAGTGAATCCTACGGTGAGGGTGCGGGTGTTTTCGTTGTAAACCACGCCCGATGCCGTGCCGTCCAAGACGACCGTCACGCCGTTGATGGGAGCGCTGGGATCGCGCCCGCGAATGAGGATGCCGCTCTGGGGAGTGGTGGGAATCAGCGTCGCGGCATGGTCGGGGATGCCCGGATTGCTGGTGGTTTTCCCTTGGGGAACCAAGCCTAAATCGACCGCCGCATTGGAGAACTTATTCTGCGCGACGACCACGTCTCCCTGACCCCCGCTGCGATCCACAAGCTCGATCCCGTTGCCGTAGAGCGCCAACCGGGCATAAAGTTTATCGGGATTCGGATTTCCGGGCGTGGGGGGCAAAACGACGTTGTGCGGATCATTGTTGATGGCCGCGATGACGTCCTCGATCGTGCGTGCCGCGGAGACATCGATGTATAAACTCACGCCGTCGGAGCGCGTGACGGTGAAATCGTTGCCGACCGGAACGCCGCCCTCCGTAACGGCCGTTCCGGCATCGACCAAGCCCGTGCCGTTCGAGACCGATCCGCCGGCATTGTTGGCGGCGACCGCTTCGAAATCGGCGCTCGCGGCACCGAGATTTACGGCTTGAATGACGTCGTTGGCGGTGGTCGTGCCGGGCTTGACGCCGACCGTCAACGTGCGGGCGGCCGAGTCGTAAATCACCGACGGCGGATCGTCGCCGGTGTCCGTCATCGAGACGATGAATCCGTTCCAATAGTTCGCGCCGGGGTCGTCCGCCGACTTCTTGGCGCGAATCGTCAAATTGGCGTTGCTCGCCGTGGAGTTGAGGACGGCTTCCGCATAAATCGCGGTGGAGTTTTTCGAAGCGTTTACGCCCAAGCCGTAGTTCAATTCGCTCAGGGCGGTCGAATCGCCTAGCGAGCGGATGCCGAATTGGGCGGCGGTTTTGCCGCCGTTCTCGCCAACCTCGAAATCGCAGCCGCTGACGCGGGAGAAGAGATCGATGCCGTTTTGCGTCGGATTGATTTCGGCGCGCACTCCCGCGCCGGAGCCGTTCAAAATGTTAAGCACGTCGCCGAGGTTTTTCGCCGTGGAAAAATCGACCGTTTGCTCCTTGCCGTTGTTGACGATCCGCAGTCCGTGGTTTTTGTCGAAGGATTCTCCGCCTCCTCCGCCGGTTATTCCCGCGGCGCCGAGGTCCACGAAGCCGAGACCGCCGCTGAGGTTGTCCAAGGGGTCGATGTCGGCCGCGAAGGGAATCGTCCCGGCTTGATGGGCCGTATTGATCGCGGCGACGACCTGATAGGCACGGCTCAAACCGTTGCCGGCAACGTGAACCGTCAGGACCCCGCCGGCGATCGGATCGACGAATTCGCCGCCGGCGACGACGGAAAAATCGGGCTGGAAAACCACGTTGACGCCGTTCAAATCGACGCCCGCCGCGGTTTGGCTGCCCATCGCGTCGGCCCGGAGCCGAATGTCGTTGTCGTTTCCGCGCGAATGGACGACCGTCGCCGCGTAGGCTCCGAAGAGGTTGTCGAGCGAAGTGGTGCTCCGCAAGATGGGTTCCAAAGGCCGCCCGACGATCGGATTCGTGCCCGTTCCCGTTTGGTTGCGGATTCCCAACTCCTCGGCCACGGTGCCGCTGCCGACCTCGCGAATGGTGAGATTTCCGCCGAGCGCCGCATCGAGCCGAATCGTCAGCTTCTCGTTGGTGACATCGACGTAAAGTTGCCGGCCTTGGGGCGGATTGGACTTGATCAGCGCCGCGATATCGCCGATCGTCTTCGCGCCGCTCAAATCGATGACGACCTCGTTCAACGAGCCGTCCGCTTTCGTCGTTCCGTCGGATACCGCGATGCTCCCCTGGCTGATGCCCTGGCCCTGCCGCAAATCGGCGAGCCGGGTATCGTAGGTCAGCGTCGGGATGACGGTCGCGGCGCCTTGGACCTCCGCGGAGATCGCGCCGAACGCCTCGTTGCCCGTTACGTTGGTGCTGGTGAGCAGATTCAGATCGGAATAGCTCATCAGGTGATTGTCGTTGCCCAGATACTCGATCAAACCGGCCGAGTTCGTCACGAACGGCGCGCTGAGCGATTCCGAGCCGGAGAACAAATACCGCCCCCGGAACTGCTGATTGCCGGTGTTGAACATCTGTTGGATCGCCTGGTCGATTTGCCGTGCGGCGGTCAGACGCTGGGTTTCGGTGGTGGTCGTGCCCACGACGCTCAAAGCGGTAACGCGCGCCTGGACGAGCAAATCGGAGAGGCTCCCGAGCGCGGTGTCGGTCGCCCGCAGATACGATTGCGTCGTATCGAGATTGGTGTTGACTTGTTCCTTGCGCTGGATCAATCGCCGCAGGCCGATGGCCTGCATGGCGGCGATGGGCTCCTCGCTGGGGGTCTGGAATCGATATCCCGAACCGAGCTGCGCTTCCAGCCGGCTCAATGCCAATTGATTGAACTGCGACTGCCGCAGAATCTGATTGCGCGTGAACGCTTCGGTAACGCGCGACGTCGGGATGCCGGTGATGGAGTTCGACATGTTATAGTTTCACTAAAAGCTCCAGCAAGTCGGCGAGGGTGGCGATGTATTTCGCCGCCGCCTGATACGCCTGCTGATACTGAATCATGTTGATCGCCTCCTCGTCGAGGTTCACGCCGCTGATCGACGATTTCTGGCCGCGGAGGGTGGCTTCGTAGGTGTCGGCCCCGCTGGCGGCGGCTTGCGCTTGATTCGATCCTTGCGCCGCGTTGCCGATCATCCGATCGTAAACGATCGCCAGCGAAGCGCCGTTCGCCGCGCTCAGCGGCCGATCGATGAAGACCGCCAGGTCCCGGGCGTTGTCGGTGTCGTGGCCGATCCCGCCCGAACTGGCCGCGAACAGCGTGGGATCATTTTGCAGCATCGCATTGACGCCCAAATCGCCCGCCGCGCTGCCCGTGAAAAATGTGTTCAGTCCCAGCGCGGCCAGCAGTCCGCTGGTGTCGTCCGCGAAGGCGATTTCGTCGTCCTTCGAGGCTTGCGCGATTTTCAGCCTTTTGTCGATCGTGATTTCCGCATGCACGCCGCTGATCGCGTTCAATTGGTTCACGATATCGATAAGCGCGGTCTCGCGCCCCGGCATGCCCAAGTTGACGGTTACGTCGGTGGCCTCGGTCAGTCCGGTCAGTTTGTTGCGGACCAGGACTTGAAAGGCGCCGTTTTGGGGCGTAAAGTTCAAGCCCGCGTCGTTCAGCGGCTTTACGGCGTCGAGAACGGTAAACGTGCTCGTAAGCGAGGTGAAGCCCTTCAGTCCTTGGCCGCCGGAATAGACTTTGTTGAATTCGTAGGCCAGCGTGCCGGCGAAAGCGTTCAATTGATCGAGGAATCCGCCCAAAACCTCATCGCGGGAAGTCAGCAGGCCGTGTAACTGACCCGAATTGGTGTCGAGCGAGGCATCGGTTTCGAGGAGGTGGATATCGGCCACCGACAGCCCGCGGTTGCTGTCCAAGACCACGCCCACCTTCCGCGCGGTGCCGCCGAAGACCAAATAACTCCCTCCCGAATAGACCGAGATCGTGCCGTCGGATTGCTCGATCGCCTGGATGTTGATGAGTTGCGCGAGGCTTTCCAGCGCGTTGGTGCGCCGATCGCGCAAGCCGACCGCGTCGCTTTTGGAAACCGATCCGCCTTCGGTTTCGGAAATTCGCACGTTCAGCGCGCGGATGTCTTCCACCAAGGTGTTGATATTGTCGCTCATCGACAAGACTTGGTCGTTGAGATCCTTCCGCAGCGACTCGACCCGCCGCGACATGCCGTTGATGTTTTGCGCCAGGGAAAGCCCCTGCTGCACCGCTTGATTGCGGACCGAGGCATCCTCCGGCTGATTCATGATCTGGGAGATGCCGTTGAAAAAAGCGGTCATCGAATCGTTGAGGCTCGCCGATTCGAGCGCGCCGAGGATGCTTTCCAATTGCGAATAAGTTTGCTTCAAAGTATCGAAACCGGCCTTGTCGCTGATGGCGGCCTGCAAACGCAGTTGCAAAAAGCGGTCCATGACCTGCGTAATGGCCTCGACCTGCACTCCCGTCCCCAACAGTAAACTTCCCAATTGCTGCGTGGGGCCGGGCTTAAGCTGGATTTCCTCGCGCAGGTAGCCCGGCGTATTCGCGTTCGCGATATTCTGCCCCGCCACCTGCAAGGCGATTTCATTCGCCCGCAGTGCGTTGCCCGCCATCTGAATGGAACTGAATAGCGACATGGAGCGATAGGATTAGGGGATTCGGTGGCGAGCGCGTGGGATTTTGAGGTTGGTTATGGCCCCCTCTCCGGGGCAAACCGAAGGTTGGTCGGAAGAGCGACTGGAGGTGAGGGTGGAATTGGTTAGAGATCGCAGACACCAATAGTTTTTCAAATACGCTTTAGACCTTTCTTTTATGCATTATATTCGCCAAGGGATAATGTTATTCATATAGCCCACATTTCCTATGCAGCGCGATCTACCAGCGATCCGCTGGCATTCACGGGTTCTCCTTCTCCGTATGTCGGTTGTAAGCGTCCTCCGGTTGCGATAATCTCTAACATCTGCGAAAGATGAATGAGCGTCCGTTGAATGACGATCCAATTTGTAATGCTTTGATTCTGCAGCAAGCGCGTGCGGGCATTCGCCTGAACGATGCGTTCCGGCAAATCGCCCCTCCTCGATGCAGGCAAGGCGTTGCTTAGCGAAGCGATGCTCTGCGAAGGCATTCCTTCTTTTCTTGCCCGGATCAGCAACGTTTCCCGTTTCGTCGCGCAGGCTTTCATTTTTTCGAGCAGTCGCTCTTCCGCGGGAAACAAGGACGTCAGGCCCGCATGATCGGATGCCAACAGCATCGACCGCTTTTTGGCTAAGATGGCGAACAACTCGTCCTGGGAGTCCGAGAGTTCGGTGAGCAATTGCGCAATTTCCGCTTCCCAAGTAGTTTGCATGGAAGAGCCTTGTAATACCTAAATTTTTTTTAGCGTCGAAGAAAGTAGTTTTGACGAAATTCAAATGACAAATGACGAAAACGCAACTTGCAAACTACCGCCTACCGACCACTAACCACTGACCACTAACCACTGACCACTGTCCACTGTCCACTGTCCACTGTCCACTATTTCCTTTGCATCGTGAACAACTCGAACATCGGCCCGGTGAATTGATCGGCGCTGGCGCGGGCGATATCCTCGGCCAAGGTTTGATCGAGCATCTCCTGGAAAATTTCTTCGCCGCGTCCGCCGTGAAAATAAGCCGGTTTGCCGACCGATTTCCGCATGGCCTTGAGCATCTGTCCGAAAAACGTTTCGCCTACGAAGCTGTCGAAGGCTTGCCGCAATTCGGTTTCATCTTTCCCGCGCAACGCCGGTTGCGATACGGGCGCGACCGCGGCGACGTTCGTGAGCGGAGAAGTGGGGAGGATGGCGTTCATGTTTTTTTAAGTAGGCGGTAGGCGGTAGGCAGTAGGCGGTAGGCAGTGGACAGTGGGCAGTGGACAGTGGGCAGTGGTCAGTGGGTAGTGGACAGTGGGTAGTGGACAGTGGGTAGTGGACAGTGGGTAGTAAAAAACGGTTTGAATAAAACTCAATTCCTTCTGCCTACTGCCTACCGCCTACTGCCTACCGCCTACCGCCTACTGCATACCGCCTACTGCCTACTGCCTACCGCCTACTGCCTACCGCCTACTGCCTACCGCCTACTGCCTACTGCATACCGCCTACTCAATGACCAACTGCGCGTACAGTTTTCCATTCTTATCCAAGCCTTTGATGATATCGATGATGTCCGGCGCGGCAACGTGCAAGGCGTTCAGGGCTTCGACCAGGGCCTTCAGTTTCGGATTTGTCGGATTTTGCGGAGTGGGATCGGACGGATCGAGCCCCACGAAACGCTTGGCGTAGGGGGCTTCGGCGGTTTCGATCACGATATTCTTGTGCGTCACGGCGACGGCGCCGATTTCCACGTCGCCGCTGATCACAATGCTCCCCGACCGCTCGTTGATGACCACGCGGGGGACGCTCTTCGGTTCGAGCAGCGGCAATCCCAGCACCAGCGCGGCGAAATCCACCGGATCGTCGGCGTAGGCGGGGGGAATCGCCACCTCGACGTTCACCGGATTGAGCGCCTTGGCGAAATTCGCTTTCGCGTCCGACTTATCGACGGTCTCGGCGTTCGCATCGCCGGCAATTCTGCCCGAGGAAGAAAGGTGGTTATTGATGGTGTTCGCCACGTCTCTGGCGACTTGGAAATCGGCGTGATACTTGTCCAAAACCAAGGTGATTTTATTGTCCTGGAAGAAGAGATTCATGAACTCCTCTTCCAAACGGCAGCCTTGGAATACGCGGCCGGTGGTGGGCGTCGCCGAATCGTCGAGGGTGATCGGCCCTTCGGACATCGCGTAAACCCGCGGATTCTTGGGGTCCGGCCCGATCATCGCCGTGAGGAACAACCGGCCGCCGGCCAGGCTCTTGCACGAGCCGAGGGAGCTAACCACGCAATCGATCTTGTCGCCCTGCCGCGCGCCGGCGGCGGGGATCGTGGCCGTCACCGTCACCAGGGCCACGTTTTTCGCGTCCTTGATCTCCTTCATCGTGGTGGGATCGCCCATCACCTTCATGATTTTTTCCACGCTTCGCAGGGTGGGCAAAAAGTTGCCCCCGTCGCCCGATCCCTTCAAGCCGACCACGATGCCCACTCCTTGCAGCGTGTTTTCTTCCTGACCCTTGAGCCGGCAAATGTTTTTGATGGAAGTGTGCGCCGCGGCCGCCCTCGAAAGTACGCCGCTCGCAAAAAGAATCAGGATGCCGATGGTAAACAGTTTTTTGGCTTGCATGGGAGGTGAGGGAAAGGGGGAAGGAGGAAGGAGGAAGGCGGAAAGTTGAAGTACGAAGAACGAATGACGAATGACGAAAACGATCACTCTTTCCCCCTTCCGCCTTCCGCCTTCCGCCTTCCCCCTTCTTCTTAAAACGGTTGATACTTGTCGAGCCACTTTAACATCCAGCCGCGCCGATAACCGTCGCGGACGTGGCCTTCTTCGTACTTTTTGATGCGCAAACTGGCGATCGACGAGCTGAGCACGGTGTTGTCGGGCTTGATGTCCTCCGCGCGGATTTCGCCGGAGAGCGAGTAATTCGAAACCTCGTCGTTGTTCTCCACGAAGTTGGTGCCTTCGATCACCAGGATGCCGTTGGGGCGGATATCGACCACCTTGCAGGAGATTTTGAATTCCAACTGCTCGCGGGTTTCCAAATTCGCCTGGGAACGAAGTTTATTATCGACTTCGCCGCGAATCTTCGGATCGCCCGCCGATTGCGGATCGGGAATCACCGAAAAGCCCTTGAGCAAAATCCAATCGGAGAGCTTCAGGCTGCCGTAGCCGTTCTTCTTGCGGTCCATTTGCCCGTCGTTGATGAAGACCGATTTATTGTTGACTAAGACGGTTACCTGATCGTTCAAGCCGATGGGCCGCGCTTCGAGCACTTTTTGATAGGTCCAGGAGGAACGTTCGAGCGTCAGGCCCTGCCTTTGGTTTTCCGGGCCGAGCAGGCTCGAATTCTGGCCGAAACTTTCGCCGGCGAAGGCGAGCGTCAAACCGATCGCCGCGATGATGATTGAAAATTTCAAATTGCAAATTTCAAATTGCAAATTGAACGACTTACGGCCGGAATCGATCTCAAAATAATTTTTTATGTTGTTGTTCATTTAGTTCTCGCTTTTCCTATCCCCTATCCCCTATCCCCTATCCCCTATCCCCTGCGCCTTCACTCCGCCCTGGCGGCTTGGGCGAACACTTCGGTCTCGCGCGGCCCGCAGACGCGCGCGGTGAACGACTTGCGGTCGGCGAGCGATTCGACGGCCACCAGATCGCCGAGCGCGCCGTCGTCTTTCGCCCGCGCGGTGGTGTGGATGCGGATTCCCGCCGCTTTCGCGTAAACCGTAACCACGTCGCCGCGGCGAACCATGAGCGGCGCCTTTACGGCGTCGGGCGCGAGGACTTTCCCCTCCACGATGGTCTTCGTGGTCTGTTTACCTACTACTTCCTCCACCGCGCGGAACGCGCCGTTCTCGCCCTCGTCGCGCGGATCGCCATGTACTAACGTCACGTCGGCCGCTTGGACGATCGCGCCGCGCGGCAAGGCGTGCAAGGCCGCCACCACCAGCGACGGCATCCGCACGCGAACGTCGAGCGGAAAATCCGTCCGGCCGTCGCCGCCCGCGATCGAGACTTCAAACCGTTGCACGCCGCTCCAGGGCGGATTGCCGCCGCGAACCGTTATCGGCAGGGAGAAGTTCGCCGCGGTGCGCTGCTGCGCGGCGGTCAAATCGAACTGCAAAACGGGAGGCCGACCGGTCGGCGATTGAATCTTCAAGTAGGCAAGGATTGCCTCTTGAACGCGGCGTTGCGCGCGCTTTGCGGCGTGTTCGTTAAGCGGTTGTTCGGGAGGATCGGCGCGGCGGTTTTCGGAGACGATTTGCACTTGCGCCGCGCCGGAAAACCGATGCGCGGCCAAGTTCACGCCCCGCAGCGCCAGCAGGTCCTGCAATTCTCTCACGCGCAGCACGCGCGGGCGATCGCTAGCGGGCGCGGGGAACAAATCGATCCGCTTGAGGCTCTCGGCTTCCCCCGCGTCGGCGGCGATAATTTCCGCCAAATCGCCCAGCGTAACCAGGGAACTCGTCGGCGTGCATTGCTGATGCAACCGCAATTCCGCCGTCCGCGCCGAAACGGCGACGGCGAACGTGGCCGCGATCATCAGGATTATTCGAAAGAGGTGGTTCATCGAGTGATCCCCGTATCGCCCCCGCGTGGACGCGGCGGCTAAACTCCGCTTATATTCGCTTCAAATTCGCGACGATTTGCAGCATTTCGTCGCCCGTATGAATGGCTTTGGAATTCAACTCGAAGGCGCGCTGCGTGGTGATCATGTCGATCAACTCGTTGGCCGGTTCGACGTTCGAGAGTTCCAACATGCTTTGCTGCAAGGTGCCCACGCCGTTCTGGCCGGGGTTGCTTTGCGTCGGCGGACCGGAGCCGTCGCTCTCCTGGTAGAGGTTTTCGCCCAGCTTGATCAGGCCCTGCGGATTGATGAAAATAGCCAATTGAATCTGGCCGACGACCTGCAACTGGGGATTCCCCGGCTGCTGCACGGAAACCTGGCCTTCGGGACTGATGAGGATATCGGTGGCGTCTTGGGGAATTTGAATCGGCGGCTCCAGCAGCCGTCCGGTGCTCGCCGATCCGATGACGAGCTGCCCGTTGGAGTTTTTCGACAAATTGCCGGCGCGGCAGTAAACCGTGGTGTTGTCGGTGGGATTCTGCACTTGCAGGAATCCCGGTCCGTCGATGGCGATATCGAGCTTGTTGCCGGTTTGCTTGAAGGCGCCTTGCACGAAATCGCTCTGAATGCTCTGGGTCCGCACGCCCAGGCCGATGGCGATGCCCATCGGCGTGTATTGCCCGGCCGAATCTTGGGCGCCGGGAAGCCTTTCGTGCCGATAGAACAGGTCCTCGAAATTCGCGCGGTCTTTTTTATACGCCGTGGTCTCCATGTTGGCGAGATTGTTGGCGATCACGTCCAACTTCGTTTCCATCGCATTCAGACCGGTCGCGGCGGTGTAGAGGGCTTGAATAGTCATGGCGGGAGAAGGGATTGGGGATTAGGGAATGATGAATGATGAGTGATGAATGATGAGTGAAAGCCGCTTGCGGCTTCGCAATGAACCGCTTGAAAACCTTTCGACTCCATCATCCATCTTTTGATATTTTATGTTCACACGCGCAGCACTTGACTGATGAGCGAACCCAGCGTTTGATCCTGGGTCTTGATCATGTTCACGTTGGCCTCGAAGATGCGGGAGGCTTCGATCATGGCGGTCATTTCCAAGGCGGGCTTCACCGCCGAGCCTTCCAAAAAGCCGGCGGCGACCCGCCGCTGGCCGTCGGGAACCGGCTGCACCTCCGTAGGGCAGCGGAACAAGTTCTCGCCCTGCTTGACGAGGTCGGCGAGCGACTCCGGCTTGACGAGCGCCAGCTTTTGCGGACTGCTCCCCTTTTGCATGAGTTCGCCGGCATCGTTGATTTCAAAGGTCTTTTCGTCGGGGTTGAGCACTACCGGCTGGCCGGAGTCGTTCAACACCGGGTAACCTTGCGGGGTGATCAATTCGCCGCGGGCGGTAACTTGAAAATTTCCCGCTCGGGTTAAATACTTTTCCTCCCCTTTTTGAACTTGAAAAAATCCCTCGCCGGAGATCGCCAGGTCGCCGGGATTCTTCGTGTTTTTCAGCGGTCCCGCGGAAAAATCGGTCTTCGTACCCTTAACCTCCACCCCGCCGCCGAGGTCTTCCAACGCGCCGGTGCCCGGCACGACCGCGCCGCCGGCGATCGCTTCCGCGTAGCGTGCCTGGAAAATCGCCAGTTCGCGCTTGAAGCCCACGGTATCGACATTCGCCAAATTGTTGGAAATGGCCTCCAACTTCATCGATTGGGCGTTTGCGCCTTCCGCCGAAATGTACAATCCGTAGGGCATGGTTCACAATTCAAGGATGGTTGCGATCAATTTTGTTTTTACAACTCCCGATCAGTGGCTGTATTCCGTGCAGCCGCCTTCTAGCAAGCGTCGTGCCGATGAGTCGGGTTCGACCGCGTTTTTTTCACGAACGGCGTTAAGTTGTTGTTTAGAAGGAGGTTACCGAAATGATTTTCCTCAAGACGTGAATACCGAGGTTCCGGATGGTTGATTCCAAGATGCGGAACTTGCCGAGTCCTCGCGCAATAACCGCCGATCGATCCACCGATTAAGCCGGTAAGACAAAGCTGGTAATTTAGCGTAAATTGCCTGATTGTACGTAGAGAATCTCGTTCATGTTTGCGTATATTCTGTAAATTATTTACATATCCTCTTTTGCGCTGTCCGATATATATTCCGCAGACAACCAGTATTTCATGTTGTAGTATCGGAAAGGAGTTGGCGATGCTTGTTTTATCCCGGCAACGAGACGAGAGCATCATCATCGGCGACAAGGTCGTCGTAACGATCGTTGACATCCGCGGCGACAAGGTCCGGCTGGGCATCGTAGCTCCCAGTGAAATTCCCGTGCATCGGCAGGAAGTTTATGAGGCGATTCAGAGAGAAAATCGCAATTCCCGCCAACTCAATGCCTAATTGCCGACGGGATTCGCCCTCTCAATTAAACTCAGAAGGGATACATCAGTACGGTTGACGGATAGACGTCGGCAACCATCGAGCAGTGAAAGACGGAAAGATCGTCATAATCCACAGTTTCACTTCTCGTTCCAACTCCGATCTTTCGCTTTGGCGGATGTCTTTCCGGCATATCTATTCGCTCTGCGACAGCCAGAACTCCTTGATGACGAATAGTCTTAACGGATGTATTGTCTATATGGGCACCGTATTCAGCTATCGGGTTCACGGAGTGGGTTTTGCTTTCGTTTTGTAATGATCGTGCCGAGTTTTTTTTGTAAAGAGAGCATTTGGGAAAAAAATATCCAATGTTTTTCATTTTGCCTATAGCGTCCAGTTTGCCAAGTCGATAGTTTTCGATAAGTCTTAGCGCAAAGTCGCGGCCGATTGCGGCTGCCCGCGTGAAAACCGGGCGGTTGATGCCCGGCTGCCGGCCATGCGCTACGATCCAAATGTTCCTTATGGAGTAACCCACAACCTCAACGACGCTGCCCCCGCGCATCACCAAAGAAATGCGGTAGGTGGCAAAGCTCGCCTGGATCGTGATCTCCCTGCCCTCCGGTGTAGCTTGAACGTAAATCCTTTATGAAAGGCGTTTTCGCATGACCCGTATCAACACGAACGTCAGTTCTCTCACTGCCCAGAACAGTCTGGCGCGATCCAACGAACAGTTGCAAACCGCTTTGACACGGTTGAGCACCGGTATGCGGATCAACACCGGGGCGGACGATCCCGCCGGCCTGATCGCCGGTGAAATACTGAAAAGCAGCATCCACAACACGAACCAGGCGATCACCAACAGCCAATCGGCCGATCAGATGATCAACACGGCCGACAGCGCCTTGTCGCAAATCAGTTCCTTGCTCAAGGACATCCGCGGTTTGGCCACCCAATCGGCGAACACCGCCAACATGAGCGCGGATCAAATCGCGGCGAATCAGTCGGTGGTCGATTCCTCCTTGGAGGCCATCAACCGCATCGCCCAAACCACGGCGTTCCAGGGCAAGAACTTGCTCGACGGCTCGCTGGGCTTCATTACCGGCTCCTGGACGAATCCCACCAACGTGGTTACCTCCAACATCCAACAGGCCAACTTGGGCACGACCGGCAGCATGACCGTGAGCGCTACGCTCACCACGGCGGCCACTCAAGGCACGCTTACCAACACGATTTCCACCGCCGGATCGATCGCGGCGGCCTCCTCGTGGACATTGGCCACGGGCACCCTCACGATTACCGCCGCCGTGGCCGGTTCGGCCATGAACGGCACCCGTATCAACATCGTCCAAAACGCGAGCGTCGCGGCGGCGACTCCCGTCGCCACCTACGACTCCACGGCGAAAGTCTTGACCGTGCAGGTCAGCAGCACGGCCAACACCACCTACGCGAACTTGGAAACCGCCATCGAAGCGGCGGGCGGCGGCGGCGTCTTCGCCGTTACCGGCACCGCAACCCAGTGGTCCTTCGGAGTGGACAACTTGACCTTCACGCCGCAAAATCTCATCGGCGGTTCCGATTCGGGCGGCCTCGTCGCCGACGTGTCGTTCTCGGTCGCCGGCAATAAAGGTTCCCAGGTATTCCAATTCAAAGCCGGAACCACGGGCACCCAAATTCGCGACGCGATCAATGCCGCGTCCGACGCCATCGGCGTTATCGCCACTTTCGGCCTCGCTCCGGACGCGGCCAACGTCCTCCGCTTCAAATCCGTCGATTACGGCAAGGTCGGCACGGTCAAAGTCGAAGTCATTCCGGGTTCCGAAGGCGTCGGCGGCACTTTCGCTTCCGGTCTCAGCGCAACGTATGCCGCGGGCACCGATGTCGTCGCCAAGGTGAACGGCATTAACGCCGCCGGCAACGGCAACACCCTTTCGGTCAATACCGGCACGCTGAACATGACCGCCACGGTTGCCGCCGGCTTGGCCAACGGCAGCACTTTCAGCTTCACCATTACCGGCGGCGGCGCGTTGTTCCAACTCGGACCGAACGTCATTTCCAGCCAACAGACCCGCATGGGAATCCAAAGCACGGATACCGGGCACCTCGGCGGAACCGCCGGCTGGTTGTATCAATTGAAGAAAGGCAGCAATGCCGATTTGGCCACCAATCCCTCGCTCGCCGCCAACATCGTCGATCAGGCCATCAATCAAGTTACGATGCTGCGCGGCCAGTTGGGCGCGTTCCAGAAAACGACCGTCAAGGCGAACATCGCCACGTTGACCAACACCGTGCAGGCCCTTTCGAGCGCCCAAAGCACCATCACGGACGCCGATTTCGCCGCGGAAACCGCCAACCTAACCCGCGCCCAAATCCTTACCCAATCGGGCATGAAGGTCTTGCAGATCGCCAATAAGAATCCCGAGAACGTGCTCGCCCTGCTACAATAGGGACGCGCTCGCTCGCCGCTCGCGTAATCCACCGGTCCGTCTCCAAACTCGAGGCGGACCGGTTTGTTTGTTGCACGATCGATTGCGCGGGAGCCGAGGGCATCTTGGCCGTCTTCGTCGTTGCGCCGGAGCGAAATCCACTTTATTGATTCGTCCCCAACAAATCGCCCATCTTGCGCCGAATCCCTAAACTTCACCCCGGTTATTTGCCGATTATCTCCGAAGCGGAGGATTAGCCCGGATTATTCATGGAAGCGATTTGTAGAAGCGGCATCTTGCCGCTTTTGCCTAAAATACGGCAGGATGCCGCATCTACAATGTTTATGAATAATCCCGGTTAGTGGTCCGACAAATACAATTTGACAGGTTCATGTTGGAACGATAGTTGAACTGTCGCCCCAGGGATGGCAGTGCAACTGCCATCCCAACAACCTCTCATGTTACGGTTGTCGAACCATTAGGTTCCGATAACTTTCCTACTTGTTTTTCCTCTAACTGGTGCATCATGGCGGGAATCCTTTCGTCCGGTTCGGGCACGATTTCATCCGCACTGGGTTTGATTACGGGGATGGACATCGGCGGCACCGTCGAAAAGCTTATCGCGCTCCAGGCCAAACCCCGCGATCTTCTAAAAGCCCGCAACGACACTCTCACGAAAATCCAAACGGCCTACACCGAGTTGGCCACCTATTTGCAGTCCTTGAAATCCGTCTTCGGCGGCCTGGGACAAAACGCGCTCTATAAGGCAACCGGCATCTCGAGCAGCAACACCGGTTTGCTCGCCGCCGTCGTTACCGGCACGCCCGCCGTGGGAAGCTATCAATTTACGCCCCTGCGGCCGGCTCAAGCCCAACAATTCATTTCCGATGGATTGCAGAGCGCAACCGATCCGCTCGGCGGCGGCACGATAAGCTTTCGTTTCGGCGATCATCTCGAACGCTCGGCCGGCCTCGATTCCATCGGCGGGGGACGAGGTTTCCAACCCGGAAAAATCCGCATTACCGATCGCGGCGGCAATCAGGCGACGATCGATCTCTCCGCCGCGCAAAACATCGACGACGTGCTCGACGCCATCAATAACAACGTGGATATCAACGTCGCCGCGCAAGCTATCGGCGGCCGGCTCCGGCTGGTCGATCTGACCGGTCAATCCGCTTCGAACTTAATGGTCCAGGAAGTAGGCCAGGGGACCACGGCCGCTTCGTTGGGGCTGTCGAACGTCAATATCGCCGCGAACGCCGCCGAAGGGGAAGACATCTTTTATCTTTCCCGAAATCTGGACCTCAATGCCCTGAACGACGGCCTCGGCATTCGCATTCACAACTCCCTGGCCGACATCAAATACACCTTGCGCGACGGCACGACGGGCGAAATCGACCTCTCGCCCCTCACGACCGATCCCGCGACCGGCATCGCGAAAACCATCCCCGAAAAAACTCTCGGCGGCGTGCTCGATAAGATCAACGCCGCGGCGCCGGGAAAAATGGCAGTGGAAATATCCGCCGACGGCGAAAGCCTGGTGCTCACCGATTTGACGACCGGCGGTTTCGACTTCCAATTCCAGTCGGAAAACGATTCCCGCGCCGTCGAAGGTTTGGGATTGGCCCGAAATCCCGCGGGGGGAACCATCGTCGGCGGCAAGATTTTGGCCGGCGCGAAAACCGTGCTGCTATCGAGCCTCAACGGCGGGCGCGGATTCGGCGCCTTGGGCGCGGTCTCGCTTACCAACCGCGCGGGGCTAACCGCCGACGTCGATCTTTCGCAAGCGCAAACGCTGGAAGACGTCCTCGACGCGCTGAATGCCTCCGGCTTGAATATCGCCGCGAGCGTCAATCGAGCCAAGAACGGCATTCTGCTGACCGACAACAGCGGCGGCACGGGAAATCTCCTCGTGGCCAACGGCGGCGACGGAATAGGCACGGCCGACAAACTGAAAATCGCCGGAAATACGGCCGCCGCTTCGTTGGTCGGCGGCGATCTACGTCTGCAAACCGTCGGCTATAACACGCTGCTTGCCGAATTGAACGGCGGCGCCGGCGTGGTCCTCGGCAGCATCCGCATTACCGACAGCCTGGGCGGCAACGATAAAATCGATCTCGCCAAAACCATCAACGGGAAAAAAATCTCCACCGTGGGCGAGCTTCTCCAAGCCGTCAACGCCGCGCTGCTCCATGCCAAAGTCCATGCCGACATCAACGATACCGGCGACGGCATCGTCATTCGCGATCTGGCCGACGGCGGCGGCGAGATCAAAGTCGAGGACGCCGGCTCCACCACGGCCAAGGACCTCAATCTCCTGGGGAAGCCGAAATTCGTCGTCATCGGCGGCCAGAACGCGCAAGTCGTCGATGGCTCCCTGACCCGCACCGTCACGCTGAAGAACACCGACACGCTCGAAAATCTCCGCGACCAAATCAACGCGCTGGGCGCGGGCGTTACGGCCTCGATCCTGAACGACGGATCGAACCGGCCCTATCGGCTGGCGATCGCCGGCAATTCGACGGGCGCCTCCGGCCGATTTTTGCTCGACACCTCGATCGCGCCGCTGGTTTTCGCGGAAAATGCCCAGGCCCAAGACGCCCTGCTCTTTCTCGGATCGAGCGGCGCGGCTTCGCGGGTGCTCGCCTCTTCGCGAACCAACACCTTTGACCAAGTGTTGCCGGGCGCCGCGCTCACGATCCAGGGCGTCTCCGGCGCCGCCGTCAATGTTACGGTCTCCAGCGACACGTCCTCCATCGTAACCCAGATGCAATCGCTGGTTTCGGCCTTCAACCAATTTCAAAAGAAGTTGTCGGAAGACATGGCCTACGACGAGACGACCAACACCGCCTCGGTCTTGACCGGCGATACGGCGGCACTGCAATTGGGCAGCCGCATGTACGAATTGTTGACGAGCGAGTTCGACGACGCGGGCTCGATCCATTCGTTATTCGCGCTCGGCTTCACCGTCAAGGCCGACGGCACGCTCGCCTTGGATGCCGCGCGGCTCGAGACGCGGCTGGCCGCCGATCTCGAAGGCGTCAAGCAGTTTTTCACGACAAAAACCGCCGGCGCGTCCGATAAATTCAAGAGCCTCCTCGACTCGTTGAGCGGAGAGGGCAATTCGCTGCTCGCGCTGAATATCAACGGCCTCGACAAAACGATCCGCGAAAATAAGGCCCAAATCGAGGCCATGCAAGCGCGGCTCGACCAAGACCGCGACCTGCTCCTCATCAAGTTCTACAACATGGAGCTTGCCGTCTCCAA
Organism: Pirellulales bacterium; assembly: GCA_020846145.1. Lineage (GTDB taxonomy): Bacteria > Planctomycetota > Planctomycetia > Pirellulales > Thermoguttaceae > JADLEL01. The sequence continues at coordinate 23,421 of JADLEL010000007.1, read as the reverse complement.
ATTGCAGAGCAACTTGAATGCCTTAAGCTCCATCGACTGGATCACCGATTACAATAACGGCGGCAACGGCCTCTTCTCGAACGGCAATTAACGGTTGAAGATCGTGCCATGAACATCAACGCCTCGGACAGCTATCTCGCGACGGAAGTGATGACCGCCGCGCCGCAGAAGCTCCAACTCATGCTGATCGAAGCCGCGATCCGCTCCGTGGAAGCCGCGCGGCGGCATTGGCGCGAGAACGAGAACCAACCGGCCTTCCATTGCTTGATCCGCGCGCAAAAAATCGTGGGCGAAATCCTTTCCTCCTTGGATTTCGAGGACCGATCGGACCTCGTGAAAAACGTCGCCGGCATCTACCTGTTCATCCTCCGCAGCCTGATGGAAGCCGCCGCCGACCGCGACGAGAAAAACCTGGACGACGCGCTGCGCGTGTTGAACGTGGAACGGGAAACGTGGCGGCGGATTTGCGATAAACTCGGCGGAAAAGCGACCGGCGAGCAGACGGAGTTCATTCCCGCCGCCTCGGAAAGCCTCCCGCCCGCCCCGGTCTTCAACGCTTTCGACGATCTCCCTTGGACCGGTTTCTCGGTGGAAGCATAGCCCGGATATCTCACCACGGAGACACGGAGGCCACGGAGTATTTGACCACGAATGTCGAAAAATTCGCTTATAAATCGAATTATTGATTTCATGCTATTTCAGAAAGTTCCTTGCGAAAAAATACCTATCGATCCTTCTTCTCCGTGTCCTCCGCGTCTCCGTGTTGAATTATTGCGAGAAGTGCACGTTAGAACCGCACCTCTTCCCGCCCGTCCTTGTAGCGATGATGCAATCGCGATATACTACCGCAAAATAGCGTATCCCCGAATATTCTTGGAGCCACGCCGCGATGGATTCCACGATTACGATTCGCGTCGGCCATAGCCCCGACGCCGACGACGCCTTCATGTTTCACGCCCTGGCGAACGGGAAAATCGATACCGGCCGCTACCGCTTCGTCCACGAACTGGTCGATATCGAAACCCTCAACCGCCGCGCCTTCCGAGGCGAACTCGAACTTACCGCCGTCAGCGTTCACGCCTATGCCTTTCTCACCGACCGCTATATGCTTTGCACGTGCGGCGCGAGCATGGGCGATCGCTACGGGCCGATCGTCGTGGCGAAAGGGAAAATGCCGCTCGAAACCTTGAAGGCGGCGACGTTCGCCGTGCCCGGCGAATTGACCACCGCCTTTCTCGCCCTGCAGCTCTGCCTGGGCGGAAAATATCCCTACGTGGTCGTGCCCTTCGATAAAATCCTCGATGCCGTCGCCGCCGGCGAGCACGAAGGCCGGAAAATCGACGCCGGGCTGGTCATTCACGAGGGGCAACTCACTTACGGCAACCAAAAGCTGGAACTGATTATCGATACCGGCCAGTGGTGGTTCGACGAGACCGGTTTGCCGTTGCCGCTGGGAGCCAACGCGGTCCGCAAGGATTTGGGGCCAAGGGTCATCCGCGACGTGCAGCGGCTGCTCAAGGAGAGCATTGCCTACGGATTGGAGCATCGCGAAGAAGCGTTGGACTACGCGTTGAGTTTCAGCCGCGGCCTGGATTCCCGCCAAGCCGACCGCTTCGTGCAGATGTACGTCAACGACTGGACGCTCGATTTCGGGCCGAAAGGCCGTCAAGCCGTCGCCGAACTGCTCGCCCGGGGACACCGTGCCGGCGCGATTCCCGCTCTGGTGGCGCCGGAATTCGCGGAGTAACGCTTGACATCCGCGGATAAAGGTATTACAATTATGGCAGAAAGGTAATACGGTGATCGCATGAAAACCATTTCCCTCAAATTGCCCGAAGCGTTGGATTCCAAACTTTCCGCGGCGGCGCGCCGGTCCAAGCGGACCAAGTCGGCCGTGGTGCGAGAGGTCTTGGAAGATTATCTTAACGGAACCGCCCCGGCGAAAAAGGTTTCCTGTTATGATTTGACCGCCGATCTTTGTGGAATTTTCGACGGTCCCCCCGATCTTTCGACAAATAAGAATTACATGGAAGGTTTCGGTCAATGAAAGGTCTCGTGATTCTGGATACCGGGCCGTTGGTCGCGCACCTTTTTCGCAATGACATTTTCCACGCATGGTCGGCGGAACAATGGACGAATATCGAACGTCCCCTGTTGACGTGCGAACCCGTACTCGCCGAAGCATGTTATTTGGTGCGGGCAATTCCCAACGGCAGCAACACAATTTTGGATTTTGTCCGTCGAGGCGTAGTGCGAATTGCCTTTCACTTGGAAGACCACTTGGAACCTATATCCCAATCGCTCAAGAAATACGCCAACGTTCCCATGTCGCTGGCCGACGCCTGTTTGGTGCGCATGGCCGAGACGATCCCAGGCAGTTCCGTTTTGACTCTCGACCGCGATTTCCGCATCTATCGCAAGTCGAATCGGACGGTCGTGCCGACGATCGCGCCCGAATAATAGGATCGCGTGTTGACTCGATAGAAATCTCCGCGATCCATCAGATGCTATAGTCCGGCACGAACTCGTCTTCTTCCATCTCCATGCAACTTTCATTGGTGAAGCCCATCGCTTGTCTCAAGCGATCCACGACCCACTCGATCTCCTTCGAGGTAGTGTCCATCCCCATACTAAAGCGAATGGCCCCCATGCCAAAATTCGGCTGAATCCCCATCGCTCGGAGGACTGGCGAGAGTTCTACCGCCCCGTCGTGGCATGCCGAGCCGGTTGATGCGGCCACGTCGGGCAACTTTGACAGAATATCCGCTCCCACCTTGCCAACAAATGAAACATTCACCGTATTGGGTAAACGATGTTCTGGATGGCCGTTGAGAACGACATGATTGCCAAATGACTCCAGCAACCGTGCCCAGAGCAGGTCGCGGAGTTGCCGAACCTCCGACTGCCTGCCGATGCGAGGCCGTGCCAGTTCGCACGCGGCTCCCAATCCGACATCCAGAAGGACATTTTCCGTTCCCGCGCGACGCCCCCCTTCATGCCCCGCGCCGTGGATGAGGGATTCCAGCGCGACGCCCTGCCGAACATATAGCGCTCCTACTCCTTTGGGTGCATGAAACTTGTGCCCCGCAATCGACAACAGATCTACCCCAAGCTCCTCAACCCGCGTGCTAATTTTGCCCACGGTCTGGGCTGCGTCAGTGTGGAACAACAACCCGCGTTCATGGGCAAGACGGGAAATTTCGGCAATCGGTTGGATGGTTCCCACCTCGTTGTTGGCGTGCATCACCGAAATTAAAATGGTTCGGTTCGTGATCGCTTTACGGATGTCATCCGGATCGACCGTCCCCGTGCAATCTACCGGAACATACGTCACCTCGGCGCCCAACGTTTCTAAATGACGGCAGGGCTGGATGACGGATGGGTGTTCGATTCGCGTGGTGATAATGTGACGGCCGCGGCTGCGCAGGGCCATGAACGCGCCCTTGATGGCGTAGTTATTCGCCTCGCTCCCGCCGCTGGTAAACACAATTTCATCCGGCGAAGCCCCCAGCAAAGCGGCAATTTGCTTGCGCGCCTGCGCCACGGCTGCCCGTGCCGGCCTTCCAGCCCAATGGGAACTTGATGGATTGCCGAAGTTCGCTTTCAGAGAACCACTCATCGCTTCCACGACTTCCGGAGCGATAGGAGTGCTGGCGTTGTAGTCGAGATAAACGCGACGCATTGTTTCCGTCCTCCGTAACCGGGGAATTCTCAACCTAAAAGCTGACAACACGGTCGGATTCCCGTATCAACTCATAGAGGTCCTTCATGGTTGAGATAGGACACGTCTCCGATCCTTCTAGGCTCCTCACCCGCAGGCACGTGCCGCAAGCAGCAATGCGCCCGCCCGCTTTGAGCAGCGCTTCAGCTTGTCCGCGCACCTCGAATTTCTCGCTGTTGATCCGGTCAACCTCCACACCTTTTCCGAGAAGAAAAACCGCGACTTCATCACCCTGAGCTTTGCAGAAGTTCGCCAGGCGCAGCGCGTTGTAATTGGTTTCGGGATCGTTCGTGGAGAGCACCAATCCCATTTTCATCTCTTTGCTCCTTCGTCCGCCGCTCGTCTCTCGGCCTTCGCTGGAAATCCGTTCTCCGTTCCGTTCCTCGCCGCGATCTTCAGCGACAGGACGAGGAGTCTGCCCTGCGGACAAACAATCGGCCCGTACTGCATCTGAAATCCTGACGCCGGTGATTCTCGAACGGGAATTCGCAGCGCCGAAAGTTTTGGTAAAAAACCTCTCCCATAGACAGATATTGGCTAGCCCGGCGAAAATCATCATTGCCGCCGCGAAATAGGCCAGGGGCGTCCAGAAAAGCAATCCCAGAATGATGAGGCCACCAAGAGTTAACCAAGTAAGGTTAATAGGCCGCATTGCGTACTTCCTCCTGCGCAAGGGAACTACCGGTCTCGACCGGCAGCCCCCTCGCTTTCCAGTCCCAAATGCTTAAATCCAATCGAGCCGCGCGAAAGCCCGCCCTCTTGAGCGATTCCACGGCCTCGATCGCGAGGACACAGTACGGACCTCGACAATAGGCCACGATCTCCCGATCTTTGGGCAGGTCTCCTAGACGGGTGTTCAATTCTTCCAACGGTATGGAGATAGCCTGAGGCAGGTGGCCGGCGCGAAACTCCTCAATTGGTCGTACATCAAGCACCGTCACTTCTCCGTTGCGAACACGCCGAAGTAACTCTTCCCGGTTCGCTCCCGCAAATCCCTGATGGCCTTTCAGAAAAATCCGAACAGTCTGCTCTACTTCGGCGAGACGCATCTCTGCTAAGGTGCGAAGACTGCGGATAAAATCGGCTACCTCTTGTCCGCTAAGTCGATAAACGACCCTCACCCCCATTTTCTCGGCCTCCACCAAACGCGCTCCCCGCAAAACCTTGAGGTGCTGCGAGGCATTGGCTTCAGATAGGCCAGTCAAAGCGGCGAGAGCTTCCACACTCCTCGGCCCTTGGCACAGTAGGTCCAGGAGCTCGATTCGCTTTGGGCTGGCTACCGCCCTACCGATACGCGCGAATTGATCGTAAATAACGTCAGTAAATTGCCGGTTGGAGTCCATAGTATAATACTCAATTGTTTAATTGAATAATACATAAGCTATTTCGGCAAGTCAAGGCATGTTTGTGAGTTATAACTGAACTTTTGCAAATTTTGCCCCTCCCCATTTGGAAGAGGGGCAGGGGGTGAAGTCTTGGTAAAACGGATAAACAAGGCAAGTCATTTTTGCCGAAACAGCCCTCACCAAATCCCTCACTCAGAGGGGGAGTGGATCGCGAATTCGCAATTTGCAAAAGTCCAGTTATAATGCAAACTGCCAGATATGAGACAAATGTCTCCACTGGTGAAAGTTTTCGCGACAATGACCGCGCGGGGTAGATATTGTATTCGTTAGAAATTTTCGCTATTCGACATGCCGGCGAACCAGCCGATTGGGGGGGTGTTGGGGACTGTCTCCTCGGCTGGAATCGCCAAGCAATCCCACATTTCTAGCTGAGAGGATAAATCCACCGGCTCGCTTGAAATTGGACAAGCTCAACCGAATGCAGTATAGACGATTGAACCGCTCTCATCCGAAATACGGCGGCTCGTTGCCCGGTTTCCATTTGATATTGCAGCCGATGCTGGGCTTCTGATCGCTCGACACCGGCTTGCCCGCCAGCACGGCGTCGAGCGCGGCGCGCAAGTCTTCTCCGGTTACCGGGACTCCGCTATTCGGGCGGCTGGAATCCATCTGCCCGCGATAGACCAGTTTGCGGTCCTTGTCGAAGACGAAAAAATCCGGCGTGCAAGCGGCGCCGTACGCTTTCGCCACCGCTTGCGTCTCGTCGTAAAGATACGGGAACTCGTAGCCGCGAAGCTTTACCTCGTCGGCCATTTTGGCGGGCGAATCTTCCGGGTAGTTCGCCGCGTCGTTCGAGTTGATCGCCACCACGGTGGCGCCCCGCTTTCGATATTCCCGGATCAACTCCGCGAAACCGTCCGCCACGTGCTTCACATAGGGACAATGATTGCAGATGAATGCGACCAGGAGCGCCGGCTGCCGCGAAAAATCGTCCAGCGAAACCCGCCGACCGTTCGTATCCGGCAAGGAAAAATCCGGCGCCTGCGTTCCCAGCGGCAGCATGGTGCTCGCGGTTTTGACCATCTTTGATGCTCCTTTGCGAATGGCGGCAATTCCGAAATCCAAAAATACGGCTACAAACGATTATAGGCAGAGAGTCAAGAACGGTTTACGATAGGTTGAACAATCTCCGCGCATTTTCCGCGGTTCGGTTGCCCAGTTCTACCGGGGAAACGCCGCGCAACTCGGCCAAAAAGGACGCGGTATGCACGATATTCGCCGGTTCGTTGCGCTTTTGTTTCCCGCGCAGCGGTTCGGGCGTAAGATAAGGAGAATCGGTTTCCACGAGCAGCCGATCCCAAGGCACGGCGGCCGCCGCGGCGCGGAGCGGCTCGAACTTCTTGTTTTTATAGGTTACGTTGCCGGCGAAGCTGATGTGCAAGCCGAGCGCAACGCACTCCGCGGCCATTACCGCGTCGCCGCTCATGGCGTGCATGATGCCGTGAAGCGGTCCCGCTGAGGCAGCGTGTCGCAACATTGGCATCAGCTCGTCCCACGCATCGCGGCAATGAATGATGACCGGCAGGTTTCGCTCCCGAGAAAGCCGTAAATGCCGTAAAAAATATTCCCGCTGCAAATCGATCGGGGTGGCGTCCCAGTATCTGTCCAAGCCGGTTTCCCCCAGAGCCGCGACTTTGGGATGATCGAGCAGTTTAAGAATGCAATCCCAATCGCCGGGCGCGGCGGCAGCAGCCGAGTTGGGATGAACGCCCACCGCCGCAGAGACTTCGGGAAACTTCTCGGCCAACCGGACGGCCGCCGCGCTCGAGGCAGCATCGATACCCACGCAGAGTATCTTTTCCACTCCCGCCGCCACCGCCCGTTCGATCGCCGCGGCGCGATCGGCGCTGAATTCTTCCTGATCGAGATGGGCGTGGGTGTCGATGAGGAACATGAGAAAGGGGGAAGGCGGAAGGCGGAAGGGGGAATATTGTTTAACAAAAATAGCGCGTTTTTTATTAGCCGAACCAAGAACGGTTATGACTTTATCCGCCTTCCGCCTTCCGCCTTCCCCCTTCCTCCAGCATTTCCAAATGCCCGCGGTAATTGCCCACGATCTCCTCGACCAATTCATGCAGGTCGCGTTGATCGGCAAGCCGCCTCGCGGCGCCCGTCAACGTTGCGTAATCTTCGTGAAGCTGGGCAATGATTTTATCCTTCATGAAATCGAGCGAAAGATCGTTGATCGAGGCGTATTCCAGGGGAAAAGTTCCGGGATCGGGACGGCCGCCGCGTCCCGCAATGGCCTCGGCCGTGCGGCCGGCATAATGGCGCTGATCGGCGATGAGCCGCCCCAGCGCGGCGAGAAAGCGGGCATCCGTGCTTTGCCGCCACGGATGGGCCTCGGCCAAATATTGCGGCAATCCGCGGCAGAGCGTCCGCAACACGCCGTGAAGCAATACAAGAATATCGGCGGAATAAGTCAGCGTGAGCATATAATCGATCCAAATCCAAATATGTAGGTTATGCTTCAGCATAACGAAATAATCATCGCATCTTCCTCGTTATGCTAAAGCATAACCTACCGACTACCGACTCGTTATGCTGAAGCATAGCCTACCGAATCTACATCAACAGGCTTTCGACGGCCCGCCGCGCCCAATTCGCCACGCCGCCGGAGAAGAAAAACAACAGCAGCATGAACGAGGCGAGCAGGAAAAAATATCCGCCCGCAGCGGAACGCAAGGGTATTTCCGGCGCGGTTCGGTCGGCGGGTTCGGGATCGATGACCATCACTTTGACCACGCGGAGATAGTAGAACAAACTCAGAACCGTATTCAGTACGCCGATCGCCAACAGCGCGTGGATGGGCGACTTCCCCGTCTCGTAGAGCGCCTTGAAGACGGCGAACTTCGCCGTGAAACCCGCCAGCGGCGGCAATCCCAGCAGGCTGAACATGACCAGCGCCATGCAAACCGTGAAGCCGGGCGAGCGGCGGACGAGTCCGGCGTATTCGTGCAAGTCTTCGCTTCCCAGCACGTTGCGCAAGAAAGCGACGCCCGCGAAGGCGGCCAAATTCATGAACAGATAAATCCCCGCGTAAACCACAAGCGAGGCGATGGCTTCCTCCGCGCCGGAACGATCGGCATTCCCCGCCACCGCGACCGCCGCCGCGACCGCCATCATCATGTAGCCGGCGTGAGCGATGGTCGAATAGGCCAAGAGCCGCTTCATGTTCGTTTGCCCATAAGCCGCCAAATTGCCGAAAGTACAGGTTATCGCGGCCAGCGTGGAGATCAAAATGACGAGATACTCCCGGGCGGGCGCGAGTTTTTCCAAGGCGCCGGGATCGGGGACGGCGGAGAAAGCGAGCGCCAGCCGCACGAGCAATCCCAGGGCCGCAATTTTCGAGGCGACCGAAATGAACGCGCCCACTTCGGCGGACGCGCCTTCGAAGGCGTCGGGCGCCCAAAAGTGGAAGGGGAAGGCGGCCAATTTGAAGCCGATGCCGACGAACAGCATCAGTCCGCCGAGCATCAAGAGTCCGCTCGTGGCGACGACGGCCGACCGCTCCTGGGGAAACAGTTCGAAGAGCGCAATCAACTTGGAAGCCATCGTGGGCAGATGCGCCGAACCGAGCGCGCCGGCCAACAAACTCATGCCGAAGAGCATGACGCCCGCCGCGCCCGCGCCGAACACGGCGTATTTCAACGCCGCTTCGCTGCCGAAGCGGCGATTCCGCTGCCAGCCGGCCAGCACGTAGCAGGGCAAGCTCGCCATTTCCATGCCCACCAGCACGACGATCAAGTGGTTCGCCGCGACCATCAGCGACATGCCCAACAGCGCGCCAAGGACGAGCACGTAGAACTCGGCGGCATCCTCGCGTTTGGGCACGCCGGAAATCTGGGTGAAAGGGATTAAGAGCAACGTGAATAAATACAACAGCGTCCGCAAACCAACCGAGAAACTGTCGGCAACGAGCATCCCGGTAAACGGTGGGGGAGATTTCATCCCTTCCATCGTGCCGTGCCACGGAACGACGAAGTAGAACGCCGTGCCCAAGCCCAACAGCATGAGATAGAACGCCCCCAATTTCCACGCGGGCAGAAACGTGCGCTGCAAAAGGATGACGAGAATCGTGATCGATATAACCACCTCCGGCCGGAAAGACCCCATGAGCGGGCCGGTCGTGCTGCTGAGAACATCTTGTAGAAGATCGGATAAATTCACGGATATTAGTGGGCAGTGGTCAGTGGTCAGTGGGCAGTACTCGGATCTTGCGAATTCATCATTCATCATTCATCATTCATCATTGGATTGAGTTTCTCTTCTTCCTCTTCCTGGATGATGATGCGGGGCGTAACGCCGCCGATGATAATGTCGCCCGGCGACTTTTGCTTCTCGTGCCCTCGCGTCCAATCAGCGAGCGCATTGACGGTTTTATCGATGCTGGGCGACATATAATCGAACATCGCCTTCGGATAGACGCCGAAAACGACGGCCAACGCCAGGAGCGGCACGGCGATGGCCGTTTCGCGGAAAGTGATCGGCGTGATGGCGTCGCCGTGGGGGCCTTTGTATTCCGCCCCCAGGTAAACGCGCTGGATCGTCCACAAAATATAGCCCGCCGTGAGCACGACCACCGAGGCGGCCAGCACGGCCAGCGCCGTGCTATAGCTCCAACAGCCGAGCACGACAAACACTTCGCCGATGAATCCGCACAAGCCGGGCAGGCCCAAGGCGGCAAAGAAGATGCCCACCGAAATTCCGCTGTAAAGCGGCATTTTGGCGAACAGTCCGCCGAATTGGTCGAGGTTGCGGTGATGCACGCGATCGTAAATCACGCCCACTAAAAAGAACATGCCGGCCGAACTCAGCCCGTGGGCGATCATCTGGAACATCGCCCCGTTCATGCCCCACATCCAGTAATCGGCGTTGTAATTGTTCCCGGCATACGCGCTCCACGCGCCGATGCCCAGCAGCACGTAGCCCATGTGGCTCACCGAACTGTAGGCCACGAGCCGTTTGAAATCCTTCTGCGCCAAAGCGGCAAATGCGCCATAGACCATGCTCAGCGTGCCGATGCCGCAGACCAGCCACGCCAATTCGTAGGCGGCGTCGGGACAGATCGGATAGCAAAACCGCAGCACGCCGTATCCGCCCATCTTCAACAACACGCCCGCCAGGATCATCGAGATCGGCGTGGGCGCCTCGACGTGGGCTTCGGGGAGCCAGGTATGCACCGGTACGGCGGGCAGCTTGATGACGAAGCCGATGAACATGAACAAAAACGCCCACCACGAAACCGACTTGCCCAGCCACAACGCCTGCGCGAACGGCGATCGCTCGGCCTGCCCCATCTCGGCAAGAGCGAGAATGTTGAACGTATGAACCGGTTTCGCATCCTTGAGAATGTTCTGAACCTCGGGAGCGTCTTTCGTTTCGACGACGCGGCAATCCGCCAGTTGTTGCGGGCCGAGCAACCGCAGGTCGCTGTTGAAGTACAGCATCAGCATCGCCACCAGCAGCAGCACGCTGCCCACCAGGGTGAAGAGGAAGAACTTGATAGCGGCGTATTCGCGGCGCGGTCCGCCCCAAATGCCGATCAGAAAGTACATCGGCAGCAGCATCACTTCCCAGAACACGTAGAAGAGGAAGAAATCCAACGACATGAACACGCCCAACATGCCCGTTTCCAGTAACAGGAACAATACGCAGTAGCCCTTGACGTGCTTCGCGATCGGCCAACTGGCGCCCATCGCCAATACGCTCAAGAACGACGTGAGCAGAGCCAAGGGGAAACTGATGCCGTCGATGCCGAGAAAGTAATAGATGTTCCACGACGGAATCCACTCGTGCAGCACCATGCTCTGCATATTTGCCATGCCCAACGCAAAACGCCCCGGCTCATTCGCCGACGACGCGGGCCACGCCATCCACAACGTAATCGCGAATACCACCGCCGTCACGGCCAAGGAAAACTGCTTGATGAATCGATCGCTCCGTATGGGCACGATGCAAAGCAACAGCGCGCCCAGTGCGGGCAGAAAGATCACGGAACTCAGCAAGGTGGTTAGAAAGTCGGACATAAAATTTTGGTCTTAGGTCTTGGGTCTTGGGTCTTAGAAAAAACCTAAGTCCTAAGTCCTAAGACCCAAGACCAAAGTCCTAAGACCCAAGTATTACATTTTCGACATCGCGAAATTCCAATAAAAATTCATGATCATGAACAACGCCGCCAAGCCCACGGCCAAGAGCATGACGTACTGCCGCAGGCTGCCGGTTTGCAAGGCTTTCAGGCGAATGCCCAGCCGATAGGTTCCCGCCGCCACGAGATCGATCAGCCGATCGACGAACTTGCGGTCGAACCAATCGTCCAGCCGCGCACATAAACCCATCAGCCGGGCGGAATTGTCCGCAATCCAATCCAAGCCGTTTTTATCGAGCCATGCGATCCAGCCGGAAATCGCCAGTGCCGGACGCACGAAGATTTTTTGATACGCTTCGTCGAAATACCATTTATGAATGAAGATTCGGTAGAGCGTTGCGAACGTCCGCCGGGCGTCGTTCGGATCGAGCCTCTTAGTGCCGTAAAACGCCGTCGCCAGCACGAAACCCAGCAAAGCCATCAGGAAGGCAATCCCCGTCGCAAAGAAATGCACGCCGCTCTCATGGGAAAGATGCTCCGCGGGGATATAAAATTTTGTCAAATTCGAAACGGCGCCCTCCTCCGTGCCGGAAGGTATCGCCTGCGTCAGTAACGCCGGCAGTTCCAAATTGGTAAAGGGCACTTTCCACCCTGAAATGACGCTCATCACCGCCAAAATCACCAGCGGCACGAGCATCGACGGCGTCGATTCGTGGGCGTGGTCGTACACGTGCTTGTCGCGCGGCGTGCCGAGGAACGTCATGTACCAGAGGCGGAACATGTAGAACGAAGTCATGCCCGCCCCCGCCACGGAGAAATAAAACAGCCAGCCGTGCAGCGGATTCGCGTGTTGATAGACCAATCCCTGGGCGATGATGAAATCTTTCGAGTAATAGCCGCTTAGGCCGATGATCCAAGGAATGCCCGCCCCCGCGATCGCCAGGCAGCCGATGAGCATGGTGATGCCGGTATAGGGCATTTTCTTCAAAAGCCCGCCCATCCGCGGCATCTCGTTCGTATGCGTGGCGTGAATGACCGAGCCGGAACAGAGGAACAGCAGCGCCTTGAAGAACGCATGAGTGAACAAATGAAAAATGCCCGCCAACCAGCCGCCGAATCCCAAGGCGAGCATCATGTAACCCAACTGGCTGACCGTCGAAAACGCCAGCACGCGCTTGATGTCGGTCGCCACCAGCGCCATCGTCGCGGCGATGAAAAGCGTGATGCAACCGATGTACGCGATGACCATCAGCACTTCCGGCGTAAAAACCGGATAGAACCGCCCCACCAAATACACCCCCGCCGCGACCATCGTCGCCGCATGAATGAGCGCGCTCACCGGGGTCGGGCCTTCCATCGCGTCGGGCAGCCAGACGTGCAGCGGAAACTGCGCGCTCTTGCCCACGCAGCCGCAGAAGATGCCCAGTCCGGCGACGATCAGCCAGCCGTAGCCGAAACCGTCTTTCCGCCAGCCGTCGATCCGTTTTTCGATCTGTAGTTCCGCATCGGCGGCGTTTTCGCTCTTTTGGACGATCTCGGCGATTTCATCCCGCTTGGCGAATTTCACCATCCCGTCGGGCGCTTGAAGTTGGAAATCGTTTCCCGCCGGCCGCGCCTGGCTAAAGATGCCGGGCCGCATGGTTTCGCGGCCTTGCGCATCTTTCATCTCATAATCGCCGAAGGAGAAAGTGCCCATGCCGGTCCAGACGGCCATCAGGCCGATAATCATGCCGAAATCGCCCACGCGGTTGACGATGAACGCCTTGTTCGCGGCGTTCGATGCCGACTTGCGTTCGATGTAAAAGCCAATCAGGAAATACGAGCAGATCCCCACCAACTCCCAGAACACGAAGACCATCGCAATGTTCCCCGCGATCACCAATCCCAACATGCTGAAACAAAACAGCGAAAGGTACTGGTAAAAGCGGTGGAACCGGCCCCGGCGGTGCAGGTGCTGGCCGCTTGCGAGCGTAACCTGGTGGTCGGTTACCTCCGACAACTCCTCGTGCATGTAGCCGAAGGAGTAAATATGGATGCAGGACGCCACCATCGTTACCATGAAGAACATGGCGATCGTCAGGGCGTCGATATAATAGCCGATCGTGATCCGCTTCGTGCCGAAAGCGCCCAATTCGTACCAATCGCCGGCGACCGGAGGGATGATCTTTTTCGCGGCAGTGGTTTCGCCCGCCGACGCGTGAGTATCCGCGGCATGATTTTCTTTCGCCGCCGCGCCGTGTTCGGCGGAATCGGCCGTAGCGGAAGAATGTCCGGCGGGCGCTTCGATCGGATGCGCGGACAGCCAGACCGTCAGCGCGGTGGCCGAAAGCACGAACGCCGCTACGATCGCCGCCGTCGCCACGAATCCCGCGCCGCGTCCCGCCTTGCCCATCCGCGAGCCGAAAAGCAAGATCAGCGCGAACGACGCCAGCGGCAACAGCCATGCCGTTCCCAAAAGCAGCGGTAAGGTGTCCATGCAGTGGTCAGTGGCTAGTGGCGAGTGGTTAGTGGGCAGTAGGCAGTTAATTCATCATTCATCATTCATACTTCATCATTCCCTCGCCCCTCACCCTTTTAATTCATCCGCCTTATCCACATCGACCGTCGCGTGGGTGTGGTAATAATTCAACGCGATGGCCAGCGCCACGGCGGCTTCGGCGGCGGCCAACACGATCACGAACAGGGCGATCATCTGGCCGTCCATTCCCAAGCTTTTGCTTTGCAAATAAGGGCTGCCGAAGGCCACGAAATTCAAGTTCGCGCCGCTCAAGACCAATTCGATGCCCATCAACACGCCCAGCAAGTTCCGCTTCGTGGCCATGCACGCCACGCCGCAGACGAACAGCAACGCGCTCACCACCAAGTAGTGCGACAGGCCGATAGGTTGCGTTAGGAGTTCCATGGGGTAGTGGGCAGTGGCTAGTGGGCAGTGGCTAGTGGGCAGTGGCTAGTGGGCAGTGGCTAGTGGGCAGTGGCTAGTGGGCAGTGGCTAGTGGGCAGTGGCTAGTGGTTAGTGGCTAGTGGTTAGTGGTCAGTACTCGGTACTCGGTACTCAGTACTTGCATCATTCACCCTTCATCCTTCCGTCTTCTTGCCCGCGCAAGGTACGCCGCGCCGATCAACACCACCAGCAAATGCACCGAGATGATTTCGAACATCAGCAAATAGCCCGACATGCCGCCGGCCGCGGGATCCGGGGGCGATTCGAGCCGTTCGGTCCGCAAGCCCAGCAGCCCCATGCCCAGCCGCGCACTTTCGGAGGCCGTCGAGGCTACCGGCTTTTCATTGGCCGGCAAAGGTTTGTTCCACGCGGGAACGATGGTCGATACCGATATCAAAATGACCGCCAGCGCGCAGACGATCAGCAGCGCCATTACCCATTGCCCGCCGCCGGTGCGCATCGAGACGAACGGACCTTGCGCGGTGAGCATCACGCCGAAGACCAATAACACCATCGTGCCGCCCACGTAAACCAGCAATTGCGCGGCCCCCAAAAACTCCGCCCCGGCGAGGAAAAACAAGCCCGCCACCGCCGAGAGCGACACCACCAAATAACAAGCCATGCGCACGATATTTCCCGTCACCACCACCGCCACCGCGAACGCGCAGGCGGTAATCGCGAAAAACAGGAAAAACACGCTCGGCCAGTTGATGGGGGGCATGTGGGGGTAGTGGTCGGTGGCCACTGGTCAGTGCTCAGTTTAGCCCCCGCGTCCACGCGGGGGCGTTGGTCTTCGTTTTCAGTCGTTCAATTTGCAATTTGCAATTTGAAATTGCCAATTTGCAATTCTTTCTTGCGGATCGCGGCTCAGCGAGACGGCGACGCCTTCCGATGAACTTTCATCCATAGTCTCGGCTTGCTTTTCCATCCGCGGCGGCGAACCGGGCGATATCCCGAAAAACATTCTTCCGGGCAAAGTAAAATTCCAAGCCAGTACGCCGGCAAGCATGATCGACGCCAACGGCAGACAGTATTTCAAGCAGGTAGTCATCACCTGGTCGATGCGCAATCGCGGCAGCGTCCAGCGGAGCCACATCATGAAGATCACGCCGGCCGACGCCTTGGCGAACAGGTTGCAGAATCCCAGCACGTCACCCGCGTAGCCGGCGATCGCGCCGTGCTCCCACGTCAGCCCCAAGATTTGTGCCACCGGAATCGGGCCGTTCCAGCCGCCGAGGAACAAAATTGCCGCCAGCGCGCTGATGGCGAACATCGCGCCGTACTCCGCCATGAAAAAAATCGTCCAGCGGAAGCCGGAATACTCGGTGAGGAAACCGGCCACCAGTTCGCTTTCGGCCTCGGGCAGATCGAACGGCGCGCGGTTGGTGTGGGCGACCGCACAGGTAATATAAATCCAAAACGTGGCGAACGTGAACGGATCGTGCAGCAGATACCAATTCCAGAACCAGCCCGACTGCTGGTTGCCCATTTGCACCAGATCCATCGTCCCCGCAATGAGCACGGGTATGACCACGCAGAGGCCCAGCGGAATTTCGTAGCTGATGACCTGCGCCGCCTCGCGCATCGCCCCGTAGAGCGACCACTTCGAGCCGGAGGCGTACCCGCCTAAAATTACGCCGAAAACCTCCAAGCCCGAAACGGCCATGATGAAAAACACGGCCGCGTCGAGCCGCACGCAGGTCCAATCGTGGGCCTTTTGGGGATCGGCGGAAAATGCGTTCCCGCCCGCCCAGGGAATCGCCAAATACACCGCCAGCGATATCGCAAAACTCACGTACGGCGCGATTAGAAATAGCCTTCGATCGGCGGCCGCCGGAACGAGGTCTTCTTTCGTCAGCAGTTTGATGCCGTCGGCCGGCGATTGCAGCCAGCCAAACCGCCCGCCCGTCCGCGTGGGACCTAAGCGGTCTTGGATCCGCGCGGAGACTTTCCGCTCGAGCCAGTTGCAGACCGCCGCCACCAGCAGCACGACCGTCAACAGCAGGCCGCACTGCACCAGTCCCACCAGCAGGTAGGCCAGCCACGGTGAAATGTAGGGGATTAAGTATTCGGCCATAATCATTTATTGCAAATTGCAAATTGGTCATTGCAAATTGCAAATTGAACAAACTCCCGTTCCGACTTTGTTCAATTTGAAATTTGCAATTTGAAATTACCAATTTGCAATATTTTAATTCTCTCCCACGCCCCGCACCCCACGTCCCTCACCCCTCCTCCTCGTGCTCGAAAAACATCAGCGCCGTCGCGGCATACACCCCCGGCCGCTCGACGTCCCCTGCCGTGGCGAGTATCTCTTCGGGCACCTGATTTCTTTCGATCTCTTGAACTTCCGCTTCCTCGACGTAGCCTTTGTACGAGATTCGCTTGCCGTCGGCGTTTTTCGGATTCAAGGCGACTTCCTCGGCCAAAATCGTCGCTTCGGAAATTTTCTCGGCGTTCACCCAAACGATGATCAAATAGCCCGTCGCCTTCCCCTCGTGCGCCTTGCCGTTCTCGACCAGCGGCACCGGCTGCTTCAGGCGGACCGTCATTTGGGCTTGAAAGTGCATCGGGCAGGGGATAGGGGATAGGGGGCAGGGGATAGGGGATAGGGGATAGGGGGTAGGGATTTGAAATTTGGGATTTGAAATAGTCCTTCCGATCCTCATTCACCCTGTATCATTCGTCATTCATCCTTCATCCTTCATCCTTCATCCTTCATCCTTCATCCTTCATCCTTCATCCTTCATACTTCATCCTTTCCTTCTCACCGATCGATCTCCCCCAGCACCACGTCCAGCGAGCCGACAATCGCGGGCACGTCGGCAATCAACAGGCCGCGGCAGAGTTCGGGAATCACCGAGGCATGGCAAAAACTGCTGCTGCGGATGCGCACCCGCCACGGCACGGGCGTACCGTCGCCGATGATCATGAAACCCATCTGGCCCTTGGGCGCCTCGGTTTCCAAATACGATTCCCCCTTGGGCAACTTCATCTTCAGCGCGATCGGCTTGCCCACGTCGCCGCCGCACTGCGAATACTTCTCGATCGCCTGCCGCACGATCTTCATCGACTGCACGACTTCCAGCATCCGCACGTAAAACCGGTGCCAGCTATCGCCGACGATCGCCTCGACGGGCACGGGCGGATATTTCTCGTCCTGCGGATAGCTTCCGTTCACCGAGGCGATGACCTCGAATTTATATCCTTCGTACATCCGCGCATAAATCGGCTCGCCGTCGCGGCGCATGTCCCAGCCGACGCCGCTGCCGCGCAGCACCGGCCCGCTGCAACCGTAATCGACGGCCTTCTCCGGCGAGAGCACGCCCACGCCCGCCGTCCGCTGGATGAAAATCGAATTGCTCGTCAGCACCGCGTGCAGTTCGTCGATCACCGGCGTGAACTCGTCCAAAAACTCTTCCACTTGTTTCAGCCAGCCGGGCGGAGCGTCGGCCGTTACGCCCCCCACGGTAATATAACTGTACGTGAGTCTCGCGCCGCAAATGGCTTCAAAAAGATTCAAAATCTTCTCGCGCTCGCGGAACGTCCAGGTGAACGGCGTAAAGCTGCCCAAATCCAACCCATAACACCCGGCGGCGACTAGATGGCTCGAAATCCGGTCCAACTCGCACACGATCGTCCGCAGGTGGCGGCACTTCTCGCTGACCTCCATCCCCAGCAGCTTTTCCACCGTCAAAGCCCAGCCGAGATTCATGTTCATCGCGGCCAGATAATCGAGCCGGTCGGAGTAAGGGAGGAATTGCCGCGGGCTGAGGTTTTCGCCGATCTTCTCCGCCGAGCGGTGCAAATAGCCGATATGCGGCACGATCTCCGACACCACCTCCCCATCGGTCCGCAGCACCAGGCGCAGCACGCCGTGCGTGCTGGGATGCTGCGGTCCCATGTTGATCACCAACTCGTCGGTGCGAAGGTCGGTTTCGTCCGCTTCGCGAATGCCGCGCTCGAAATCCATTGGCTAATCGCTCTTGTTATAAACCACTTTCCTTTTCTCTAATCTCTAATTTCCAATCTCAAATCTCAAATCTCAAATCCCTCGCCCCTCGCCCCTCACCTCGCCCGAATTCCGTGATATTCTTCCGGCATCACATAATCTTTTCTTAGCGGATGCCCCACCCAATCTTCCGGGCAAAGAATCCGCCGCAGGTCATTATTGCCCGTGAAAATCACTCCCATCAGGTCATAGACCTCCCGCTCGTGCCACTCCGCCGTGCTCCAAACGGAACTGACGCTGGGGACCTCGGGTAGTTGCCCCGCGATATCGTTCCGCCAACGCGGCAGCTTGGTTTTCAAAACCAATCGGTGGCGATGCGTCATGCTCGACAAATGGTAGATCAACTCTACGTGCGGCTGCCATTCGGCCGCCGCGGCCTTTTTGGCATCCGGCTCGAAATAATCGACCGCCGTAATGCAATGCAGGTAGTTGAACGCCAAATCCGGCTCGTCGCGCAGGAAGCGAGCGATTTCCGGCAAGCCCTCCGCTTTGATCTCGATCCAAGGATCCAAGGCTTCGACGTTCAATCCCGTCATAAGGGATGAAAACGGTCCGCTCAACCGATCGAAAATCGCCTGAACGATCATCGCCCCTCCCCCGCCTGCGGCAGCAATGCAAGTTTGATGTTCTTCTCGGCCGAAGGCCGCGCAACGGCGCGAATCCAGTTCAAATCCCCCTGCTTCCAAAGGAAAGCGAAGCCTACCAGCAGCACCACGAAAAACACGCCGATATCGAGCATCGCCATCAGCGAGAGCGTTTGCAAGTCGGCATCGAGACGCCGCCCGGCGGTATTCGCCGGCACAATGTTCCCCGAGGCATCCGTTGCCAATCCTTCCACGCTCTCCGCCGGAATGCCCAATTCCGCGAATTTTTCTCTCGCGGGGGGCGTAAGCTGAAGAGGCGTATCGACGGCCGAACTCTCGAATTTCCGCCCGAACGAAGGACTTCGCAGTTGATTCAATTTTCCGAACACCACCGCTGGCGGGAAAAAGAAGGCCAACTCGACCTCGAAGATGATGAACAGCAGCGCCACCACGTAAAACCGCAGATCGAATTGAATAAAGCTCGATCCCACCGCCGGCTCGCCGCATTCGTAAGCCTCGCCTTTGGCTTGCGACGGCGCGGCGGGACGGATGAAACGCCCGATCAAGAGCGATACGAACAAGAACAATACGCCTACCGCGATAAACAAGACCAGATAGGCAACTAGGACAATCGGCAACATCGCGTCGAATAAGCTCCTCGGCCGTTTCCGGACTTTCTACCGTTCATGTGTGCCCTGGCCTCGTCGGTCGCGATCCACCCGCACTTGGGGAGCCGCAAAACCGTCTCGATAGTCATGGCAAATCTAAAAGAGAATCATTTTAGGCTTTAACCGGGATTTTGCAAGCCGGAAGGGTGATCGAGATGAGAGAGGCGAAAAAACCCGTCGCGCGGCGGGGATGGCGATACTAAATAACGGGGTGGCGGATTATTTTCAATTCGGCTTCTGCTTTTCGATATCGCCCCCCTTTACAAACGAGCACGCTTCTGCTAAATTCAAAACATACTTCGGCGCGTTGGTGGTCGGCGGCTTCTGCTCGAAGCGCCGACGAACAGGGAACTCCGGCATTAAACCGGGACGGCCCCGCCGCTGTGACCGAGCGTAAGAAGGACAATCCTCTCTGTTTTTGTGGCCATTGTCCCGCATAGTGGAAATCGATATTTCCTCTTGCGGGATGAGAAGGCCGGATTGCCCCCTGCTCGGGAGTCAGAAGACCTACCAACGCGAAACGTCGGTTCCTCCGCGAGGGTCGGAGGCCGCGAATATGTCGTTGCTAGGCGCGGTGAAAGTTCGTAGGACAGGTTTCCAACCTGTCATAAGTTTTCGAGACAGGTTAGAAACCTGTCCTACTTAAACGATCCGTGCCGAGGTCAGGTACTCCATGTCGCCTCGACGTAATCGGTTGGATTCGGTGCCGCATTCCCGTAGCTTGCGCCGCGCCGGCTTTTCGCTGGTCGAATTGCTGGTCGTGATCGCCGTTATCGGGCTGTTGATCTCGCTCCTGCTGCCCGCCGTGCAAGCGGTGCGCGAGGCCGCCCGACGCTTGGGCTGCTCGAACAATCTGCATCAGATCGGCATCGGCTTGCTGAGCTATCACGATTGCCACAAGCGGTTTCCCGAAGGCGGCGTGGAAATGCGAATGTTGGTCTCTCCCAGCGGGAGCCTGCTCTATCCGAACGGCAGGCAGTTGGCCTGGTCGGCCTACATTCTGCCGTACCTCGAGTTGAAGTCGCTGGCCGGCCGGATCGACTTCAAAAAGGCGTTCGACAGCCCGGAGAATGCACGGGCCGCCGCCGAAATCATCCCCGTGTATTTGTGTCCCAGCGTGAGCCGGCAATCGTTCCTCATTCAAGGGCGCGGGGCGTGCGATTACGGCGGCATCTACGGCGAGCGGATCGTAAGCGGCAACAATCCCCCGCGGGGAGTGATGCTCTACGGTCAATCCGTCCGCATCCGCGATATCGCCGACGGCACCGCCCACACGCTGATGGTTTCCGAGGACTGCCTGTGCAAGAACATGCAGTGGATCAACGGCTTGAACGTTTTCGACGTGGCCTACGCGCTCAACGCCGCGCCGGCCTTCGAGAACGATCCCCGCAGCAAGCACCCCGGCGGCGTGAACGGATTGCTGGCCGACGGCTCCGCGCGCTTTTTCCGCAACGAAATCGACCTGAAAATTCTCGCCGCCCTCTGCACCCGCAACGGCGGCGAACCGCCGGGCGAATTTTAAGGATCGCAAAACAAATACATGTCGAATTTGCCCCAAAGGGGCAGCCGTTCGCCCAGCCCAGGGCAACGCCCTGGGGAGCGAAAGCGGTTGGCATTGGTTCGGCCCAACGGGCCAACCGATCTCCTGGAAAAGGAAAGCCGACCCACCAAAATCGGGAAAATACTCGTGGTGGATCGGCGCTGCGCTTGATCCACCCTACGCATGGTTCCGCAACAGAAACTAAATAGTTTCGCCCATTGCAATTTTCATTTATTCCCCTGAAAGGACTTTTTTCATCATGAAATGCTGCCCGTCATTCTCCCGTGTCTCCCCCGTGGCCCTCGCGGCCTGCGCGTTGATTTGCGTATCTCAAGTTCGCGCCGTAACCGTCGATTTCGAGGACCTCGCGCTTGCCCCGCAAAGCCATTGGAGCGGGCCGGACCCCAACGGCCAGATCGTGCATCAGACGACTCCTTGGGAGGACGATCTGCAAATCGGAAAATTCACGAGTGCGGGCGTCGATTTCTCCAATAGTTACAGCCTGAACTATTACAGCTATGCCGGCTTTGCCTATTCGAACATGACCCACAATCCCGCCGACTACATGCCCGGCGACGGCAATCCCGGCGACGGCTCGAACGGCAATCCGCATCCCGTGCCTACCGGCTGGGCGAGCGAGTTTTACGCGGTCCCCGGCGGCGATGCGAATCCCGCCACGCCCGCCGGCAATTATGCGATGGGTTATGTATCTACGACCTTTAAGCCGACCGTCGCCTTTTCCGCCCCGACAACGCTGAACGGAATGTATGTGGCCAACAACAATTGGGCATACTACGTCATGAAGGAAGGCGACCCCTTGCACTGGGCGCGTCAATTCACCACGGGCGATTACTTCAAGCTCACGATCGTCGGATTGAACGTGAACGGCAGCGACGTAAGCGTCGATTACTATCTCGCCGATTTCCGCGATCCGGCCAGCCGGCCCGACAATCCCGTCAAGGGCAATTACATCAGCAACCAATGGACGTGGGTCGATCTGTCGAGCTTCGGCGGTCCCGCCGCGGGGTTGGAATTCCGCCTGTTCTCGACCGATTCCTCGGCCTTCGGCATCAACACGCCGACGTATTTCGCCCTCGATGACCTCACGACCGTGGGAAATCCCGCGAACGAAATCGTCTGGAATAACGGCGGAAACGACGGACTAATCTCCAATCCAGCCAATTGGAACGGCCAGACGCCGAGTTCCGGGAAAGCTTGGCGATTCGCCGGCACCGGCGCCGGCTGCCAATTCCTGAACAACGATTTGCCCGCCAATACCGCCAACAGTTCGATCACGATCGCCAGCGGATGCTTCTTCGTGAACGGGAATGCGTTAAAACTCACCGGCGACGTGAGTACGCTGAGCGTCGAACCGATCACCCTCGCCATGCCGCTCTTGCTCGACGGCGGCAATCGATTTTTTCACTCGGCCGGCGGCGATTTGACCATCGGCGGCGTAATCGGCGAATCGGGCGGCGCGTTCGGAATCGTTAAAACCGGACGCGGCAAAGTCATGCTCCGCGGCAACAATACCTATCGCGGCGCGACGCGCGTCGAATCCGGCACCCTGGCCTTGGAACTCGGCGGCAATATCTCCACCGATTCGGCAATCTACGTCGCGGCCGGCGCGATGCTGCGCATCGAAGAAGGCAGCCACCTGTTGGGCACGATTACCGGCGCGGGCACCCTGCTCGTTGACGACGGTGCCTCGCTCACCGCGGCTTCCATCACCCAATCGGCCTTGATTCTCGGCACGCCGCAAACCGTTGCCGTCCCCGAACCCAACCTCTTCCTCCTATTAGCCGCCGGTCTGGCCGCCGTAATCGTCGGGAGGAGATTTTTACGCGGATAACTTTGCGTTCGTCCGCTCGATCTGCACTGCGCGGTCCTTGGCGAAATCCTTCGCCCCAGCGATAACCATCGCGAAGGTTTTGGCCAACGCCAAGGACCCGATGAACTGCATGGCGATGCTCGAGGCTTGCCAGGAACACAAGCCGAAGATGATCGTCGCCGGCGCGATCGCGTATCCGCGCGAAATGGAGCACGGCAAATTCGCCGAGAACGCCCGCTCCTGCGGGGCGAAGTTGTCGGTCGATATGGCCCATTACGGGGCCTCGTGGCGGTCGCGGCTGGAGAAGGCTGCTCGGCTTGAGCGTGGGCCGCCGCGTGGTCCCCTTCAGCTTACTTCTGGATTTCGTCCCGCAGT
The DNA here is from genome assembly GCA_020846145.1 of Pirellulales bacterium. Taxonomy (GTDB): domain Bacteria; phylum Planctomycetota; class Planctomycetia; order Pirellulales; family Thermoguttaceae; genus JADLEL01. Next base: position 255 of record JADLEL010000007.1, on the reverse strand, counting down.
TCCGGAATTTCCGCGCTTGCCGCTGGATGATCTCCGCCAACGCCGGCACCGGCGGGGTTTGGTCCTGGGGCCGATCTTCAACGGTCCGATTTTCAGCGGTTCTCGCGTACTCATGCCCCATAGAAAACTCGTAACCGTTCACAGGGGACTGTCCCGATTTTCGCGGCGCAAAAGATGATGGTGCCGTAAAAGTGCTTAATCGCCGCGAAAATGGGACTGTCCCCCTCGCGCCGCGGGAAGGGGACAGGTCCATGT
>JADLEL010000006.1 GCA_020846145.1 Pirellulales bacterium | reverse complement strand
ATAGTGGGCTTCTTCCGCTCACGCCTACCACCTCGCCGATCTGGTCGCGGGCTTGGCCTTGATCGATAGGGTAAGGTAAATTTTCCTTACCCTGTTGCGGCCTTCCCCTTCCGGCCTCTTTGCCGCCGGCCTTCATCCTTTCCTTCGCCCACTGCGATTTTTGCAAGTGCCGCCCGCCTGGATGCAACATCGTTCGGGTGGGATGAATCGAGGGCGGGGCATCCATGCCGCCGCCCCGCCGCCACAGCCGCGGAGAATCGGCCAGGGCGAGTTTTCGTCCTACCCAAAGCACAACTGCCAGCGTCGTTTTCGGCAATACTCCGCACTGTCATCCTGCGCCGCGCGGCCCGGCTCGATTACGGTCCGTGCCGCCAACGAGGTCCGCGACTTTCGTCTAAACAGATTCGCGCCGTGCTTTTGCGATATTTCGCATTCGCGCAGCGCGTTTTCGCGTTTCGGAAATTGCTCGATTAGCGATAGCGACGAATCGCCCCGCGCGGCAACGCAAGTCGTTGCACGATATGCCGGGTATGTTACCGGCCCCGTGTCGAACAACTTTTCGACGCTCTGAATAATTCTAATGTCGGCCTTACGGGCAGGGTCATAAGCCCATGTATCGCTTTCGATGGTGAACGAAAATGAACTTCCATCGATATCGCCGCGCTCGACAGCCCGCGCGATATGGCCCGCAACCGCATCGTCGGAGTCGATGTCAATCTCATAGCGCAAGCCGCGCGAATCGACGGCCAGCCGCATGGTGCCCGCGCCCGTGCGGCCCAAGACCCAATCGGGATTGTGATTGAATAAGCCGCGCACGTCTTGCGAATCGCGTAGCACTCCGTGAAACGCGAGTGGCGCGATTCGCTCGAAAACGCCGGGGCAAAGTTCAAACTCGGTCCCCGCAATTTTTGGGTCGTAAAAAACCGCACCATAGCCGGTGATTCGCTTGACGCCCCCATCGGCGTTTCGCGAGTACGTCGGGGCCGGGGCCGCGGTCGCTTGCGGCATCGTAAATCGCGCGGACCTGCATATCCGCTTCTCAAAAAATGTCGGGTCGCTCTTGCGGCGCGCGATGGTTTCCTCAACGCACTTGTATTGCGCGTTAAGAATCTCTATGCGGGCGCGCAAAGAGCGACATTTCAGCGTGTCGCTCTCCGGGGTTTGCTTGAGTTTTTCGAGAAGCGCAATTTGCCCGTGCAACATTCGCTGCTCGCTTGCAAGAAGCAATTCGTGCAAAGACGCGCGATTTTCGCCGATGACGGCTCGTTCGATTAACATGGGAATTTTCCTTTCGTGAAAAATGGTTAGGTGTTGAAACGCGCCTTGAGCGCGTTGCCAAAATTCGTAAGGTTTGCCATTCGCAGACGCCGCAAAACGTCGTTCATGCTGTGCAAGACAATCGGCGCGATTGTCGAAATGCAGCCCGCGCGGCGCATCTCGTCGATAAACGCATCTTCGCTTTGGAGCGCGCCTTGCAATTCCATCACGGCCTCGAAAATCCGCATCCCGATTTCGCCGTGCCGAGGGAGGTTTCGGCGATAAAATTCGCCGCTCGCGCGGACCGCTTCGCTGTCGAGATTTTTTTGCGCGAGCATCAAAGATTCGCGCGCGATTCGCAAAGTCTCAAATGCCGCTGCCGGTGATGGTCCAGGCTCGCCGCCGGCCAGTAGTAGGTCAGCCAAATTTTGTTGGCCGCGCTCGGTCGCCGCCGCGAATTCCCGCTCGGCATCGGCAACGGCAAATTGCATCTTGCCAACGAGGGCTTTCGCCTCGGCAACTCGCGCATCGTCGTAAATGTTCGAGCGCGGTTTCGCCGCCTGGGGCTTAGGCTCGGCCTGGGATCTCTCTAAAGTCGCTTCCATAGTTCGCATCCTTTCAAAAAACATTTTCCGGGCGTAAAGCCGCGCCCGTTTCGGCAAAATTCGTCAAGTTTTCCCATTTTTCCTGCCCTACTTATTTTGGGGTGTTCCAAAAACTCTGGAAAAAACTCGCGACGGGAACGAGCCGGTCTTGGGGCACCCCCCCTATAGGATTTCACCCCCCTACCGCCCTGTCAGTGGTTGCCCCCTCTGCCTGGGGTTGTCGGGCAGGGTATCGGCTTCCCGCCGAAAGCATCCGGCAATCTTCCGACCATCGGAAAACAGCGTATCAACTAGCCGAGGGTGGCAATGGTTCCTGTCAATCACAATGTCAAGCATCGCATCGGCCAGGCTGTCCATAAGCTCACGCAACCGCTCCGCTGCCGGTGGTTCGATGGGGAGATACAAGGCGAGAGCGGATAGTACATCACGCACTCCACGCCGATAGGCTTGCTCTTCCGGCCACCTTTTCTGCATGGCTCTAACGAGGTCGGCATCGGTCATACTGGCCAGTTCGCTACAAGTCATCGTTTGCATTGTTAAGCCCTTCCTCCTTCCCGAACCACGGCAACACGGTCTTTTGCTTGTCCATGCGCTGACACAATTGCCGTTTTTGCGAGGAATCCACGAATTGTGTCAACGTCGGCATCAGGGTTGAGTCGAAAAACGCTAACCGGCCTACCCGCCCCGTCATGTTCCCGAACGTACCACGCCCCCCAATCACGCTCGGCCAGGGAGGTCAGAACCGCCTCGGCATCCTCGGCCACCCGATACTTGCGGGAAGCTCGCATTAAGTCCCTTGTGGTGATTTCGCCGCCGCGTTGCGTAATCAGTTCGATTAACTCTCTTGCCTCTCCCTCTTCCTCAGTCTCGCCCAAAATGGCGTATATCCGCCGAGTCTCATTTTTGAACCATTCAACAAGCTCAATTCCCGATTGAATATCCGTCGCGTCCACGCGGTCTATGTCCAACAATTCCGAATCGCCGGCCACCACCCGAACCATATGGAAGACAAGAGCAATTCGTGCCGCATAACATTCCAACTTGCTCCAAACGGCCGCAAGCTCCCCTGCCGTTTCTTGATGCTGTTGCTTGGCGTGAGCATTCACGAAACGGATGAATGTATGCTTGGCGGGGGCGTTTAGATGAACGTCGATGGGAATGATATCGCCACGGTCATCGGTCCGAACCGCAAGCCCGAGGAGTCCGTCGAATAGTTGTTGAATGCTCCGCTTGGCTTCCGATGAAATTTCATCTTCGCTCCACCTATGAGGTTGCCGGGGAGGGGACGCAAGCAATAAACGAGCGAAAAATCCGTTTTCTGTGTACTCCGTTGTTTTCAGCCGAGAGAGAATTTTCGGTTGAATGCCGCCGGTCATACTTACGGCCGCATGAGGGATGTAGATAAACTTGCTATCGCCCGTCTTGCGGTCAACTCGCAACGAACCGGCATTGAACATCGAAAGATAATTCGATACGTCGCTCCCCTGTCCCCTGCCCTTGTAGCGCGTGAATTGAGCGAAGATTGCGGAAAGCTCATCGGCGTTAAATAGTAATCCTTTTGGATTGTCTCGCAACTTTACCGCAAGCGATTCCACGGTTATGTCATTCACTATGTATCGTTTGCAGATTGGCGGAATAGGCTCGATAGGTGGTAATCCATCTTTGCCGCCGGTTCGCTTCCAATCGGTCATAGCGGCATCGAATCGAGTTTTTTCGGCTTCGTACTCGAATCGCTCTTGCTCGAATCGTTGGATTGCTTGCCGTTCATGGAGTTCTAGCGGCCAGAGTGCGGCTTTTTGTGCGGGTGTTTTGCCGGTGCCGGATTCGGCCACCACGCCGGTCCAGATTACGCTCGGCTCGGTCCAGTCCGATTTCAAGCATATCCGATAAGCCAGCCCCACCGCCGCCGCTAATGCGGATAGTATCGGCAGGGCGATAAATTCCACGGCCACGCCGATAGACTTCGCCGCCTCAGTTATGTAGGTCCGAACCGGCTCAGGGAAAACGCCGAGGGGAAACAACTTGTAGTTACTGCTGACTGTTGACACAATTGCCGTTTTCTCGGCGTTTTCGCTAATTGTGTCAGCGCACTTTCCATTGCCTCTTGCGAATTGGGCTGTGAAGCTCATCGGTCACCCCCCCGCCGCAAGGGCGAAATATAGTTTGCCACTTCCGAGGCATAGCGTTCCAAAACGCGAAGAGCGATTCGGGAGGGGGAGTCAACGAGCAACCGTTGCATGGCTCGCTCAGCTTCCCATCGGCTTATTTCGGGGAGGAATCGCCGCAAGTCGCTGGCAAGCATCGGTACGGCCAGCGAAGTGCGAAGAGTCGAGTTCCAAAACGGATAGCACCCGCAATGAACATCCCGCATGGCTTCTCGATAATCGTATTCGAGGTCGCTCCACCGCTTGTGTTCGCTTTGCTCAATAGCGACATACGCCGCCGCTGCCCGAAGAATCTCGTCAGGGCTTAAATCGTGTTTTCTCATGTTTCGCCTTTCGTTCGCTTGTTCTAGCGGCATTCGGTTGCGAATCGCTTGAGGTCATCAAGCGGATAGCGAACCAAACGCCCAATTTTTCTGGATTCGATACGCTTGTCCCGCGTTAAGGTCCAGAGCGTTCTTTCCGAAACGGAAAGCATCCTTGCGGCTTCCCGGGGCGAGAGGAGCAACTTTTCATCAGCTACAGTGGACATAAAAAATTCCTTTCGAGAGGGTTTTGTAATTGCTCGCGGCCTTTTGCTTGCCGCATTACGCATAGACTAGCAAGCGAACGTGACAATAAGAAAACGCCACAAAGAAAAATGAAAAGATTTTTCAGCCGTTGCCGAGAAGCCCGTGAAAACAAGGGCAAAATTGAGAAGAAAAATTTTCGGATATTTCAAACCGCATAGCGTGACAAAATTGCCGTTTTATAATTCCGTCACGTTTTTGCTTTCTGTTGCACGTTTTTTCCACTGTCGGGCGAGATCGGCAGGTATTTCCCACCGCTCTTGAATAGCTTCGTTGGAAAGTTTTTCTTCTCGAATAATCTTGAATCTCTTTTCAAGTTCCTTATCGGGCTTCCGACCACGGCGGTTAAGAGGATTTTCCGGCGGAAGAATCCGCCCCAATCGTGTAACGGCTTCATCCAATTCAGTGATCGAAGCATGGTCATAGGGCAATCGTTGACCGGCAAAAACCGCATCCCCCGCCGCATTGCGAACGGCTCGCAAGAGGTCGGGAAGTCGTAAGACTTCAGCCGACAGCCCCAGAGATTTCACGTCCTTGATTGCCGACGGCACAAGCCGATCAACCTGGCCGAGGTCGATGGATTCGAGGCGAGAGGGCAAAAATTCTGCCCCCACGAACATCGGGCTATCAGCCTCGGGCGCGGGAGGCATCGGGGCGGGGGGGAGAGGGTCGCGAATCTCGGCATCGACAGCCGAAAGAATTCTGTCCCGCAATTCGAGAATGGCATTTACCAAACCGCATAGACTTTTCATTGCTCGCCTTTCGTAAGTCGGGCGGGTCCGAACCGGTCAGCGTGAAAGGCGAATAACTCGCCGCCGGTCCGAACCACTTTAGCCGATAGCAAGTCGGCTCACCCGATGTAAGTTTATCGCTTCACGGCCCCCTTCACAATTCGCATGATTCGCCCACGGTCGGCATCGGAGAGGGCGGGCCACGCCTGCACCACCACGGCCAAATCGCTTTTAACTGCACCGGATTCTGCACCGCCATTTTCAGAATTGCCCGTTTTTCCCGTGTTTTGCGGGGGTGGTTCGATTCCCGCCGCCTCCATCTTGAGCCACTTATGACTCCGGTTGTAAGTGGCTTATTTTATTAAACTCCCGCGAAAACGATCCGCCAGCCGGCTCGGTTCCGCCCACCCCGCCGCAAAAAACGCCGCCCCGTCGATCCTACCTGCCGGGCGGGACCGGCTGCGCAATCGGCCTACCCCATCGCGTAGGTCCTGCAAGAGACAATGACCATCGTCATGTCGGCGAAAGGCCCCGCTCCCAACCTGCCAAGCGGGCGTGGATGTCGTCCAGTTGCGCTACGCCGTCACCTTCGACGACGCGGGCGAAACCAAGCCCTTCCTGCTCCTCGTCCAACTCCTGCGGCAGAATGGCGAGGACGGCCGCGCGTTTTGGAAAATAAGCGGCTGCCCGAGCGCGGACGAGAAGCCGGAAGGCGCCTAGTTTTATGGGAATACGGCTTTGGCGATGAATTTAACGTCCGTTTAGCCGGAGAAATGTTGATCCATCGTCCAAATTGTCGCGCCGTGGAGCCGTGCCGTGGCGAAGATGATGCTGTCCGCCAACGAAATATTCCAGCCATGCCGAAGAATCGACGAGGTTCATACCCGCTCCTCGTCATCTCTTTCCACATCGGAATCCATGCCCTTGAGAAAACCACGCATCTCTTCGAGAGGACACAGAGGGACGATCGCGATACGGCCGTTAAAAGAAAATATGGACAGTTCCTGTCCCGGTTGAAGATTCAAGCTTTGCCTGACATCGGGCGGGAGTTCGACATGAAAATCCGGCGAGATGGTGACGGTGCTCATGGATATTTCCATCCAATAAATCCCCTAATAGAGTATATTTCATTCGTGCAGCAAAGTCAACATTATCCCGTCTCACGAGTACTCTAACTTGAATAATTCCATGGCCGTATTCACGAGCGACTCTGTTCTAGTTTTTATGTCATCAACAGTCCATGAGTTCGCGTTTTGGAGTAGTTGGTTAAGGGATAGCCCATTATTGTAGCCAATATTTCGACCATTCGAGTCTTTTCGATCTCGTTTTTCCATGAAGCTTTTATTTCCGAGTTTACTGTTATATCCCGTAATTGTAAGATTGCCTAAAAGATGCGTGAACTTGTCACGATATTCTCGCGCTAACACGCCATCACCTGCAGCAATCATATCCACCCAACACTGAGGGATATTGTCCCCTTGAGGAAAAATGTGCTCTATTGTCCAAATAAAGCCACCTCTTTCATCTCGTTCCCAAAGGTCGGTCAGTTTTTCCACGGTTTGTTTTTCTTCCTCAATGCGGCAAAGGATGAAACGCGTTGCATCAACATTATCCCCGTAGATGTTTCCCGACAATTTATCTCGGAAGACTTCGTCGGTTGCAACTCTTCCCTTAGCCAGAAGTTCTTGTCGAATGATTATCCCAGGATCGCAGTTACTTTTTTTTCGAAGAACGCTTACGATTTCTATGAAGATGCGCGCCAAGTCTCGTGTAGGTGGCACATCAGTCAAGTTACGCCTGACGAAATATCGCACCAAGAAATCACACATACTGCAAATATTTGCCTCGGGTCTTTCCGCCAGAGCATAGAGGAGCATAATATTAGCTGGCGTGCCGCCGATACGGCGAAGATTAAGCAATTCCTTAGCCATTTTCGCCGAAACGCCGTCGTTTAGCGGCGTAATGAGTTTGCTATAAAGTTGAGCTTTTGCGAAAAGATCGTCGAAGAACCATTCGGCATCGCGATGTATTATCTCATCATAAATACGAATAATGTTAGAGCGAGTTGCGATTGGAGCTTTTGATACTTCAATATTTTTGTGTTCTTTGAAAGCATTGTAATATTGACGCAAAAATCGTTCCTGTTCAGTATAGTCCTCCGAGAGATTTTCAAGTAGTTTTTTCCATTTTGTAAAATTCTCGTCAATGCTCTGGGGGGATATTTTTTCTAACGCAGCAAGTAGATTGTTTTTAATGATATCCAAAGCGGAAAGCGGTTCACCGCGGTTGTTAAGGGATTCAAATAACGTGAAGGCATCGGCATGTGATCCGACGACAATATTAACCAGGGAAGCTGAATTGACGCGATTTAAAAAGTCCTGGATTCGCTCAGAATCGAAAACCTTATGTCCTTTGTCATCCAATTCATCAAGGCGGTCAATAAAAAATCTGTAAGCTTTGAACAGGCGACGGTTACCGGCGTTAGGAATCGTTTCGACGCCTTTAATAATACCTGCGTCTTGCAGCACGGAACAATAATCAAAATAGTTGTGTCCTTGGTGGGAAGGTTCGAGTCTAAGTATTAGGCTCTTGAAAGGGCTCTTGAAGACTAGGCGATAACGAAGATTGAACTGATCATGTTTTATGTCTTCGTCGTCAGCTTCACATGCAGCGAGACATTTATAAATCGCAGCATAAAGAAGAGAAAGCGTAGTTAGACGCTGTTGTCCATCCACCAATTCAAGTTCTTGGTCCTGCATCGGGTCGTCGGTTCGATTGATGCAAATCATTGAGCCTAAGAAGTAGCCCGAAGGATTTTCGTATAGATCATCAAAAAGGCTCGTCCAGTTTTCTCGTCGCCAGATATATTCTCTCTGATAACGCGGTACCTTGAACCGCCAATGCGAATCGACACTTAGTAGCTCGGAAACACGTTTGTTTTGTGCTGTATTAATCATGACAGTCCTCCGATCTTCTGTGCAATTCGAAATTCTACAGCAAAGACGCAAGAGACCTTAGACCTGATTCCAAAACCTCTTGCGCCTTCGGCGCCCCGATAGCGAAGCTATCGGGGCTACCCGAAATGCAACTACTGCCCACTCTCCACTCTCCACTCACCACTTCACCACGCCTTGCCGTTTTTCTTGGTGCCGCAGAGGAAGACGTCCATGCCCATGGCCTGGGCCATGGCGGCTTTGGCGAGCATGGCGGCGTCGGCTTCCTTGGCGCTATTGGCGTAGGCCACTTGGATGTGGTTCGCCTTGTGGCGGGCCATGAACTGGTCGCGATCGACGCCGTAGGTTACCGCGCTCATGATCGGCCATTGCGGGGTGGTGAGGTTCCAGCGGCGCTCAGTCTCCTCGGCGGGCAGTTCGACGACTTCGGCGCGGCCGAGGTCCATTTTGAGCTTGCCGTTTTCGACGAATATCCGGGACCAGACGATTTCGCCGGGCTTGGAGACGCCCTTCAAGGAGCCGCCGCCCATGCGGAAGTACATCGCCGGCTGTCGTTCGCTGGAAGCGCCGGCCCAACCGCCCGCGAAGTGCGCCGGCGGGGCGGAGCCGCTGATGAGGAACACCCAGACGTAATCCTGGACGGTGCCGGACCGGTCCCAATCACCCCAGCGGACGTCGTGGAGGGTGGTTTCGACGGGCTGGCCCATCGCCTTGTGGACGCGGTTGGTCATCAGCGCGTCGAGGCCGGCGCATTCATCGACTTCGTTGAAGTGGACCACCGCTTGGCCCTCGAACAGCACGCGATGGCCGTCGCGACTCTTGACCGGAGGGCGGTCGGCGTTGTTGAGCATCCCTTCGACCAGATCGCTCGCCGGGAGCAGATCCTTGAGGCCCTGTTGATATTGGATGCCGATCAGGTCGCAGCCGAAATCGTCGGCCAGCCGCACGGCGGCGATGTACATCTTGCACTGCGTGAGGATTTGCTCGTCGGTCAGGTCGCTCGCGGGGTTCGGTCCGGTAACGAACTTCATGCCCTTGTCTTCCATCCACTTGCGGACCTGCCGGGCTTCGTCGTCGGAGACCTGCGTGGTCTCGTAGTAGAGGGCCGATTGGCTCATGCGTTCCTTGAACACGCCCATCGGGTTGAGGAGTTCGTCCTGGATGATGGCATTGTACATGCCCATGCATCCTTCGTCGAAGATGCCCATGATGGCCCGTTCTTGGCGGAGTTGGTCGGCCAGGGCCGCGCCGAGCTTGGCTTCGGCGGAAGGCACTTTGACTTTCTTGAGCGGCGTAACGTGCTTGAGCGAGTGTTTGACTTCGCCTTTGTCGAGCCATTTTTCCAATCCCTCGACGAAGAACTCGTCGGTGAAGTCTTCGCTCCAGAGGGTGGAGAATTTTTTTCCGGCCTTGGTCAGGCCGGCATTGAGATTCAACATGCCGACCAATCCCGGCCATGTGCCCGACCAGTTGGCCACGGTCAAGATCGGTCCCTTGTGGGCGAGCAAGCCCGGCAGGACGTGGTGCGAGTATTGCCACACGGCCTCGGCGATGATGATCTTGGCGTTCGGATCGATGCGGGAGAAGACGTCGAGGCCTTCCTTTTGGGAGCCGATGAAGCCGTGCTTTTCGTTTTCTTTGTAGGGATGCGCGCGGACGACTTCGTAGCCGGCGGCCTCGACGGCGGCGGTCAGGGCGTCTTCCATTTCCTTTTGCTTCTCCCAGCAGCACTGGTTGGCCGAGAGCCGCAAGTCGCCGCTGGCGGCGAGCAGGACCTGTTTCTTACCCACTTTGGGTGGTTTTGATATTTTCGGAATTTCATACTTAGGCATGGTATTTCTCCGGTTTATGGTGAGGGGACAAGTTTGAAATCATCATAACGCAGGCAGGAGGGGAAAAAAAGTGGGAGTAGGACGGATTTGCGGCCGATCATCTGAAGCTGCGAAATATGGGGCGGGTCAAGCGGAGCGCCGACCCGACGACGTTTTATTCCTATATGTTTAGTGGGTCGGCGCTGTGCTTGACCTGCCCTACTCTGTTATAATCGGGTACTCGAATCCTCCCTTCCCTCTCGCATTCGAAGGAGAATTAGATGCAGACTTTTTTCCACGCTCTGGTTCTTGGAATTGCTCTCGGCGGCGGCGTCTCGCTCCGGGCCGACGATGATACCTCAAATATTTTTTACGTGGCTCCGGACGGCAACGACTCATGGTCGGGCAAGTTGGCCGCGCCGAATGCCGACCGTAGCGACGGCCCACTGGCCACGCTTGCGGGCGCGCGCGATGCCGTGCGGAAGTTGAAGGCCCTGGGTCCGCTGACGAAAAACGTTGTCGTTCAAATAAGGCCGGGAACGTATCGGCTCGCCGCGCCGGTCGTGTTTACAGCTGAAGATTCCGGCACGGACAAGGCCCCGATTGCTTATGTCGGAATTCCGGACGAAGAGCCAGTCCTCAGCGGCGGCGTGCCGATCACCGGCTGGCACAAGGGCAAAAACGGCGTTTGGACGACGACCGTGCCCGGCGTGAAGGAGGGCAAGTGGTATTTCCGTTCGCTGTGGGTGAACGGGAAGCGTTGCGTTAGGGCGCGAACGCCCAACGAGGATTGGTATTTCGCCGCTGGGCCGGCCGCCGAGATCGACCGCGATCCGCAATTCGGCGATCAAACTATGGAAACAAAACGAGCATTGAAGTTCAAGAATGACGACATCCGGAGATGGGCGAACCCCGATGATGCGATGGTCGTGGTTTATCATTCCTGGACGGCCTCGCTGCACCACGTCGCATCGATCGACGAAGCGAATAAAATCGTCCGCTTCACCAATTCCACGCACTTCCCGATAGGCTACTGGAAAGAAATTCGCTTTCACGTGGAAAACATCGGCGAAGCCCTCGACGCGCCCGGCGAGTGGTATCTGGACCGCAAAACGGGCGTGTTGACGTATTTTCCTCGGCCCGGCGAGGATATGGCGACCGCCGAGGTCATCGCTCCGCGTCTTCCCATGCTCGTCAAAATCGAAGGCGAAGCGGGATCGGGAAAGAAAGTCGAAAATGTTGTTTTCGCGCAACTCTCGTTTCAACACACCGACTGGCGGATGGAGCGCGACCAACCGCAGGACGCCCAGTCGGGCGAATTTTTGAAAGATGCCGCCGTCATGCTCCGTCACGCACGAAAATGCTTGATTATATCCTGCGAAATCGCGCATACCGGCGGCTACGGGCTTTGGTGCGAACGCGGCGTCCAAAATGTCGATGCCCTTCAATGCCACTTGCTCGATCTTGGCGCGGGCGGTGTGCGAATCGGCGAAAATGCGCTGCCCAAGGAGCCGCAAGATCAAACTCAACAAATCAGGATTATCAATTGCTTCATCCACGACGGTGGCAAAATCATCCAAGAAGGCTGCGGCGTGCTGATCGGCCAAAGCTCGCACAACGAAATAACGCACAACGAAATCTGCGATTTTCTTTACAGCGGCGTTTCGGTCGGCTGGAGTTGGGGATACGCCCCTTCGACGGCGCACGACAACAAGATCGAGTACAATCACATCCATCATCTGGGCTACGGCAAGCTGAGCGACATGGGCGGAATCTACACGCTCGGCGTCTCGCCCGGCACCACGCTCAAAAACAACCTGATTCACGACGTGCTCGCCTTTTCCTACGGCGGCTGGGGGCTGTACACCGACGAAGGCAGCAGCGGCATCACGCTCGAAAACAACATCGTCTATCGCGTGAAGGACGGCTGTTTCCACCAGCACTACGGCAAGGAAAACGTCGTGCGGAACAATATCTTCGCCTATTCGTTCACGGGCGGGCAAATTCAACGCTCGCGCGACGAGGAACACCAATCCTTCGCCTTCGAGCGGAACATCGTCTATTTCAACCGCGCCAATCTCACGAGCGGCAACTGGAAGAACGGCTCGTTCCCCTTCGACTTCAATTGCTATTGGGACGCCTCCGGCCGCGCGATCAAGTTCCCCGACGGTCTGAGTTTCGAGCAGTGGCAGGCGAAAGGGCAAGACCAACACGGCGTCGTCGCCGACCCGCTTTTCGTTGATCCCCAGCGCGGCGATTTCACGTTGAAGTCCGACTCGCCGGCGATAAAACTCGGCTTCCAGCCGATCGACCAGAGCGCAATCGGCCTTACCGGCCCCGCCGAATGGCGCGACTTGCCGAAGAAGATCGAACGCCCGCCGATGAAGTTTCCGGGAGAATAGTATTACGGCAACCGGCGTTCACTCCGGCTGCAACGGACCGCCTTCGGGGAGCATCTTGTAGAGGGGGCATTCGCGGCACTTGGGACCGGTTTTTTTGCAGTAATGTTTCCCCAAGTGGACGAACAGGGCGTGGAATTCATTATAGAGCTGCAAATCCTGCGGAAGGCTTGAAACGACGTAGTCTTGAATTTGATGATAATCGGCCTCGAAGTCGATCCAGCCGTGCCGGGCGAGAACGCGATGCGTGTAGGCATCGACCACGAACGTCGGCAGATTGCCGCCGTAGAGCAGGATCGAATCGGCGGTTTCCGGGCCGATCCCGTTGATGGCGAGCAGTTCGGCGCGCAATTCGGACAAATCGGCGCGGAACATTTTTTCCAGCGAACCGCCATGGCGTTCGACGAGGAATTTCAGCAGATTTCGCAGCCGCCGGGCTTTCACGCGAAAATAGCCCGCCGGTTGGAGCAATTCCTCCAATTCTTCGAGCGGCACGGCGTAGAGGGCCTGGGGATCGAGCAGATCGGCCTCGCGGAGATCGCCGATCGCCCGCATCACGTTTTGCCAGTTGGTGTTTTGCGTGAGGACGGCCCCCACCAGGACCTCGAACGGCGTCTCGCCCGGCCACCAGTGCTGCGGACCGAAGGCGTTGAGAAGTCGCCGGTAAACTTGGAGCATTTTGCCGGGCATGGGACCTTGAATTTCTAAAAGACTTTGCGTGATTTTGGGAGACTTCGTTGGGGTGGCAGTTGTACTGCCGCCCCTCGGAAAATGCCGGAAATCAAGGGTGGCAGTGCAACTGCCACCCCGACTTTTTCGATATCCGAGTTTCACGAGGTAATCATCACGTCCTTCACCAGTTCCATCGCCTCTTGGGTGCGGGGGGCGGAGAGGGCGACGATGCTTTGGCCGGCGTCGCGGCGGATGATGCGGATGCTGCGGAGGCTGATGCCCGCCTCCTTGAACCGCCGCGTGATCCGCGCCAGTTCGCCCGGCTTGTCGTCCAGGCGGACCACGATGGCGTCTTCGGTCAGCGCGTGGAAGCCCGCCGCCGAAAGCGCGCGGAGCGCCGCGTCGTAGCGGTCGGCGCTCAGGATCGTGATCGCCGTGCCGCCCACGATCTCGGCCGAAAGGAATTCGATGTTGATGTCCGCCTCGGCCAGGACGGTCGAAATATCCGCCACCAGGCCCGGCCGGTCCTCGCTCACGATGATGATCTCTTTCACGGTATCGTTTCTCCTTCCGGCGAAAGTTCGCCGTTCGCCGCGGGCGATTCGTCTTCCGCCATGTCGGCCACGAAACGGTCGATCTGCTCCCGCGAGACGTGCGGCATGGTGATGATGTGGGCCGCGCCGTGCAGCACGGCCAGTTGCCATTTTCGCACGATGTTTTGCGAAGGGCGGTCGAACACCACGGTTACCGAGTTCGGATGCCGCCACGCCGCGCGGCCGATCGCGGCGAATCGCGCAATCGCGTAGTCGGCCGTTTCCAGGCACCGCCGCACGCTGCGGCGGAGGCCCTCCTCGCCCACCGTGTGGAAGGCGTACCAGAGCATCAGCGGCGAAAAGGCGTTGCGCGAGCCGGGGATCGTGGTGTCGAGCGTGCCCACGTATTCGATTTGCCGGGCGATGCGATCGACGTTCTTCTTCTTCGCCAACACCACGCCGCAAGGGATCGGCGCGCCGATCATCTTGTGCCCGGAGATCGATATGCTGTGCGCCCCGTCGGCGAAATTCCACGGCTGCGGATGCTCGACGAAGGGCAGAATCATGCCGCTCAAGGCGGCATCGACGTGCAGGTAATACTGCGAAATGGCCAGATCGTGCAGGATTTTCTTGATGCCCGGCAAATCGTCCACGGCCCCTTTCACGGTCGTGCCGACGTTGGCGAAGATGATCGGCGGCACGTCGCGGTGGATGCGGATCGTCTCGCGGAGGTCTTCCAGATCGATCCGGCCGTCGGGATCGCTCTTGATCATGATGTTCCGCACGTGCAGGCAGCGGAGGATTTTGTTCACCGAGTAGTGCGTGTCTTCGGAATAATAGACGACCCCTTCGGGATGCAGCTCCCGGCCCAAAAAGATGCCGTACATGTTGCCTTCGGTCCCGCCGCCGGTTACGTAGCCCCAACTCGCATCCTCGGGCGCGCGGGTCAGCCGGGCGAAGATTTCCACCACTTCCCGCTCGAACTCGTGGGTGTTGAGCTGGTAGTTGCTCGTTACGAAGGGATCGCCCACGTTGTTGAACGGGTAGCGCAGGAAATGAAACAGCGGCGCATAGTCGAACACCCCGCTGCACGGATAACCGATGAATGTTCCGTTCAACTCCTTCAGCCGGGCGTTCAACTCGTCGAGCCGTTGCCGATCGGCAGCCGAAAGCGTTCCCAATTCCGATTCCGACACCGCGTGGACTCCCAGTTAGAATGCAGAACCCATTAAGAAAATCAACGAGCCGCGGAAAAAACGATTCATCCGGTGAAAGCGTGCCTGGTCGATGGATATTGCAACGGGCAGTTGCCGCGGCCCGAAGGGCCGGCAGTTCGCCCAGTCCCAGGCATCGCCTGGGAATAACCGTTCACAGGGGACTGTCCCGATTTTCGCGGCGCAAAAGATGATGGTGCTCTAAAAGTGCTTAATCGCCGCGAAAATGGGACTGTCCCCCTCGCGCCGCGGGAAGGGGACAGGTCCATGCTTTCGGCCTACCGTTTGTCCACAAAATACGTTTTCACGCCGAAAAATGGACCAGTCCCCGACCGGAGCGTGGACGCTTACGCCTGGGAATCGTTGCCGTAGGTTAAGGTAGGTAGCGAACACTCGTTACGCTAAAACAACTGAACGCCAAGTATCTCGCATGGAGGTCAGTGATTATTGCACGTCCCGATCACTGGTTCTAGTCCCTAGAAGGTAGGATGTCAAGTCGCTCCCGGTAAAGAAAATGGGTAACCGTTCACAGGGGACTGTCCCGATTTTCGCGGCGCAAAAGATGATGGTGCTCTAAAAGTGCTTAATCGCCGCGAAAATGGGACTCTCCCCCTCGCGCCGCGGGAAGGGGACAGGTCCATGTTTTCGGCCTACCGT
>JADLEL010000005.1 GCA_020846145.1 Pirellulales bacterium | reverse complement strand
CTGGGCGAACGGCTGGGCCTTCGGCCCGAATCGAGGAAATCCATTCCAGGAGAATCATTTATCCGATTCTATTCTCATTAACGTGAAGCCTCGACTTCTCAGGTACGCTCTTTCCGGATGAGCCTAAAAATCCTTGTCGCTTATTCCATGTTCCAAGGTAAGATTAAAATGACGCCTGATCGCTTCAATAACGGCGATCGGCTTCTCGTCGCCTTCGTTATGACATTTTGTAGGATATTTGATGACTCTTCCGTTGACGATCCCCACAAACATCCGTTCGGAACCTTTCCCGCGAACCTTATTTTCCTCGATGTGATATTTTTTCAACTTTTTTCGCAGTTCGCGATATTTTAGCGGTTTTTTCATTTTGCGTTCCGATGTTCTCACGCAAAAGCCAGCTCGCGCACTTCGAATCGTTCGATTTTATTCGGAAGCTTTCCGGTTTTCTTGATTTGCAAGTCATCCGCGCGTCCATGAAAAAACATGGACCATATATTGGGTGGCGCCGGAGTTAGAATAGCTTCAAGATTGCCCTCTTGAATCGCTGTTTCGATTTGGGTATTGGTGATATCGTTCAAATTCTTGAATGCTTCAAGAGCGGATTTCCCCTCGGCGACCAAATCCAACTCCAAACAATGCGCAATCCACCAATTGCCTTCGCGATAGACAACGGCACGCAAGGATATTCGAGAATCTTTCTTTTCTACGGCAGGCATGTTGATCCTCCGATCCTTTTGGCTCATCGAACAATGACTTATTCGTACTGCAGCGCGATCAGCAGATTGAGCCGCGCGGCGCGTTCGGCGGGAATCCAGGCGGCCAGAAGGATGATCGCCAATCCGCTCGTGAAACACGCCGCCAAAAGCAAGGGATGTATGGCGAAGGGGACCGCTTGCCCGAACAGCGGTATCGAACAGAGGTTGATGGTCCAGGAGCCGACCAATCCGCCCAAGGTGCCGGTCAGCAGCCCGATAAAGCCGATGATCGCGGCCTGCGCGAGGATCGTTTTGCGGACCTGCCGCCGCGTCATGGCCACCACGCGCAACAGCGCCAGTTCGCGGGTCTGTTCGAGCACGTTCATCGAGAGGGTGTTGGCCATGCCGAACGCGCCTACGACGAAGCCCAAAATCATCAGTCCCCAGAGGCTGCCGACGACGCCGTTCAAGAGGGCGTCGAGCTTCATCCGCAGTTGGGCGAAGGAAAACAAGAGCACGTTGTGCTGCTTGCAGAATTCCTTCAAGCGGCTTTCGGTTTCGGCCATGCCGCGGGAATCGGTTTGGAGGATGAAGGCGTCGATTTTATCGATGCCCATCAGTTGCCTGGCCCGCGCGCCTTCCATATAGACGACCATTCCGCCGCCGACGTAGGCCGTGGTTTCGCCGACCACGCGGAGCTTGTGCGTTCCCTGCGCGGTCTCGACGGAAATATCGTCCCCCGCATGCGCGCCGATGCGATTGCCCAGTACCGTTCCCAGCACCACGTTGCCTTGCGCGAGTCCGTCGCGGACTTCGTCGGGCGAGCCGCCTTTCAGATCGAACGGGAGCGCCTTGCGATCGGTGAAATCGCGGATGATGACCATCGCGTTTTTCGCGTCTTTCCCTTCCGTGCCCGAACCGGCCGCGCGGACCGGCGCGTTGAGCACGTAACTGACCGAATCGACGTTTTTCACGCCCGGCAGGGCGCGGATTTCCTCGCGCATCGACTCCGGCATGCGGGAGTTCGTCACCGTGGCGGTCAATTGCGTGGCCGTCGCGGGGCGGACGATGAAATCGCCCAGCGTCGCCTTGCCGTACCACCGCTGCACGTCGCTGACGCTGTTGATGATCGAAGTGCCCATGCTCACCGCGGTGCTCACCGCGATGTACAAAATGCCGATGGTGAGCGTGGTCCGCACGCGGCGGCGCAATATCTGCCGGCTGGCGATTTGCCCCTCGGTTTTCAAGAGCGGATAGAGCGCGAACGCCGAACCGCGCGAAAGCGGCCCCAGCACGATCGGCACCAAGAGCACGATGGCGGCGGTGAACACCACGCCCGTCGGAATCAGCAAGGAAAGCGGCAGCCAGCCGGAAATGCAGGCCGTGAGAATCGCGCCGATCAGGCCGAAAAACGCCAAACTCGCCGCGACGTAAGTCTTGGAAATGTGGGTTTTACTCTCGCTGACCACGGGCCTCATGCCTTCGAGGGGCGTGATTTTCCCGGCCAGATACGCCGGGATATAGACGCCGATCAGCGACATCGCCGGGCCGAGAAACGCGGCCAGGAAGAACGGCGTCGGCGTGAGCGTCAGGGCGGGGACCGCGCCGTTGAACATGCTCGTCATGCCCGCCGTAAGCAGGTACGCGCCCCCCACGCCCGCCAGGCATCCGAGCACGGTGCCCAAGGTGCCCATCGCCAGGGCTTCGGTAAGCAGCATCCGCATGATCTGCCCGCGCGTCGTGCCGATGGCGCGGAGGATCGCCAATTGCTTGCGGCGTTCGCCGATGTTCATCAAAAACGTGTTGAAGATCATAAACACCGCCAGCGCAATGCTCAGCGCGAAGGCGAATCTCAGCCCCTGCTCGGCCTGTTGCAAGGTTTCCTTGGAGAATTGCGACTTGGTGCTGGGAACGATCAGCGAAACGCCGGGCGGCAGGAGCGATTGAAGCTTGCCGCGAACGGCTTCCTCGTTCAAGCTTTTATCGAGCACTACGCCGATGCGGTTGATTTTATGCACGTCGAAGATCAAATACTGGGCCATCGCCAGCGGCACGAAAATCACGCCCCCCTGGTTGAAATTCGCCGCGCTCTTCGGTGCGAACAGGCCCACGACCTTGAGCGTCTCGATCGTGCTGCGGCGGCTGGGAACGGGCACGCGGACGGAATCGCCGACCTTGACGCCCAGGCCCTTGGCGAAGCCGGCTTCCAAAATGGCTTCCCGCTCGCTGTCGGCGTGAAAGAAAACGCCCTCCGAAAGCTGATAGCTGTCGTAGATTTCCGATCGCTTGGGATCGATGCCCACCAGCAGGCAGATCGGCCGCTGGCCGCCGGAATAGATTTTGAAATCGCGCTGGATCGAGGGAACGGCGGTAACGCCCTCGACCTTTTCCAAATTCGCGGCGATCGAATCGGGGAACCAACCCTTCTCGTCCGTGTCTTCGCTCGGCACCACCTCGAACGAGGCCTTGCCCGTAACCGATTCGAACATCTCCTTGTAGGCCTGGTTCGTGGTCGCCGTCGAAATGGTAACCGCCACCACCGCCGCCACGCCGATGACGATGCTCAACAGAGTCAGAATCGCCCGGCCCGGCCGGTTGCGGATCTCGCGCGACGTGAATTTCCAGAGGGCCATGGAGTATTCCTAGTTCGGGTGCCACTGGCATCTTGCCAGTGCTTTGGCGCCGCGACGGGCCGGGTGCCATGCCCACGCTTGCCGTGGGCATGAGATTGTTGTCGCATCCCATCTTGCCCACGGCAAGCGTGGGCATGGCACCTTTCTTCTTTTCACACCGTCCGCTTGAACAAAATCGACCGCACGGGCTTTGGCGGAACGGGCTGGGCATCCTTCAAGGGGAGGACTTCCTGGTAGAGGGGCTTTCCCTTCGAGACGGCATGGTCTCTTTCCACCAATCCGTCGCGGAGCCGCACGATCCTGTCCGACTGGTCGGCGACCTCGGCGTCGTGCGTAACCATCACGATGGTTTGATTGTGTTCGCTGGCCAGTCGCCGCAACAACGCCGTAACCTGCTGGCCGTTCGCGCTGTCGAGATTGCCCGTCGGCTCGTCGGCTAAAAGCAAGGCCGGCTCCATAACCAGCGCCCGGGCGATGGCCACGCGCTGCTGTTCGCCGCCGGACATCGTGCTGGGAATGTGGCTTCGCCGGTGCGACATGCCCACCATTTTGAGCATGTCGAAGGCACGGCGTTTCGCTTCGGCCGAGGAGACACCCGCCAGTTCCATGGGCAGGGCCACGTTTTCCTCGGCGGTGAACGCCGGCAAGAGATTGAACGATTGGAATATAAAACCCATCCTCTCGCGGCGGAGAATCGTCCGTTCGTCGTCGCTCAACGAAGCCAGATCGACCCCTTCCAGCAGGACCTGACCATCGCTGGGAACCTCGACTCCGCCCAGAATGTGCAACAACGTGCTCTTGCCCGAGCCTGACGGCCCCATGATGGCCAGCAACTCGCCCTCCTCGACTTGCAAATCCACGCCGCGCAACGCCTGAACGCGGGCTTCCTCCACGGAGCCGTAAGATTTGGTCAATCCTCGAGTTTCTAGGACATACATCGATAGTTTCTCCCGTTTCGACGTCGGAACACGAGGCATTGTCGGCGGCACAGGCGGCCGAAAGCGACCGGGGATATCCGTTCCACTCGGTCCGGTCGTTTCTTGTGAAGAAACCAACCCGCGGAGCGCATCGAGGCGGCATTGCTCAAGGAAACGATTCTTTCGTCTGGGGTGGAAAGAACGATTTCCTTCCTTTCCTCATTGTAGGGGAATCAAAAACCACGAGTAAAGCACCGGAGATACTCAACTACCGCAACCAATTAAAAGTTTTTTTCATTCGAGCCCGCATAATCCTTACGAGAGTAACGATCCGAACGAATTCGGCTTCTCTTTTAATCGGCTTTTAAGGCGCATCTCCAACAACCAGACCGGAATTATCTTTGAGACAATAAAAAAATTACCCTGACGGACTAAATCCATCTTAACTCTTTAGCGAACAACTGACAAGCCACCGAAAGTGTGCTGTTAGACAGAATAGATAATATCAGTAGAGTAGTAAATATAGAAATATTTACACAATATTTTACTAAACTCTGACTTTTTAGAGTTGGCACTATCCGGATTAAGATGGATTCACTATCCCCTGCGTTGCCGCCGGACAAAAATCAAAGCAAGTGATCCCAGGCCGAGCAGTAAGAGTGCTGAGGGTTCGGGCACGGTGGTCGGAACGGTGCCGCTGGCGTTCGTGCCGCCGTCCTGAATGCTCGTAGTACCCCAACTAGGCGGTAAATTCGAGGTGTAACCCCACACGGAGCTAGTACCGCCTGCCGCCAGATTTGGAAAGAGGAAAGTCGTGAGTTGGCTTCCCCCACCCGCTGCTTGATAGAAGGGGACGACGAGTCCTGCAACTACCGCGACGCCCGGTGCCGGAGCGAGTGCGATTCCCGAAGGATCTCCGGGGATCGCCGAGGGGCCTAGATCGACCGCCACACTCACATTAACGCCGCCGGAGGTGAATCCGACCGTGGGGAACACCCCGTGCGAGGTAACGGCGGCGTTCGGCACGGATACCGAATTCTGGGTAATGGCAGCGGGGTCTATTCCGTTATTCACCGTTTGAAAGAGATAGAGGTAACTGGCCGTGGTATCCAAGGGACCGGAACCGAGTCCCGGGGCAGCCAAACCATCGAAGCCCGGCAATCCGGTTCCCCAAACGTCGCCGGGGACTCCGCCCGATCGATCCAAGACCGCGAAATCGACGTGGCCATCGACGGTGGGACCGGCATTTTGCGGGAAGGTATTGCCCGTGAACCCGAGCATAAATCCGCCTTGCGCTCCGGATGCGTAAACGAAAACTAAGGCCAAGCAAACCAACGGCATAAAACGTAGCGATTTCATGATGGAGTCCTTAAATCTGAGAAGGATGTTCCTCGGGTAATACCTTGTGAATGAAAACCAAAGCGAGCCTCATCGAATCAATGCCCTAGCACACATTGTCAACTTAACTCTTTCAAATATCAGTTGGCATGTTCAATGACGAAAAGCGTGATATACCAATGACGATACAAACACGGCCGATTTAACACGCGGGAAAATACAGACCGAAAAGGGCGGTTATTCAGAACCGGAAATTCTGAGAGAAAACATTCGTCGTCGATTTATTCCGACGACCAATTCCGGTACGCGCCGCTGCCTCACTAATGGGGCGATTGGTAGAAACTCTACGCACTGCAACTGATTCTATCAGATTCCAGAACGTTGTCAACAAAATTCCGAAAAAAATCGCAATTTTTTTTACTGGACTGCGAAAAATGCAATAAACACGCACATTAGGGGGGGGTTACTTGGTTTTTAGCCCAATAAAAATGAATATTATTTGGTGAATTCGATTGGAATGGTGATTTTCTGACTCTTTTGGGGGTCGAGTTCTAAAGTGGCCTTGGGGTTGGAACTTGCCCAACCGGCAAGATGCACGACGATCTTTTCGCAGGAGGGATCGCTTAGCGGTTCGACGTTGAGCGTCGCGGTGGCGCCGTCCTCGGCGATCGCAAGCGAGAAAGTCAGCGGTCCGAAGGGGGTGCTGATTTTGTCGAGCTTCGTAACCATGCCCGGCGCGGTCCATGGTTTCGGCAGTCCTTCGAAGAGGTGCATTTGCTTGCCGCGGTCGAGGGCCAGGAGGTGGACGGCGAGGCGGATAAATTCCGCGCTGGCCCAGTTGTGCGGGCAATCGCCGCATTCGAGAATCGGCTCGTTCTTAAAGCCCTGCTCTTCGATCCAAACCAAGAGCGGCGCGGCGTGGTTGGCGAAGGCGTAAAGCACCTCGGCGGCTTTTTGGCCTTGGCCCTGCCACAGCAAGGCATGGCCGTAGAACGAGGCGAAATAGTTCCAGATACCCTTCGTGATCCAGCCGGTAGTTGCGACCATGCCTTCCTTCTCGAAGGCGCCGAGCATGGCGAGATTCCCGGCGACCAGGGGATCGTCTTTGGCGAAAAGTTGACCGGGATAAACGCCGTGGCAGAACGCCCATTGGGCCTTGCAGGGGATATCGTCGTCGGTTTTTTTCGCGTCGGGAGGTGGATTTTTCGGCGGGATGAGGATCGCCAAATAGGGATTTCCGTGCGCGTCGGTTTTCAGATCGCGTTTCGCGCAATCGCGGAACGCGGCGTAGAAATCGTCGTATTCCTTTTGCCATTCGTCCGCCTGCTCGTTTTTCCCCAACCAGCGGGCGGCGTCGATGATCGCCTTAAGTCCGGTGAGGTTCCAATAGACGTTGGTGTATTCGTGCCGCGTGCCGCCGATGCCGCCGTCGATGACTCCCTTGGGCATCAAGCCGTCGTTCAGCGGCGAGTCGTCTTCGCGGCTTCGCCGGCGAAGTTGTTTGATGTAAGCGACGACTTTTTCCAGTTTCGGCCAGATCGAACGGAGCCACTCTTTATCTT
The DNA here is from genome assembly GCA_020846145.1 of Pirellulales bacterium. Taxonomy (GTDB): domain Bacteria; phylum Planctomycetota; class Planctomycetia; order Pirellulales; family Thermoguttaceae; genus JADLEL01. The sequence continues at coordinate 35,964 of JADLEL010000005.1, read as the reverse complement.
GGGAAAGCCGGGCGTGCCGCGCGCAGGTCCAGAGCACGATGCCGTTTTCCTTGTGGTAATTGCTGGAAAGGATGCCGAATCCGCCGTCCTCCTTTTGGAAGGACAATTCGTAAGCGATGCCCGCCCGCGCTTGATCGGCGGCGCCGACGAGCGCGGCGGCTTCGAAGATGAACGCGCCGTCAACGACCCACAAACTGCGGTAGCAGGTGGCGCCGACCTGGAACGACGGCAGGCCGTTCTTGATTTCGCGGGCCTGCCAGATATTGCGGATCGAGCTATCGATCAAAGCCTGGATATTCTCGTCGGGCACGGCGATATGGCCGTAGGGGAGATCGACGGTTTTCCAGAATCGTTCCGCGGCTTCGCGTTCGCGCAGGGCGTCCTCGAGCGTGCGCTGCGGGCATTCGATCCGTCCCCCGCCGCAATAGACGGCGGCGAAAGAAAAAGTGCCGCCCGGCGCGATCGTCGCCGGCTTGAGCGCCATCACGGCTTCTTCGCGGTCGCCGGCTTTTTGAATCGCCAGCGAAGCGATTTCCGCGGTGCAGAGGACCGTTTCGAGACCGTCGATGCGGACGCGATCACCGCCGAAATTCTCCAGTTTGAGCACGCTGGAAACGATGAACTTCGGCGCGACGGTCTGGGGGACATCGCTCTTGTTGGTTACGCGGACGAGGAGGATGTCGTTGCGCGATTGGGTATCGCCGTTGTAGGAGGCGAGCGCGGCTTGGGAATCGAGCTTGCCCGTCAAGAGCGCGGCGTCGTCGCGCTTCACGGGCGCGTCGAAAACCCAGAGGGCGTTGAGGATCGTGTTTTTGTCCTGGGCCGAAGCGTCGGCCGATACTTTCACGTCGATCAGTCCGTCGCCGTTCGCGTCGCGGGCCGCGAACCAGAAGGCGCCGGCGACGTTCTTGCCCAAATCGGCGACCGGATCGACCTTTTGCGGCGGCGCGCCTTCCGCGGAAAGCTCCATCACGCGCCGGCCCGGCCGATCGTGGTATCCTTCGCACAATGCCAGGGCGACCGTGCGGGAAGCGCCGGGCGGAACTTCGATCCGACATCGGATCGGCTTGTTCCAACCCACCACGACCGTGGAAAGTCTTGGGGAAACTCCGTCTTGGGGCTTGGCCCAGTTCCGCGCCGCGACTGTTTCGCTTTTCCGGATGGCCGCGGGCTTCGTTTTCGGTGGTTCGCGCTCGGGATCGTTGACGGCGAAGGTTTCCTCGAGAATGCTCAAATGCTCGGTTTCGAGGCGGGTTTGCACGATGGGGATTTTCGGCGAGACCAGTTTTTGCTCCGCGATATTTTCGCGCGGGTCAACCGTCGCACGCAGCGACGTGCCGAAACTGCCGGGCGGGCTGCCGAAATGATACAACAATGCCCCCTTCTCGTTGACCAGCGTTTTGTACGGGCTGTCGGGCGGGCAGATGGCCGTCCGCCACTGCGGCGGCCGATAGCCGAAATCGACGGCCAGTTCATCGCCGGCGAGGGCCGGGCGCATGGCTCCCAAAAGCAAGAACACGAACGAGGCAAACTTCAACGCGGTGCGATGCATGATCGATCCTTGGGGAAAAGGCTTTGGTTCGAGGCGCGAAAAACGCCTTTGGCGGGACTCTGTGCCTACATTCTAAACCATGCTCTCCGACATGCCCACCACTGCCTTCAACAAACCAGGATCATCGCGGGAGCGCGTCTTTTTGGAAATCGACCTTTGTTGGAGTTCATTCCCGGATTCGGTAGAATGCGGTTTTCGGGAGATGCGGGAAAATACTTGTTTTTCGGCACATTAGCAGATTATATGGGAAGGAATTTCGCGGTCGAGTAGGAGAGGCGGCCTCACCGCTCCTCTCCTACTCGACCGCGAAATGAACCGAGAAATCCCGATAGACTTGCTAATGTGTCTGTTTTTCGGCGTTTTTGACCATGGGGGATTTTTTCCTTCCGGCTTAACAAGCGGTTTTTAAGGTTTTTCGTGGATTTTGCGAGAGTGGACAGCCAATTTCTCGAGGAAAACGGGGTTTTTTGAGGGGAGTTTTTGCCGAATGCCTTTTTTGAGGGCCGAGGGGCGTGGGGTATGGGACGAGGGGGGAAGGCGGAATGACGAAGGACGAAGCTCGAATGACGAAGGGGGCAAGCGGAAGGTTTGCGGGCGGTTTTCGGCGCAGAACTACGATTTATCACGATTTGGCGGTCGAGGCGAGGTTTGGGGGTGGTTGGTATTCATTTCGGGAGGATGGGGAGAGGGGACAGGTGACAGGATGAAGGGGACGGGGTTGAGAAATCGAGGGCTGGAGATACATGTACATATATATATTATGGCGCGGCTTTTTTCAAGAAAATAATTTTGGATTTTTTCGCAAGGCGTTGTGGGGCGGGGAGTTGAGGCGTAAAATAATTCAATCGGTTTGGGGACGTTTTACGGGGGAGAAGGCCGATTTATTGACGCCTTTTTCGTTGCGGCACGGTTGGACGAGTCGGCAAAGGCAAGCGGAGGCCTCTCACCAAGGCACGGAGGACACGGAGAAGCGGACGGGGAGCATCATCCACTCAACGGCTGGAGTGTTATTCAAGGACAATCGTAGTATGATTTTTCACCATGCCGGATGGAACTGTGGGTGGGAACTCCATTCTGTACGGAAGCATACTGGCAAAGCCAGTTGCACACGTATGTTCACTATTTGTCCAGCGCCACCCTGCCGATTGGAAAACGCGGTCAATCCGAATCCCACCATCGACACGCTGACCCGTTATGCCGATGCGGTCGGCAAGGAATTGATGATCGAGTTGATCGATAAAGGCGTTTCTTCGTGATAAAATCAAGGGGGCGCATCCTTTACACCGCATAGACTCCCAATCCCGGCATGCTAGATGGATGAACGGCTTGGCCTTTGGCCGAAACGCCCTGCCCGATAAAAAGTAGCCGCTCCGAAAGGCGGCCCATTGCGGTTTGGCTTCGATCGAATGCAGTTATCTCGACCCGCTCCGCCGACGCCAAACATAAATCAACGAGAGAGCGCTCATGCCGAGAAGGATGAAGGTGGAAGGTTCGGGAACGATGCGCACATTATCGACATCTATTTTGGCAACAGCCCAGTGATCGATCAAACGGCCAAATGGTGGGTCCCAGGACACTTGACGCCACTCTTGTTGAACATGTGACTCAGCTTTAAATGACAAGGAGTAGTCCCCCATTTCCATGAAAGTACGAGTGATGGTAGTCCAGTCAGAGGTCGTATTCAGTGATAACGTATTTGATCCGCTTGGACCAGATATTGTGAAGCTTATTTCTGCATTCGACCAGTTTGGATCAGTGGAATCCACGGTCTTACTCCCTCGATATTCAAACGCCAAAATATCTCCCGCCGTGGCTTGAAACAATGAGGAGGTAGTTAATGTCGCGATATCGCCGCCGCCCATTCCATAAGAAGACCAGCTGTCAGCGCGAAGCGTTGCATACTGGTATCCCTCAGCAGGCGCGAGCCCGTTGATGACAACCGATGCCCCAGTGGTAGGTAGAATATACGAATAAACTCTGCAATCGGCCATCCATCCATCGGTATACTGAATTCCAATGAAACCTATGGGTTTAGGAAAACTTGCGGTTTCAAAGCCTCCATTTTGTATGATATCTCCAAAAGCATAAGGCCCATATGACGACCACAAACCAATCGCTTCTAAAATGCAGATTAATGATTTTGCTTGCACGGTATTCACGGGAAATAATTTTCGTTTCCGCCAAACCAAGGCAACGATGCCGATAGCGCCCATGCCGAGAATGACTAAAGCGGAGGGTTCGGGAATCACATTGCTAAAACCGTCCAGTTCCCTGACCCTTGGCCCCGAAGCATGGCCGTTATAAGCGTTGCTCCATTGAACGAATTCGGCGCGAAACCGTTGGGATGTCGTTGGTTCGACATTCACGGCGAGTCGCAATTCATTATTGGTTGCATTCGTTTCAACAATTCCATTGGCGGGGGCGGGAGTGTTGCCATAGGGATTGGAGGGGAACAGTTCATAAACCTTTTTTCCCAGCCCACCCGTCGAATCTTCCGCGAATAAAGTGAATTTGCTGAAACCGCGCGCTTTGGCATCGCGAGGCGGACCATCGTGTGCGGCAATAAGTGTAAAACTTCGGAGCGTGATTGGTTGGATTGTTCGCCATTCAACCCAGTGAATCGAGCCGGCGAAAAGGTTGTCCCCAAAGTGAATTTCGTCGCCCACGCTCAGGTAACCAAACAATGTGCGGATGTCATTAACCACAGGGATTCCACTGAGGCCGCTGTATCCCGTAACTACGGTGCCCTGATTTATGTCCCAGAGGTCGGTTGTGACAGGCACGATAGCGGCACGAGCAACGGAGTTTGAACTCACCACAAACAACAAAGTCAAAGTGAACTTACTCAGAAAAAAACATTTTCGTTTTCGCCAAGCAAAAGCAACAAGGCCGACTGTGCCCATGCCGAGAAGGGCAAGGGTGGAAGGTTCGGGAACAGGTGTAAAGTTAATTTGTGCTGCTAATGCTATCGTATCATCAAAATAATGATTAGCAGGACCAACTCCAAAATCAAGAGTATCACTAGACTGAACAGCTATATTTACACTAAACGGCACACTCGGCCAATTGGTTTTCGGCTGTGTAGGTATTCTCTGAAGAAGAAGTTGGTTATGGTTATGATACACAAATATATCTTTTGTGCCGGTATCGGCTGCGGTAAATGTTGCATTAACGGTTATAGTTCCTGCATCCGGGGCAGTCCATCGCACGATCGAATTTTCCATGCCCCAATAACCTGGGTGCAGTCCTAACTCATTCGGTTTTGGATAATAAAGCGGTTCAGAATCCTGAAACGGATGGTCATAAAGAGTTACGACCGGTGATGCAGTATTTCCGTGAATATACCATGAAGTAAATCCATACCCCATATAATCGCCACAAGAATTTAAGGGCGTTACCGCCCCACCTATTGATGTACTATATCCGTAAGTCCATGCACCGTTTGGATTATTTGTTGCCGAAAAATCGGCCCTTGCATCATAAACCACGGCATGGGCAACGGAACTTGCTCCCATCACCACCACCAGACTGAAAACACACTTTTCCAAGACAAAGCTTTTTCGTTTCTGCCATGCAAATGCGACGAGGCCGACTGTGCCCATGCCGAGAAGAGCGAGGGTGGAGGGTTCGGGAACGGGCGTGAAATCTATAATAGCTGCAATTGAAGTCCAATCAGCTCCCCATGTGTCGTGAGGCCCGACGGCAAAATCAATCGTATCTCCCGCATGGAATTGTATTGATGGATTGATATAGGATGCGGTTTGAGTACCTGCAAGTGTCGAACTGAATAGAGGAGTGTTGTTATGATATACGTACAAATCTCTGATTCCCGTATCGCTACCAAAAACTCCCCCGAAATTTACGGACAAATTGCCCGTCCCATCGTTAGGGGCAGTCCATCTTATCATCGCCCAGTCTAAATCGCCGCCTGTTGCCCAAGCTCCTGGTGCAGGGTGAAAACTTATATCGTCCGGCCCCATATGAAATCCTTTGTAGTCATAATAGGCAGGTGGAATTAGCATGACGTGTGGTGCATAGGAGAAGATGTAGTTGTCTGCATGCCATCCAGGAGGCAAATTCGGTTCGTGGGGCGACCCCACATTATTCTTGGGAGGGCCATAATGCGTAAAGAGAATCATTGGGTCATAGGAGTGAGGGCGGTAGCCGTAACTCCATGCACCGGTAGGATTATTCGTTGTGGAGAAATCGGCCCTTGCGTTATAAACCACGGCATGGGCAACGGAACCAACAACCAAAGCCACGCAAAACACGGCGATAATTTTTGTGACTCGTAACATGGCAAGGTCTCCTGTTTGAAAATGTGCACGGACTTACACGGAAAAAACACGAAGGAAAAACACCCGGAAAAGAATCTGCCCGATCGATCGCTAGGTGTCGCGCCGCTGCCTCGCTCTTACTCAAGGGAAACTGCCGTAAAGAAACACATCTTTATCCAGCTTACCCCCCCCCCGTAAATTGCAAGAGGAATAGGGTAATAATCGAGAACTTTTTAGAGGGGGCAAGAGTTTACAATGGGGGGGTAGTAGAACAGAGAAGCCGAGATTTCACGTGAATGAAATCCGATTCTATTCTCATGAACGCGAAGCCTCGACTTCTCAGGTACGCACTTTCCGGATGAGTCTCATTATTCGACTTGATGCACGACGATGGCGTTGTGGCGGCTGGCGCTGATGCCCGTGCCGAGGACGAGGACGATGCGGTCGCCGGGGGCGAAATAGCCGGAATCGCGGCCCTTGGCGGCGACGTATTCGAGCAGCTTCGCGCTGTCGCCGACGGGCGCGCCGTAGTGCGGGATGATGCCCCAGTACAGGCACATCCGCCGCAGCGTGGCATCGGAATCGCTGACGCCCAGGATGGGCACAAAGCTGCGGTGTTTCGAGAGCACCAGCGCCGATTCGCCGCTCACGCTGGCGGCGACGATCAGCCGCGCGCCGACTTCCTCTGCCAAGCGGCAGGCGGCGCAAGTGGTGGCTTCGGTGATGGGGTTGCCGAATTGGAGTTTGGGGCGTGGGGCGTGGGGCGTGGGGCGTGGGAAGGCGGTCGATCGTTCGGAAGCACAAGCAGCACTGCTGGACGAGCCGGCAGTGGCACACGGCCGTTGGCGCAAGAGGGTTTCGGTGGCTATCGCGATGCGGTGCATCATCTCGACGGCTTCGCGGGGATACTCGCCGACGGCGGTTTCGCCGGACAACATGCAGGCGTCGGCCCCGTCGAGGATGGCGTTGGCCACGTCGGCGACTTCGGCCCGGGTGGGCAGCCGGGAATGGTGCATGCTTTCGAGCATTTGCGTGGCGATGATCACCGGCTTGCGGAGGCGGTTGCAGAGGGCGACGATCCGCTTCTGCACCAGCGGCACCTGGGCGATATCGATCTCGACGCCCAAATCGCCGCGGGCGACCATGATGCCGTCGGCGGCGGCGACGATGGCGTCGAGCGCGTCGAGGGCTTCGGGCTTTTCGATCTTGGCGACGACGCGGCAGGTTCCGCCCACCGATTGCAGCAGCGTTTTCAGGTCCCGCACGTCTTCCGGTTTGCGGACGAAGCTCAGGCCGAGGTAATCGACGCCGGCGGAGACGGCCCAGCGGGCGTTGTCGCGGTCCTTCTCGCCGAGCGCGGGCGCGGCAAGCTTCACGCCCGGCAGGTTGATTCCCTGGCGGCTGCGGAAGGTTCCGCCCTGCACGACGCGGCAGGCGGCCGAATCGGCCGTTTTGTTTTCGACGCGGAGTTCGACCGCGCCGTCGGCCAGCACCACGCGGTCGCCCGGATGGAGTTCATCGATCAACGATTCGTAGGTCGAAGTGAGGTGCCCGGGGAGGCTTGGCGACGGTCCGCGGACGAAGGTCAGTTCGTCGCCGGTTTTGCAGGTGATGCTATCGCCGGGGAGGGCATTGAGCCGGATTTTCGGGCCGGCGAGATCGAGGAGGATGCCGATCGGGCAGTTGGCTTGCCGGCCGGCTTCGCGGATTTTATCGACGGCCGCCTGGTGCTCCTCTCGCGTACCGTGCGCGGTGTTGATGCGGAAGACATCGACGCCGGCGGCGATCAATTCGGCCAATTTCGCCGGCTCGGAACTTGCCGGTCCGAGCGTGGCCACGATTTTCGTTTGACTGGGCGGGCGACCGACCGGCTGTAAGTTTTGCGGCATGAGATGGCGCCTTGCAAGAATAGTGCGTAAAAAAAGATTTTTCGCAGGAACAAGAAATGCTCGTTCCCACGCGGGGAACGTGGGAACGAGGGTTGACAGCAACCACTAACGCCGTCGCCGTTGGCTCCGGGCTAAACGATCGAGCGTTTTAGTACTTCAAGTTGAATTTGATGCCCAATTGGATATCGGGATTATCGAGCGAAACTTCCTGGCCCAGGGTGGTGGCGGTGTTGTATTGGGCGGGGATGCTCTCGCCGCTCTTGGTGACCTCGACGCGGTAAATGCCTGGAGCCATGCCGGCGGGATCGCCATCGGGGCCGGGGGTGGTCGGCAGGGAGACCATCGCCATGCCGGTGGGGCTTGTAGTGCCCTCGGGAGTTTTGTCGAGCGCATCGGTCAAAAAGGGCTCCGGCACGAACTTGACGGTCGCGCCGACGAGGGGCTGGTTGTTGCGCAAAACCTGGCAATTGATATTCATGCGGCCGATCTTCGATTCGAGCCATTTTTCGGCCCGCTGCTTGATATGATCGGGGGTAACGCCTCTTTCGCGATCGGTGCCCATGACCTTCAGCGACGCAAGCAAGCCGGGGGATTTGTCCAATTCCGTGCCGGCGATTTTGCCGTCTTTGTTGGTATCGAACAATTCCATAGCCTTCGCGGCTTCGGCCGAGGGTTTGTAATCGGGGCCGTAAACCCGGGGCGGCGGCCGATCGCAACCCGAAGAAAACGCCAACGAAACCATGCCCAATACGGCCCATCCCCATCCCAAACGTGCGATCATTTTTTCACCTTTTTTTGAGGGTTCGAAAAGTTTTGGTAAACGCGTGAAATATCAGATTATCAAATGCGGAAACATTCGTCAAAGGGGTGGTCGGGCCGGGGACATTCCCTTTCCCGTTATTCGTAGGACAGGTTTCCAACCTATCATTTGACGTAGGCATGGAATTTTCCAGGAATCCAATGACAGGTTGGAAACCTGTCCTACTTTTGAACCATGCCGGGATTTTTCCGCAAAAAATGCCAGCCGCAAGCGGCCGCTTTGCCCCTTAATGTTGCGGTATTATGTGCCCCATTTTGTCGCGTTTGGCCGCTAAATAGCGGGCGTTGTGTTCGTGGATGGGGCTGAGGATCGGCACCTGATCGACCACTTCGAGATCGAAACCGCCGTAAATGAAGGCATCGGTCTTTTTCGGATTGTTCGTCAAGAGGCGGACGCGGGTCAGCCCGAGGTCTTTCAAGATTTGAATGCCCACTCCGTAATCGCGGCTATCGACCTGATGTCCGAGGGCGAGATTGGCCTCGACGGTGTCCAAACCTTGGTCTTGCAGATGGTAAGCCTTGATTTTTTCGACCAGGCCGATGCCGCGTCCCTCCTGCGGCAAATAGATGAGCGCGCCGGCCCCTTCCTGGCCGATCATTTGCAGCGCCAATTGGAGTTGATCGCCGCAATCGCAGCGGAGCGAGGCGAGCAAGTCGCCGGTAAAACAGGAAGAATGCAACCGCACCAAAGGCTGGGTCGATTTCGTGGGATCGCCGACGATGATCGCCACGGGCTGCTGGTCTTCATAGCGGACGCCGTAAGCGACGATCCGGCCGGGGCCGAAACGGGTGGGCAAATCGGCCTCGGCCAGGCGGTACACGAGTTTTTCGCTGCGGCGGCGATAGCGGATGAGAGCTTCGATGCTGATGATTTCGAGATCGAATTTTTGCGCGAGGGCGAAAAGCCCTTCCCGCGTGGCGCGATTGCCGGTTTCGTCGAGGATTTCGATCAATACGCCCATCGGCTTGAGACCGGCCAGTCGGGCGAGATCGACGGCGGCTTCGGTATGCCCCGCCCGTCGCAGTACGCCGCCTTCCTTCGCCACCAGCGGATAGAGGTGGCCGGGCCGCAGGAAATCGGCGGATTTGCTGGCGGGATTGAGAATTTCGTGGATGGTGGTCGCCCGCTCTTGGGCGGTGATGCCCGTGCGGCTGCTGCGATGATCGACCGGCACGGTGAAGGCCGTTTGCAGGGGGGCGGTGTTGGTCTCGACGATCAGCGGGAGGTCGAGCCGCTGGGCGGTGTCGGGCAGAATGGGCATGCAAAGCTGGCCCTTGCCGTGGGTAATCATGAAGTTCACGATTTCGGGCGTAACCTTTTCGGCGGCGCAGATGAAATCGCCTTCGTTCTCGCGGTCTTCGGCATCCATGACGATGACGATCCGCCCGGCGGCAATGGCCTCGACGGCCGCTTCGATGCTGGAAAAACGATGGGGCACGATATTATTATTCCTGGGGAAACATGTCGGTTCGATATCGATCATTATAATCCACCGGCAGAAGCATGTCATGGGAGTCGCACCCCCTCCGTGAACGTCTGCAAAGTCGCATAAACCAGGAGGCCGGACATTCCTGTCTGGGGCATGGTTCGGAAATCTGCTCGTTTGTAGGACAAGTTTCCAACGTGTCATTGGATTTCCCGCAAATTCAATAGATGCGTCAAATGACAGGTTGGAAACCTGTCCTACGTTTGAACCATGCCTTGTGTGGCGGAAAAGGCAGGCAAGAATGCCTGTCCTCCTGTCTTTGCAAACCTCCTGCACCCCCCGGTAGTTGGCCAGCATGCAGTCAAGCGTAAATGTACTATTTTCTTGATTATTAGTAAGTAAACCGTTGACAATGCCGAGAGCCGTCATATACTAAAAGTGACCATATTAGTTTCAAATTAGTTTCAAATACTTTATCTGTATGATAATGTTAGAATGAAAAAACCAGCCACCCCCCCAGATACAACTGGAATTGAGAAATTCAGGGACTTCTCCACCATTAGCAAAATACTGGGGGCCGTCCAAGGTATCACGGTGAACAACAGATACCTGCATTGGCATAAACTGCGACTTGCCAAGCCGCCGGAAGGACTGAACCATGATGAATGGTGGTTCGGGATCAAATTACATCGCAGGTCACAATATAAGTCGGTTCCGTTGACCGACGTACAGGGCAGGCATTTTCGTTATCTCCTCGCGCCGCCGATTCCCCTCCGGCTGCATGAGATCGACCTTGGGGCAGGCGGCTTGATTCAGATGCCGAATCAAATAACCAATCCGGAAACCAGAGATCGGTATTACGTCGGATCATTAATCGAAGAAGCGATAAGATCGAGCCAATTGGAGGGAGCGGTAACCACAAGAAAAATTGCAAAGGAGATGATCCGGACCGGAAGGCCGCCGAGAGACAAAAGCGAAAAGATGATCTTGAACAATTATCTGACGATGAAGCACATCAGCTCCATAAAAAACGAGCCGCTGACGAAAGAACTCGTTTTTGATCTCCATCGACGCGTGACCAGGGACACCTTGGATGATCCGACGTCGGCCGGACGGTTTAGAACGGAAGAGGAAAGAGTGGTCGTCGATGATGTCTATGGCGAAATCTACCATCGTCCGCCGGATGCGCGCCAGCTCGGCGAGAGAATGCGGCGAATGTGCGATTTCGCCAATGGTTCGGCAACGAATCCGAGCGAGTTCGTTCACCCCGCAATCCGATCGATCGTTCTCCATTTTTGGCTTTCCTACGACCATCCCTTCGTGGATGGAAACGGGAGAACGGCAAGGGCCCTGTTTTATTGGTCCATGCTGCGAAATCATTATTGGCTTTGCGAATTCATTTCCATTTCGCATATTATCTTGAACCAGCAGATGAAGTATCAGCGCGCATTCCTTTACACCGAGAACGACGAGAACGATCTGACGTATTTCATTCTGTATCATTTGGAAGTAATGCGCAAGGCCGTTAAACAGCTTCACGACTACCTATCGCAGAAGTCGGAAGAGCTGCGAGAAGTCGAGTCGGAGTTGCGCGGAACTTTAGTTCTTAACCACCGGCAGCGCGATCTGATTAGCCATGCGCTTCGGCATCCGGGCCAAATATATACCGTGAAATCACACCAAACGAGCCATAATGTCGTTTACGAAACGGCACGACGAGATTTAATCGATTTGGCAAAGCGCGGTTTGATCGAGCCGAGAAAAGTCGGCAAGCAATGGAGATATCGGCCCACAAGCGACTTGCACGAAAAACTGTCGCGGGTCGAATAAACCTGGCGTCCTTTCATGGCTTTTGGTATATTGTGATTCGTTGATTCCGAAACCTGCCGCAGGGCCTGTAGCAACCTGTGCGGTTTTTTTTGCCGTTACGTTAAAGGAGGATGATCGTGAAACAGTACCAACATATTACCCGCCGCCGTTTTTTGCGCACTTCGGCCGCCTTGGGAGCCGCGGCGTTCGCCTCGCCGGCCATTTTGCGGGCGCAATCGCCGAACGAGAAGTTGAACGTGGCCTTGATCGGCGTCGGGGGGCAGGGCCGCTATCAACTCGGCGACGCCAAACGGCTCGAGAACGTGGTCGCCATTTGCGATATCGACGAAAATATTCTCGACCGCACGGAGCAGGGCCTGCTTAAACAGAACCTGCCCAAGGCGAAACGCTATTTCGATTTCCGCAAAATGCTCGAGGAGATGGAAAAGGAAATCGACGCGGTGATGGTCAGCACGCCCGACCACACCCACGCGCCGGCCAGCGCGATGGCGATGCGGATGGGCAAGCATTGCTACTGCGAAAAACCGCTCACCCATACGGTTCACGAAGCGCGGGCGCTCGCGCAACTGGCGAAGGAGAAAAACCTCGTTACGCAAATGGGCACACAAATCCACGCGCGGGACAACTATCGCCGCGCGGTGGAGCTCGTGCAGACGGGCGTACTGGGGCCGATCGCCGAAGTCATGGCCTGGTGCCTGCGGGATTGGAGCGGAGCGAAGCTCCCGGCGGAAAACCCGCCGGCGCCGAAGAACATCCATTGGGACGAGTGGCTCGGCCCGGCGGCGTTCCGGCCGTACCACCCTTGTTATCTGCCGGAGAATTGGCGGCGGTGGTGGGATTTCGGCAACGGCACGATGGGCGACATGGCGTGCCATATTATGGACGTGGCCTTTTGGGCGCTCGATTTGCGCTATCCGTCGTCGATCGAGGCGAAAGGGCCGCCGGTGGATGCCGAGAGCGCGCCCAAGGGACTTTGCGTAACTTTCGAGTTTCCCGCCCGCAGGGAGCAGCCGCCCGTGAAACTGACGTGGAACGACGGCACGTCGCGGCCGGCATTTCCGCCGGGCGAGGAGATTCCGTTGGGCGGGATCGGCGCGCTGTTCATCGGCAAGGAGGGAATGCTTCGCGTGGATTACGAAACGCACAAACTCTATCCGTCGGAGAAATTCAAGGAATTCAAAGCGCCGCCGAAAACCATTCCCGGTTCCATCGGCCACCACGAGGAATTCTTCGCGGCTTGCAAGAATGGCGGCCCCACGACCTGCAATTTCGACTATTCCGGCGCGCTCACCGAAGCCGTGCTGCTGGGCGGCGTGGCGTATCGCGCGGGGGAAAAGATTCACTGGGACGGGCCGAATGCGAAAGTCGTCAATTCGGAAGCGGCCCAAAAGTTGATCGCCCGCGAATATCGGCAGGGCTGGACGCTGTGATCGTCTCGCTCCTTTGACATCTTCTCGCCGCTAGGTGATAATGCCGAAAAACAGGCTTTCCCCCGGAGACTCTCGATGACGATCTTTACTGCGATGCGAATGCGCTTGGCCGCGGCGCTGGTGGGTTCGGCGGCGACGATCGTTGCACAAAACCATCTCACTTGCCGCGCCGACGAAGCCGCGAAAAAAATGACTTCCCCAAACTCCATCGCGAAAACGATTATCCAAGACAGCTCGAAAAATCCCAATGCGGTCGATCTGCGGCCGTGGCTCGAAAAGTGGGAACTTGCGCCGCGCGTGCAAGGGGATCGCCCGACCTGTTCGGTTTTCGTCGTAACCGAGGCCCTCGAATACGCTTTTGCCGCCAAGCAGGGGCAGGGCGCGCGGCTGAGCGTGGAGTTTCTGAATTGGGCGAAAAACAGGGCGGGCAATTCCGCCGACGACGGGGCGTTCTTCTCCGACCTTTGGAAAGGCTATGAAGTCTATGGGATATGTCCCGAAGCCGACGTGCCGTATCGCGACCAATTCGATCCCGCGCTAAAACCCGACGAGAAATCGCTCGCTCAGGGCAAAGCGTTCCTTCCGCACGGCATGAGATTGCATTGGATCAAGGAGTGGGATCCCAACAAGGGCGTTAACGCCGAGCAGCTTGCCGAGATCAAGCGAACGCTCGCGCGGGGCTGGCCGGTCGGCGGCGGTTTCCTTTGGCCCTCGAACAAAAAGCTGGAAAACAACGTGCTAAAAGTGGTTCCGCGAAGCGAAGTGGTCGATGGCCATAGCGTGCTTTTGGTGGGCTATCGCGACGACGAGAAGCAGCCCGGCGGCGGCGTTTTTCTCTTCCGCAACACGTCGGGCGAGAGCCGCGATAGCGAGATGACTTACGAATATGCGTTGACCTACATGAACGACGCGATCTGGATCGACTACGAAGGCGCGAAGGATATCGAAATCGCCTCGACGGAAAAGCCGCAATCCGCATTGGGAACGGCGGCCGGCGGCGCGGCGGCGGCTTGCGAACCGCTGTTCCGCGATCCGCTGGGCGCATTGACCGCGCCGCCGTCGGGCCGCAACCGCCGCATTTCGAGCAACGAGCAGCCCAATTGGAACGACGGCAATATGGACATGACCTGGCTTCAGCCGGGCGAATCGATCGAAATGCCGCTGCTCGAAGGGCCGGGCTATATCACCCATATCTGGTTCACCAGTCACGCCGGTTGGGCGAATGAATTGAATGCCTTGAGCATCCGGATTTATTGGGACGGGCGGAAAGAGCCGGGCGTGGAGTCGCCGCTGGGCGATTTCTTCGGCTGCGGAACGAAGCCCGCCGTGGTGGAGAGCATGCCCGTGCAGGTTTCCCCCACCGGCGCGCTCACCTGCTACTGGCGGATGCCGTTCGCCCGGTCGGCGAAGATCGTGGTAACGAACGACAATCCCGACCGCGGGGCCGGGCTGTATTGGCAGGTCGATTGGGTGCAAGTCGATCGACTCCCGCCGGAAACGGGCTATTTTCACGCGAAATATCGGCAGGAATATCCCGCCGCGATGGGCCGCGATTATCTGATCGCCGACTTGGCCGGCCGCGGGCAATTCGTGGGCACGGTGATGTCGGTTACGAACGCCCAAGACGGCTGGTTCGGCGAGGGGGACGATTTCTTCTACATCGACGGCGAGAAAGTGCCCAGCTTGCAAGGCACCGGCAGCGAAGATTACTTCAACGACGCCTGGGGATTCCGCCCGCGCACGAGCCACTGGTTCGGCTCGCCGCGCTGGCAGGGGGACCGCGCCGGCGATAGCGGCACGCTGTACCGCTGGCACGTGCTCGATCCGGTGCGGTTCGACCGATCGCTGCAATTGACCATCGAGCACAAGGGGAACGAAATGGTGGATCTCGAGGGCTTTTTCGTCGAACGCCCGGACTTTTTGAGCAGCGTCGCCTTCTGGTATCAGATCGGCGAGCCGAAGCCTTTCGGAAAAATGCCGCCGTGGAACGAACGCCGCGTGCCGTGGGACCGACAGAACCTGGTCAAGGCGTTTCTCAAGGCGAAGACGACCGGTTCGGCGAAGGTTAAAGTGGAAGCGCAAGGCTTCTTCGGCTCGCGGCCGATACTTTCCTGGCCGAACAAGGAGAACGGCGCACGTTTGACGCTGCCGTTCACCGTGGCGGAGGACGGCCGCTACGCCGTGCGCTTGACCGCCATGCAAGGCCCGCGGTTCGGGAGCTATGAGATATTATTCGACGGTAATCATGTCGCCGACGCCGATTTCTTCGCTCCCAGCGGCGGAGACGACGGCGAGGGCAGCGAACTCGACTTGCTTTTGGGAACGCACGAATTGACCAAGGGGGCGCATGAAATCACATTCGTCGCGACCGCACCGGATGGGAAGGCCGCCCTGCCATTGGCGGTCGAGATGTTGCGACTCTTGAAACTGCCGCCGAAAGCGGTTCGCAAGGTCAAGAACGACAACGAGGCGCACTTCATCCGCTTGGGAATCGGCCGGTCGCTCTATGCCTATCGGTTGGCTTACGGCAAGCTGCCCGACACGCTGGAAACGCTAGTCGAGTCGGGCATTATGCCGGAGCGGTATTTACGCGACGAAAACGATTATCCGCTGAAAGCGCGACGCGAGGGCGATTTCATGCACGTGGAGAGCACCGGCCCGACGGGCTGGAAACACCGCTGGTCGGGCCTCGACCCGCGGAGATAGGACAATTTGCCGTCGATCGCATTTCCGGTTCGTTTCGCCCGGAGCCAACGGCGACGGTTTTCCGGCGAACCCATGATTTGCTTTACTTCTCGCCTAAATATCGTAAAATTCAGCCGATCGGTCCCGTTCCATCGAACTTACGTTCCGCCATCGAAACTTATTTTCAGGAGTATTTCATGCACCGCCGCACGGTTTTCGCCGCGATTGTTTTTGGCTTGTCGTTTCCCCATGCGCTTTACGCCGCTCCGCCGGAGGACATCCGTGAATTAAAGCTCCGCGATTGGAATCCGCAATCGAAGCTCGTTACGAAAACCACGAAGGTGGAAAAACCGGCGTTTTTCGTCATCGACGATCACAACCACTTGGGCACGGGCAAGGCGGCGCTCACGCCCGAGCGCGTCCGGCGCTATCTCGAAGAGATGGATGCGGCGGACGTCCGCACGGTGGTCAATCTGGACGGCATGTGGGGCGACCGCTTGAAGGAAACCCTCGCCGCGCTCGACGAAGCGCACCCCGGCAGATTTTTGACTTTCGCGCAAATCAATTTTAGCGGCATCGACGACGACGGCTGGAGCCGCCGCGAGGCCGACCGGCTGGAAGAGAGCTTCAAGAGGGGCGCGAAGGGCTTGAAGTTCCACAAGTCGCTGGGCCTGGATTATCGCTTCAAGAATGGCAAATACATGCTGCCCGACGATCCGAAGATGGATGCGATCTACGAAACTTGCGCCAAATACCGCCGCCCGATCATGATCCACACCGCCGATCCGAGCGCGTTTTTCACGGCCTTGGATAAGAACAACGAACGCTGGCACGAGTTGAACCAGCATCCCGATTGGCTCTTCTTCGGCCAGGATTTTCCCTCGCAGAAGGTGCTGCTCGACGCGTTCATCCACGCGGTGGCGAAGCATCCGCAGACCACGTTCATCGGCGCGCACCTGGACAACAACGCCGAGGATTTGGCGACGGTCTCGAAATGGCTCGACGCCTATCCGAATCTGATGTGCAGCATCGATGCGCGAATTTCCGAACTCGGAAGGCAACCCTACGCAGCGCGGAAGTTTCTCCTCAAGCACCAGGATCGGGTGATGTTCGGCACCGACACCCGGCCCAATCGCGAGGCCTTTCGCATTTACTACCGCTTTCTGGAAACCGACGACGAGTACTTCGACTGCGCCGCCAGCCACCATTTACAAGGCTTCTGGATGATTTACGGGGTCTTCTTGCCGAAGGACGCGCTGGAGAAAATCTACCATAAAAACGCCGAGCGCGTGCTCTATTTCGGCGACGATCGGAACTCCCTCGTCGGCGAAAAAAAAAAGGCTGAGGCACCCGCTCCGAGTGGCGCGTTGATCCGCGTCCCGCGAACCGGCGACTTCGAGGTTACCGGCGACGGCAGCGCGGCCGCCTGGCAAAAAACCGTTTGGACGCCGCTCGAAAAACGCCCGAACGGCAATCACGATTACGACGCCCGCTTCAAAATGCTCTACTCTTCCACGGGCGTCTATGTGCTGATGACCGGCGGCGATCGGAAATTGACCGCCACCCTCGACGAAGATTTCGCCGACTTGTGGAACGAAGACGTTTTCGAGTTTTTCTTTTGGCCGGACGAAAGCGAGACGGTCTATTTCGAATACGAGATTTCGCCGTTGAACCGGGAGTTGGCGATCCTCGTGCCGAACTTCGACCGCAACTTTTGGGGCTGGCGGCCGTGGCATTACGAGGGCGAACGAAAAACGCGCAAGGCCGTATCCGTTTCGGGCGGAGCGGCCAAGCCCGGCACGGAGATTACCGGTTGGACGGCCGAGGTCTTCGTCCCTTACGCGCTTCTCAAGCCGCTGCGGAACGTGCCTCCCAAGCCGGGCGCCCGCTGGCGAGCGAACTTCTATCGCTGCGATTACGACGGCAACCGAGCGACCTCCTGGTCGTGGACGCCCGTCGGTCCCAGTTTCCACGAATACGAAAAGTACGGCACGCTGCTGTTCGAGTAATTCGCATTCGGAAAAAGATCGCTTTGATTCCTTTCTCGTATCCGTTCACGGTGTTATTAGATTGGGATTGCCATCAAATGCGTGTTTTGTTAATGTTTCTGCCACAAACAGCCAGTTTTCATGGACCGCAAGGCCCGCAGGACGAGGCCGGGAAAGTCGGAAAGTTGGCATCAAACAGTACCGTGAGCGGACGGTTGCGGCTTGAATCCGCCAATCCGAGGCGCTCGCTATATGCAGTCGCCGCAGCGGAAAACCAGTCGTTTCTCGAACCGAAGCGTCTGGCGTTCGTTGCTGCGCACTTGTCGTCTCTCGGATCTCTAACACTTAATCCGTGAACGCTTACCCTTTCTCTAAATAACCTTGCGTAAAGTTGGGAGGGCGAGGCTCCTGCCGAGCCGAGGGGAATGGCGGGTAATCTTAGCACTTTCCACGGCTCGGCAGGAGCCTCGCCCTCCCAAAATCGAGCAAGGTCATTTAGGGAGCAGATCCTCGTTTCATTCATCCTTCATCCTTATCTCTTGTTCCTTTTCGTGCTGCCGGAGATGAAAATCTCGCCATCGCGGAGTTTCACGGTTTTGATGGTAACCGCCAGTTCGCCTTGTTTATCGGGCGTGGGGAAGGCGATAAGCGCCACGGGATTGCCCTCGACTTGCTTCCAGTCGATGGTGCAGGACGTGCCGCGGACGGCTTCGGAGATGCCGTCGAGCACGTCGCCCAGCGGCAAGGGGAGCAAGCCCGCACGGGCGCGGACGATCTTGAGCGCCAGCACGTTCGGCTCCGGCACGTAAGGCTCGACGGCGAGGCAGAGCACGCTTGCGGTCGGTCCTTTTTCGTAGCGGCAGGCGAGCTGCATCTGGCGCGATTCGATCGCGACGCAAGGCTCGCGGAACTCGGGCGGCAAGGCCTGCGGGTGGTTCCGCCGGAAATCGTGCGCCAGCCAGCCGTTGATCTGTTCGGCCGTGAAGACCGCCTCCCATTCGCCCTCGCGCTTGAAATGGTTCTGGAGCGCCAGGACCTTTCGCAGCATTTCTTCGCTCCGCTTTTCCCGGTTCGCCGGATCGGCCGCGTGCGCTTGGCGATAAAACGGCGGCTCGTAGCGGGAAGCCCAGTACAGGCCGATTAGCAGAAGCAGCAGCACTCCGAAAATGCCGCCGCCGAGGATGAGAATGAGGCGAAATTTGCGTGGCATGGGCATCCTGCCTTATACTTGATGGCTGCGAAAGTATTGGGCTGGAAAAAACATCATTTCCTGAAAGGTCTTCTCTATTTGATTCCTTGTTCAATCCTCGCGGAGCGGTTCATGGGCGATTTTGTCGGGGTCGAGACCGAGCTTGCGAACCTCTTCCATTACACGGCGGTAATCCTCGGCATCCACTGCGCTGTTCAACAAAAATTCAGCTTTTCGTTCCGCCGAATAAACTTCCACGGGTATGACCACCGCTCCGTGAAGCGATATTCCCTCTTCCGAGTGAGTTAATTGATATTCGCAAGGAAGATTTCGCGAAATATCCATGCTATCGTGAAGAATCCGGCCGATTTCGATTCTATTTCCTGCCAGCTTTCGATACAGTAAAAAGTGACGTGGATGCCGCACTTTACCCATAGACGCCCCCACGCGATCCCGGCTGTGGCTCAAATGATAAGTACGCGCCGTTTCGATAATCTCGCGGCGCATGAGGCTACCGACTCTTTGCGGATCATCGGCTACATCCAGAATCGCCTGAGACAAAAGAGCTTCATAACGCATGCGGCCTTGCACTCCGAATCGCTCCTCGGTCCAATCGAGAATCGAAATGATATCCGCCTGAGCCGCCGGCGAAATGACGTAGTCGGTCATGAGTTATTCGCCTTGCGATCGAGCCTTTCTTCCGTCTCCGACTCGACGTCCTATTTCCGCGATATAGTTCTTTAGCTCCTCTTCGCCATGCAACGCGATTCCCTCGCCGCGGTCCAACTGATCAAAACCCTCCTTTGCCAATCGCCGCAAGAGTTCCAATTTTTCTTGATCCTCGCAAGTCTGCCGCTCCAACATGTGTAAGCCCGCCCTCATGACTTCGCTGGCATTTTTGAAACGTCCGGAAGTTATTAAATTATCCACGAAATCATCGTAGTGCTCGGTTAAGTTGATATTTCGCGTTGGCATGATGATAATCTCCTGGAAATACCTTCATTTTACGAAAGTTGGCAAATATTGCCAACACATATTTTGGGGTGATGTCGATTTTATACGAACCGCAATAATGCATAGTTCTTCTTGCCCGATCGCAACACCATCACCGATTCTCCCGCTAAATGGGTGGTATTGAGGAGGATTTCCACCCCCTCGATCCGCCGGTTGTTCAGATACGCACCCCCTTGCGTAACGGTTCGTCGGGCTTCGGCCTTGCTTTTCGCCAGTCCGGCTTCGACCAAGGCATCGATGATCGATATGCCGGGTGCGGCAAGCCGTTCGCGGGGGAGTTCCTTGCTGGGCACGTCGGCGAAGATGGCGGTAAGCTGGGCGTCGGAAAGGTCGTCGATTTCCGCGCCGAAAAAGATTTCCGTGGCCCTTTCCGCCGTGCGCAGCCCTTCGGCATCATGCACGAGCCGCGTTAGCTCGGCGGCCAAGCGGCGCTGCGCCGCGCGGCGGCCGGGATCGGCCGCGTGTTCGCGCAAAAGTCCTTCGATCTCCGCCCGCTTCAAATCGGTGAAGAACCGCAGGCACTTGCCCACGTCGGCGTCGGCCAGATTGATCCAGTATTGATAGAACTGGTAGGGGCTGGTCTTTTCGGGCGCGAGCCACAGCGCGCCGCTCTCGGTTTTGCCCATCTTCGCGCCGTCGCTTTTGGTGAGCAGCGGGCAGGTCATGCCGTAAAGCTGCGCGCCGCGCAGCCGCCGGGCGAGGTCGATGCCCGCCGTGATGTTCCCCCATTGATCGCTCCCGCCGACCTGCAATTCGCAGCCGAAATCATCGTACAGGTGCACGAAATCGTAGGCTTGAAGCAGCATGTAGCTGAACTCGGTGTAGCTCAAGCCCGCGTCGGTCCGTTCCAGCCTAGCCCTGACCGAATCTTTCGTAAGCATCACGTTCACGGGAAAGTGCTTGCCGACGTCGCGGAGGAATTCGAGGTAGCCGAACTTGCTCATCCACTCGTAGTTGTTCACCAGCACCGCCGATTGCGGGCCGCGGTCGAAATCGAGGAACCGTCGCATTTGCGCTTCCATGCCGCGGACGTTCGCTTCGAGCACGTCGAGCGAGAGCAGTTTTCGCTCCTCGGTTTTTCCGCTGGGGTCGCCGATCATGCCCGTCGCCCCGCCGATCAGCGCGATCGGCCGATGCCCTGCCTGCTGAAACCGCCGCAGAATCATCAGCGCCATCAAATGCCCCACGTGCAAGCTGTCGGCCGTGGGATCGAAGCCGGCATAGACCGCTTTTTGTTTTTCGTGCAAGAGTCTCGGCAGATTTTCATCGTCGGTGGTCTGGTTGACGAGTTCGCGCCATTGGAGTTCCTCAATGATAGGGGAGAGGGGAGAGGGGAGAGGGGAGAGAGGGAAGGTCATGACTCTAACTTCCTTTTCAATGAGTTGGATAATCCACTGATCAGCCGAGCGACTTCGTTCGTCGATTCCAATAATTTCGGCGTAAGTTTCTGCATATCGTAGCCCAGGCGTTCCGCGATGAGAATTTGCGTTTCGACTTCCTTAATCGATCCGTAGGCGATGGAAAGAAAATGGAGAAAATCGCGTGTTGTAGTTCTTGCATTTCCTTCCGCGATATTCGAGGGAATGGAAACCGCCGCGCGGCGAAGCTGACTCGATAAACCGTAAACTTCTTCCTTGGGAAAACGACCGGTATGATGGTAAACTTGCTCCACAAGGTCCATCGCCTTCTGCCAAACGATTAATTCCCTATAATCCTTCACTGCCATCTTGAATCCTCCACTGCCGATAATTTCGGAATTGTTCGTTTCTCTCCCCTCTCCCCTCCCCCCTCTCCCCTCTCCCCTCTCCTACCGCCACTTGTCGTCGTCCGCGAAGGGATTCCCGCCGCCGAAAATCTTCGGTTTGGGCAACGCTTTAATCGCCTGCTCGGCCAAACGCAAGTCTTCCCGCGTGGTGATTTTCAGATTGATCGGCGAGCCGGTAACGACGGTAACTTTGCAGCCGAGCCGCTCGACGAGTTGCGCGTCGTCGGTGGCCTTGAAGCCTTGCCGCTTAGCGTAGGCATCCAATAAGAGTTGCCGGCGGAAAACTTGCGGCGTTTGGGCTTCCCAGAGGTTTTCGCGGCCGACGGTTTCTTGAATCTGGTGGTCGCTCCCCACTATTTTCAGCGTACCAGGCACGGGCAGGGCGAAAATCGCGGCGTCGGTCTGTTGGGCGGCCTCGAAAATCTTGTCGATCCACTCGTCGCAGATACAGGGCCGGGCGGCATCGTGAACGCAGACGAAATCGGCCGCCGGGTTCACCCGGGCTAATGCCGCCTCGACCGAATCGGCCCGCTCCTCCCCCCCCTCGACCACCTCGATTCCCAAAATGGCGATATTCGCCCCGAATTTCAGGTTGAACTGCTCGCGGTCCTCCGACGCGATCACTAAAATCGTCTGGATCACGTCCTCCCGATTCAGAAACCGCTCCGTCGAATACAGCCAAACCGCCTTATTGGCCATAGGGATGAACGGTTTCTTGTAAAAAGTGTCCCGAAACCTGGCGCTCTTCCCGGCGGCAGGCAGAATAACGGCGAATTTCGACATGGTTTACCCCATAAATTGGGCTATTTGCTTCGCACTCCAATCCCCCCATTGTCCGAGATTGCCGAAAAGCGTCAAGGCGAAGGGGAAATGTGAAACGAAACCTTTGGAATCGTGAAACATACCCCCATAACGATGAACAGCCGCATCCTTCTTGCGCAGCGCAGTAATGACCGAGGTAAATTTTTGCGAATTATTTCATGTAAATAATTGCCAGTAAATCGTTGACAATCGACCTATTCGTAGTTATCATAAATGTCATCCGAACCGGTCTTGTTATAGACTGGATACTCTTCGTTTCCTTTTAAGCATCCTAGAAATACACCATCGAAAACCACGAATCGCTATTTTTTTCCCGGATAATAGCGATCGTTTCCCGCTAGCGCAATAACTATCGTCCTGCTTTATCACTCGAGGTGAAGTGAGAAAGGAGTTCTTTGATCCACGTTCGATTTTCAAATGGGGACAGAGAAGGTTTTGCGAATTGGGCATCTGTTTTGCGAATCGGGCATCCGTTTTGCGAATCGGGCACATTTTTTGGCGAAGCGGGCAATCGTATCGATGGTCCGCGCGGAGTTCGTCCGTGCGGAGCGTGAAACACGTCGGATTCGCGCGAATCCGAACCGCGTCCGTTGGCACAATGAGGCATAAGGTTTTAAAATGGCGGCGTTTTTTCGCCGCATGCACGTTTAGCTACCTAGCACTTTCTACATCACACCCGTTTTGGAGGTTACGTCTAATGAATTCGCTCTTCAAAGTATGTGCGTTCCTGCTTCTTGCCGGCATGATTTTGGCCCTGCCCGCACAAGCCGCAGTCGTACTGTGGACCGGCGCCACGGGCGATCAGCTTACGGACATTACCAAGTGGACGCCGAACTTCCCGGTGGACACCGATTCTCCGGCGCTCGGCAACGGAACCACGGCCGAACTGACGACCCCCTTCACGCCGGTCGTAGGCACGGTTTACATCGGATACAACGACACTCTCGGCTACGCCGGCAACGGAGGGATTAACGTCTCCGGCACGGGCGCTCTCACCTCGACCGGCAGCGTCGTCCTCGGCTACAACGGTTATACCGGGTCGGTCAACATGACGGGCGGATCGATCACCGGCGGATCTTATCTCTATGTGGGTTACACCACCGCCACCACGTCGCCGCAAGCTTCGGGAACCTACACGCAATCGGGTGGAACGGCGAGCTACGGCAACACCGTCCGCATCGGATACCAAGCAGCCACCGGCTCCGTGGCGCTCAGCGGCGGTTCGTTAAGCACCCTCGGCGCTTACGTCGTGGGATATTCCTCGCAAGGCGCCACCGGCTCGACTTCGACGCAAACCGGCGGAACCCTGAATATCGGCGACGGATTTTTCGTCGGCTACGGCAAGGCTTCCACCGCCTCCATGTCCGGCGGCGTCATAAACTACGTCAACGCCGCCACCGATTACGACGGCTGGATTCAAATCGGCCGCTCCGGCGTGGCGGGAATTTCCCAATTCGACTTTTCCGGCGGCGTCATCAACAAAATCAAGGGATCGGGCCGCGTGTCCATCGGCGAGAGCGCCGCGACGGGCATCATGAACATTAGCGGCACCGCCGTGATGAACACCAACCACGACGCCTTCATCGGCGTCCTGGGCGCGGCCGGCGCCAGCGGCACCGTCAACATGAGCGGCAACGCCGTATGGAACCACAAGAACGGCGCGATGATCTATGGTTACGGCACCAGCGGCGACACTTCGCCCGCGCCGGGGATGGGCGTCGGCGCCCTCAACATGACGGGCAATGCCGCGCTGAACCTTCGCGGGGTTACCATGACCTTGGGAATTTGGCGCAGCAGCCAGGGCACGATGACGATGACCGACAACACCTCCCTGTTGATGCGCAACGCCTCGCTGGTGCTGGGCGACGACTGGAAGGCCGTGGGCGTCGATACCTTCCCCATGTCCACCGGAACGCTGACCCTGACCGGAAACGCCAGGGCCGACGTCGCTTCGTACGTCCGCGTCGGCAATCTGGCCTATGGCCGCGGCACCGTGAACATGGGAACCCTGGGATCGCTCACCGACAATCCGACGTTCATCCATAAAGTCTATGGCCAAATCGGATTAGCCTCGGCTACCGGCGCTCAATACGGCCAGATCGTCATCGGTTACGGCGGCTCCGCGGGCGTGTGGAATCAAAACGCCGGCACGACCTTAAGCACCGGCGAAATTTATCTGCTCGTCAGTACCGGCACGAGCACGAACGCATCGGCTACGCTGAACCTCAACGGCGGCACGTTTTCCGCGCCGTCGATCAATACCTACTCCGTGGGCAACTACCAGCCCGCCACAATCAATTTTGATGGCGGAACCCTGAGGGCCGTGTGGAACAATAGCAATTGGATCGCCAACGGCGGCAACGCCACGCTGAACCTCTACGTGAAAGCGGGGGGCGCGGTCATCGACTCCAACAGCTACACCGTAACCATCGACCAGGCGCTCCAGACCGACGCGGTTTCGCTCGGCGGCGGGCTGCGGAAACTCAACCACGGAACGCTCCGCTTGTCGGCGGGCAACTCTTACACCGGCCCGACCGTGGTCGAAGGGGGAACCTTGCGGATCATCGGCCCCGCGGGAACACTTGCCTCGTCGGGAATCACCGTGAAGAACGGCGCGTCCCTCGGCGGCGCGGCGCTCGCTCTCGCCCTGCCGGCGGTAACCGTCGAAACCGGCGGCACCATCGCCCCGGGCGACGGCGCCTACGGCACCTTGCGGCTCAGCACCTTGTCCATCCAGGACAAGGCGCGGTTCCTGTTCAAAAATGACGCCACGGGGGGCACCGGCTCCGATCTCTTGCTGTTGGATTCCGCGCCCACGAACGTTTCCGGCAGCGGCGTCGTCGATTTTGTCACCAACACTTCGGACCCCGCGTTTTATTACACGGGATCACCGGTCGATTTGATGTCCTGGGCCACCGGACTCGGCGAAATCGCTCCCACCCTGATGCCGGGAGTCGATAGCATCGGAACCTCGACTTACGGCCTGACCTACACGGCGGGCATCGTGGGCGATCCGTTCACTCCGAGCAAGGTCCAAGCGACTTTCGCCGCGATCACCAACGAATGGAACAACGGTTCGGGCGGCGCCTACGGCAACGTCGCGAATTGGACCACTTCGGTTCCCGGCGCCAATCAACAGGCGCTCTTCGGGAACTTCGGCGGCGCGATCGGCGGCAGCGTCGTCGATCTGCAGGCCAACGTGGACGTCGGCACGGTAATCTTCAATAATGCGACGCCTTATACGCTCAGCGACCTGGGGAGCGCCGGAAGCACCCTCACGCTCAGCACCACGATCGCGTCCGAGGCGCAGATTACGGTGGTTACGGGGAATCACGTCGTGAACGTCCCCGTGGTCCTGGGCCAGAATACGCGGATCAACGTGTTCGATCCGGCGGGCGACGACTCCAATTCGCTGACCCTCAACGGCGTGGTGAGCGGCGCGGGCGGTTTGGGACTCCTCGAGGGGGGTAAACTAGTCCTGGCCAACACCGCCAATACCTACACCGGCCCCACGGTCATGTACGGCGGTACGCTGGAAGTAACCAACCTCGCCGACGGTGCGCCCAGCTCGCTCGGCGCTTGGAACGCCGTAACGAGCCTCGATCCCTCGCAACTGGCGCTCAACGGCACCCTCAGGTACGCCGGCGGGGCATCCGTGACAACCCAACGCGGGATTACCATTTCCGGCGGCCTGACGATCGAATCGACTCAGGACATCACCCTCTCCGGCAAGATCAACGGCATCGGGACGGGCGTGGTCTATAAGACCGGAACCGGCAAGTTGACCTTCAATTACCCCGGAGTCCAAACTCTCAACCACTCGGACATCCGCCTGGTGGAGGGAAGCATGGTCTTCGACGGCGGCGCCGGCGCGGTGTACAAGCTCGAGTCCGACCTCTCGGCCATCTCCGCCTGGCTCGTCGCGGGCGACAATGCCACGACGACCGACACCACGATGGAGATCAAGAGCGGCACGATCGACATCAACGGCTACATTTATGTGGGCAAAGGCATTACCACCGGCAACACTTCCACCCTGAAGATGACCGGCGATTCGAAGATCGACGCCCACTTCATGTCCCTCGGCTACTACGGCGGCGCCACCGGCTTCAACAGCAAACCGGTGCTAGAAATGTCGGGCAATTCCGAGATTAACTTGAGTACCCGAGCCGACGTGGGTTCGATGTGGATCGGCGACAATCCCGGCGCCGACGCCACCTTGACGATGTCAGGCAACGCGAAAATCGAAGCCTTGAGCTACGTGAAGTTCGCCGCCAACACCGGAACCAAGGCCACGGTCACCATGTCGGAGAACAGCCAACTGATTCTCGACCGCAACTGGTTCGACGTCGGCGTGTACGGCGAAACGACGTTCATGCTGAAAGACAACGCCAAGGTCGTCATGACCTCGACGCTCGAAACGAACGTGGCCGTGGCTGGAGACGCCGTCACTACCGTCAACCTCCAGAATAACGCCTCCTTCGACGTCGGCATCTTCTACGTGGGCCGCTGGGACAACGCCGTCGGCACGATCAATCAAACGGGCGGCACCCTGCAATCGGTCAACACCGGCTCCCGGACGTGGATCATCGGCGGCGACGGTTCGGCAACGGCGAAGGGGTACTACAACCTCTCCGGCGGAAGCGTCGATAGCTGGTACGACGGCGTCCAAGTCGGCGGCGCCGGCGTCGGCGTCCTCAACCAGACCGGCGGCTCGCTGCGTTTCGGCGGCCGGACCTGGGTCGGCACCGCCGCCACCGGAATCGGCGCCATCAACATTTCCGCCGGCGAAGCCCAATTCAGGGAATATCTCGTCGTCGGCACCGCGGGCCTCGGCGTCGTCAAGCAAACCGGCGGCACCGCGACCGTAACCAGTTACTCCTATTACGGCGATGCCGCCGCTTCCTACGGACAATTGAAATTGTCCGGCGGAACGCTGAACCTCAACGGCGCCTACAATTACATCGGCAACGCGGGCTACGGCCTGTTCGAGCAAACCGGTGGAACGCTCAATTTGGCCTCCGGCGCCCGGCTCTGGCTGGGAGCGGCGGCCACCTCCTTCGGCGTCGCCAACTTTACCGGCGGTCCGACCGTCGTGTCCGGCACCTCCACGGTTAGCAACGTGCTGGGCGATATCGGCGCCGGCGTGATGAACGTCAGCGGCACGGCCGACATCTCGAACGTGTACCGCATTTACCTTGCGTACCAAACCAACGGCCGCGGCATCCTCAATTTGGGCGTTCCCAACAACGCCGCCGCCGTCGATGGCACCCTGGCGACGTACGTCCTCGAAGAGCGAACCGGCCAGACGAATAACGTCGGCATCGTCAACTTCCACGGCGGCGTATTGAAAGCCGCCCGCGCCAACCAAGGCACTTGGGTGCGGAACATGGAGATGTACGTCTATAGCGACGGCGCCGTCATGGACACCGCCGGCTTCGACATGGGAGATACCACGTCGATGCTGCTCGCTCCCACCGGCAAGGGCTTGACGAGCGTCGCCTTGGACGCCGACCCCAACAACAACGGCACCGGCTACGTCGCGCCGCCTCTGGTCCAGATTTCGGGCGGCAGCGGATCCGGGGCGACCGCCAACGCCGCCATCGACGTTAACGGCCACATCACCGGGATCACCATTACAAATCCCGGCATCAACTATCTGGCCACCGACGTGTTGACGTTCACCTTCCTGGGCGGCGGCGGAACCGCTCCCTTGGTAAGCCCGGTCGGCGCGTTCACCGACAACGTCTCCGGCGGATTGACCAAACGCGGCCTAGGCACGTTGACCTTGAGCGCCGGTCAGACGTACACCGGCAATACCTTCGTCAATGAAGGCACGTTGACCTTCACCACGCCGCTAAGCACCCCGACCGCCGCCGTCTCGGTCGCAGTAGGCGCGACGCTCAACGCACCTTCCATCGTGGCGAATTCGCTGAACATCGGCGTGCCGATGCAAGCCGCCGCGGCGGCCGTGCCGGAACCCGGCACGCTCGTGCTGCTGCTCCTGGCCGGCGCGGCCTTGGCCGGAGCGTACCTCCGCCGAAAATAGCGAGATAGATTAACCTTCGCCTCCTTGGGATGGTGGGCATTCCGCCTTTCCAAGGAGGCTTTTTTTATCCAACGTTCGCATGGGATCGCCTATCGCCTATCCGGCCGCCTCCCATGAATTGTCCCCGCTAAGGGCGTCATCTCCGGCGTCATTAGCGGCACGGGAGTCGGCATTATCAAAACCGGCACGGGCACCCTGGCCCTGACCGCTGCGAATAACTACACCGGCACGACCACCTTGAGCGCGGGCACGCTCGATTTCAGCGGCGCGCCTTCCATGCCCGGCGGCAATTATGTCGTCCAGGCCGGAACGCTCGATATCGGCGCTCTGACCCCGACCGTCGGGACGGTTCAAGTGCTCTCCGGCACGGTCTCCGGCACCGGCGCTATTACCGCGACCGGCGATTACGAAATCGAAAGCGGGACGATCAATGTCGTCTTGGCGGGCGGGCCTTCGGTCGGTTTGAACAAAACCACCACGGCCACCGCGATCTTGAACGCCAATAATACCTACGGCGGCACGACCACCATCTCCGGCGGAACGCTGCAACTCGGCTCCGCCGGCACCACCGGCTCCGTGGCCGGTCCCACCTCGATCGGCGCGACGGGCACGTTGGTCGTCAATCGTTCCGACGCGGTTGCCCTCAGCAACCTGAGCGGCACCGGAACCCTGAGCAAAATCGCCGCCAACACGGCGACGGTAACCAATTCGACCTTCGCGGGGAACTTGAGTTTCACCGCCGGCACGCTCGATTACAGTTCCGCCACCAACACCCTGCCCGCCGGTAGCTACGTTGTCTCCGGCACGGAGTTGAATATCGGCGCGCTGTCGCAAACCATCGCCACGTTGCAGCTCACCGGCGGCGCCGTGATCAACGGCACCGGCACGTTGACCGTCAACGGCAATCAATTCGACGTCCAAAACGGCACGATCAACGCCACGTTGGCCGGCAGCGGCGTTTTGGAAAAAGCCAGCACCGGCACGGTGATCCTGAACGGCGCGAATTCCTACAGCGGACAGACCTCGGTTTATGCCGGCATACTCCAGGCCGACGACGGCGTGGGTCTGCCCAGCGGCAGCGCCCTCCGACTCATCGGCGGCGTCCTCCAGAGCAACGGCATCGCGAGTTTCACGCGCGCGATCGGCACGACGCAGTTGACTAACGGCGGTTTCGCCGCCGGCCCCGGAACGCTAACCGTCAACTTCGGCGGCGCGGGAGCCACCATTCCCTTCGGCCTGAATATCGGGTCGAATATCAACGGCACCCTGAATTTCGGTTCCGCCTCATCCCAGAACGTGGTTACCTTCCAAAACGGCCTCGATATTGCCGGTGCTACCCGCACGATCTCGGTCACCGACAACACCGCCACCGACGCCGATTATGCCGTGATCTCCGGCATCATTAGCAATAGCGACACCTTGCTAACCGATGTGGGCATCACCAAAACGGGCGCCAACACCCTGGCCCTCACCGGGGCGAACTCCTTCATCGGCCCCACGACCATTACCACCGGGGCCCTCCGGGCTTTGGATACCGTGGGATTGCCCACCGGCAGCAAGCTCAGCCTCAACGGCGGCGTGTTGGAAAGCGTCGGCAACGACTCTTTCACCCGTTCGATCGGATCCTGGGGCGGCGCCTTCGAATGGACCACGAACGGCGGCGGTTTCTCCGCCGGCGGCGGCACCATGACGGTTAACGTCAACAGCGGCGCCGCGCTCGAATGGGGAACGACCGTCGGCAACAATCTCGTCGGCATCCTGAAGTTCGGTTCCGTTACGGCACGCAACGTAACCACTTTGCAGAACGCCATCAACCTGAATGGCCATCAAACCATCCAGGCGGACGATAACGTCTATACCGACGCCGATTACGCCACTATCTCCGGCATCATCGCCGACGGCACCACCGTCCCCTCCAACCTCACGAAAACCGGCGCAGGCACGTTGGCCCTCACGGGCGCGAACGCCTACACCGGCAACACGATTATCAGCGCCGGCGCTCTGCGGGCCACTTCCGGCACGGGACTGCCGACCGCCAGCTTGCTGAGCCTCAACGGCGGCGTGCTGGAAAGCATCGGCAACACCACCGTTACCCGTACCTGCGGCACCGCGGCCGGAAACGTCCAATGGACCACCAACGGCGGCGGTTTCTCCGCTGGCACCGGCACCATGACCGTCAATCTCGGTTCGGGCGCGTCTCTCACGTGGGGCACCGCGTCGGCTGCGAATACCATCGTCGGCACGCTGAAGTTCGGTTCCGCCACCGCCGCCAACGTAACGACGTTCCAAAACAACGTCAACTTGGCGAACGGCTCGCGAACCATCCAGGTCGAGGACAACACTTTCAAAGCCGGTGATTACGCCATTATGTCGGGCGTGATCTCGAGTACCGCCGCCGCGTCCGGATCAATGACGAAGACCGGCACCGGCATGTTGATCCTCACCGGCACCAACACCTATACCGGCGCGACCACCATCTCCGCCGGCACCTTGCAGTTGGGCAACGCCGGAACGACCGGCATCGTGGGGGGGAACATCGCCATCAACGGCACCTCCGCCTTGATCGTCAACCGCTCCAACGATCTCACCTTATCGGGTGTCATCAGCGGCGCGACGACCGCCACGTTTACGAAGTTGCTCGCCAATAAGCTAACCCTCACGGGCGCCAGCACCTACACCGGTCTTACGACCGTTTCCGCCGGCACCCTCGAGATCGGCTCGGGCGGGACTACCGGAAGCTACGCCGGAAATATCACCGACAATGCCGCCGTCAGTTTCAACCGCTCCAATGCATCGAGCTATGCCGCCGTTATCAGCGGCCCCGGCACGGTGAGCAAATTGGGGGCGGGAACGCTGACAGCGACCGGCGCCAACGCCTACCTCGGCGATACCATCATCTCCGGCGGCGCGCTCCAAGCCGACGACGGCGTGGGGCTGCCCACCGCGAGCTTCCTGAAGCTCGACGGCGGCGTGCTGCAAAGCAACAGCGCGGCGACCTTCACCCGCGGCTTGGCCGCTAGCGGCGCGAGCAACTTCCAATGGACCGCCAACGGCGGCGGCTTCTCCGCCGGAGCCGGGAATATGGACGTCAACGTCGGCGGCGCCTTGGCGCCCCTGACTTGGGGCGCGACCGTCGGCACCGAGGTCGTCGGCACGCTCAAATTGAGTTCCACGACGGCCCTGAACGTGACGACCATGCTCAACGCCATCGACCTGAACGGCGCCGACCGCACCGTCTTGGTGGACGACAACGCCGGCGCTACGACCGATAAGGCCGTGCTTGCCGGCGTCCTCTCCAACGGCACCGGCACCGCCGGTTTGGTGAAGACCGGCGCGGGGCGGTTGGAATTGACGGCCGTCAACACCTACAACGGTCCGACGACCATCAGCACGGGAACTCTCGCCCTGGCCGCCACCGGTCAGATTGCGAGTTCCTCGTCCATCGCCAACAACGCCACGTTCGTCGTCATGGACGGCGCGCATAGCGTCAACGCCATCACCGGAACCGGCGCCACGTTTGTCGCCAGCACCGGCAGCTTGACCGCCCCGAGCATCGTCCAGAATTCCTTGACGATCGGCGGCGGGCCCTACGCCGCCGGCTCCGCGGCCGTGCCGGAACCCGGTACGCTCGTGCTGCTGCTCCTGGCCGGCGCGGCCTTGGCCGGAGCGTACCTCCGCCGAAAATAGCGAGATCGATTAACCTTCGCCTCCTTGGGATGGCGGGCATTCCGCCTTTCCAAGGAGGCTTTTTTTATCCATCGTTCGCATGGGATCGGCTATCCGGGATTATTCATAAACATCGTAGATGCGGCATCCTGCCGCATTTAAGGCAAAAGCGGCAAGATGCCGCTTCTACAAATCGCTTTTATGAATAATGCGGGCTACCGCCTATCCGGCCTCCTCCCATGACTTGTCCCCGCCAATGGCGAAGATTTCCCTAGAAATGCAAAGCGCACCCAGAGGGACCCGAACTCCCAACCGTCGGCTCCGAAAACCGTGAACCGATAAACGTAAGACTTGATAAGTTTCCCCGACATTTCACCCCGCTATCGAGGGAGGTGTTTTGGCCGGATCACACGCCCACCGTTTTTCGTAGGCCCCGCTATTAAAGAAACGATGTCCCGGATTATAATAGCTCTTCAGTATTGCTCTCTTCTCCAGAAAAGGGCTTATCGTCATGGATTTCAACGATCGCGAGTGGGATCTGGTCGATGACGCCGTCGGGCGTCTGGAAGCCGCCTGGCGAATGAAAGCGCCGGTCGATTTTCAGGCATTGCTCCCGCCGAGCGGCGATCCCCACCGGAATCCGGTGCTGCGGGAATTGATCAAAGCCGATCAGGAGCTGCGCTGGCGTTCGGGCGAGCGGAAGCTGTTGGAGAGCTATCTGACCGAATGGCCCGAATTGCTTGCCGAGGAGTCGGACGTCGTCGAACTCTTGCGGGCGGAATGCGAAACCCGGGCGCTCTGCGACATCCTCCCCACCCGGGAAGAACTTGCCGCGCGTTTCCCCAAGCTCGGCGCGGAGATCGATCTGAACTGCATTGCCGCCACGGTCCGGGGGGAGCGCGGCGAGCTTCCGGATATTTCCAGCATCTCCTCCTTGAACATTCCCTGCGATGCGCAGCTTACCGCCGCTTTTTCGAAAAGCTCCACCGATCCCCAAGTCCCCGCCAGGCCCTCGCCGCCACTCGAATCCGGCGATATCTTGGGCAATTACGAAATTATGAAAGTCCTTGGGCAAGGCGCGATGGGCACGGTCTATCTCGCCCGGCAGAAAGAACTCGATTGGCAAGTCGCCATCAAGATTCCCCGTTTGGACCAACCCCATTCGGCCCGGATTGTCGAACGACTCCTCGAGGAGGCCAAAACGGTGGTGCGGCTCAAGCACCCGCACATCGTAACCGTCCACCACATCGACCGCGACGCGGCCGGCACGCCCTACGTGGTGATGGACTACATCGAAGGCGGTACGCTCGGCGAAGGCTGCACGCTCGGCGAATTGCTGCAACGCGAACGGCTCGCGCCCGAACGGGCCGCGGAACTCTTGATCCCCACGGCCGAGGCGGTGCATTTCGCGCACCGGCACGGTTTCGTGCATCGCGACCTCAAGCCGGGCAATATCCTGCTCGACCGGGAAGGCCGGCCGCACGTGGCCGATTTCGGCCTCGCCTTGCACGAGAGCCGGCAACAGCGGCAAGCGGGCGAATATGCGGGAACTTTTCGCTATATGGCCCCCGAACAGGTCCGCGGCGAAACCCACCGTCTCGACGGCCGGGCCGACGTCTGGGCGTTGGGCGTCATCCTCTACGAAATGCTCGCCGGCCGCCGCCCCTTCGAGAGCGCCGATCCGCAAATCCTCGAAGATGAAATCCTCCATCGCGATCCCCGCCCGCCGCGGCAGATCGACGACAAGATTCCCGCGGAACTGGAAAAAATCTGCCTCAAATGCCTGAAAAAAGACGCCGCCCAGCGATACCTCACGGCCGCCGACCTGGCCGAAGACCTGCGGCAGTGGCGGCAGCCGGGAAGAGCGTTGCGCCGCAAGTTGCTGGGGACCGGCTTGGTTGCCGGGCTGATATTGTTCTTGGGCTGGGCTTTTTGGCGCGAATCCCCGCCGCCCGGCCGGACTCAAGGAACCGCGCCGACCGTCGCGCCGCTGGAAGGCACGCTGGACGTTTTGATTTGGAATACCGCCGATCCCGCGCGGCGCGGGCTTTCCCTGCTCAAGCGGCAGGTCATGTCGCTACGGCCCAACGATAAGGTTCAGATTAAAGCCGACCTCAACCGCCCGGCTTATATCTATCTGGTCTGGATCGACAGCCGGGGCGCGGCCTGGCCGGTCTATCCCTGGACGCGGGGCCGCTGGGACGAGCGGCCGCAAAAGGAGATCGAGCAAACTCGCCTGAGCCTGCCCCCGGCCGCCGATGAGGGCTGGGCCATGCAAGGTCCGCCGGGCATGGAGACGCTGCTGCTCTTGGCCCGCGCGGAACCCCTGCCGCGCGACCTCGATTTGAAAGGCTTTTTTACCGAACTCCCCAAGGCGAAGCCGCAAAACCTACAGGCTCCCCTGTGGTTCGTCCGGGGAAAACGGATTCCCGAGGACGCGGACTCCACGCGCGGGCCGAATTTCTCCAATACCAGCCGGATCGACGATGCGGTGCTCCGCACGCAGCGAATTATTCAAGAGCGTTTGGAACCCCATTTCATCTTCACCCGCGCGGTAAGCGTGGCGAGCGAGGGAGAGGAGAACGAACCGTGAAGAAAATTTCATTTTTTTTTGTAAGCGTTCGCGCCCCGGTCGGGGACTGGTCCATTTTTCGGCGGGAAAACGTATTTTATGGACAAACGGTAGGCCGAAAACATGGACCTGTCCCCTTCCCGCGGCGCGAGGGGGACAGTCCCATTTTCGCGGCGATTAAGCACTTTTACGGCGCCATCATCTTTTGCGCCGCGAAAATCGGGACAGTCCCCTGTGAACAGTTACCATTTTTTAGATTTCATTTGCGTTCGTTCCTCTTGGTTTGCGGCTTGTCGAACGTTTGCGTTTGCGGACTCGCGCAAACGGATGCCGGCCCGCCGGCCTCCAAGTCGGATGCACCCGAGGCGGAACCGGATCGAGCCAAGTCCGCGCAGGAGAAATCGGTAGCGCCGGCCAAAAAACTAACTCCCCAAGAAGAAGGACAATTGAAAAGGGCGGAGCAGTTGAATGTTCGCGTTTATGAACTTGGGAAACGAGGCCGATCGCGGGAGGCATTGCCTTTAGCGGAAGAAGCGGTAAGTATTTGTAAATCCATATCGGGGTCAGAACATCCCGATACGGCCGCGTGCATCCTCAATCTTGGCGCTCAATATCGAGCATTAGGCGAGTACGCGAAGGCCGAACCGCTCTTGCGGCAGGCGGTGGAGATTTACAAGAAGGTCTTGGGCGAAGCGCATCCCCATTACGCCGCCAGCCTGAACGACTTGGCGATACTTTATCAATCGATGGGCGAGTACGCGAAGGCCGAACCGCTCCATCGGCAGGCACTGGAGATTCGCAAGAAGGTCTTGGGCGAAGCGCATCCCGATTACGCCCGCAGCCTGAACAACTTGGCGGCGCTGTATTATTCGATGGGCGAGTACGCGAAGGCCGAACCGCTCTTTCGGCAGGCGCTGGAGATTCGCAAGAAGGTCTTGGGCGAAGCGCATCCCGAGTACGCCGCCAGCCTGATCGGCTTGGCGGCGCTTT
>JADLEL010000004.1 GCA_020846145.1 Pirellulales bacterium | reverse complement strand
GAAATTGTTATGCCGCGCCGTTTTCCCCAGGCGTTGCCTGGGGCTGGGCGAACTGCCGGCCCTTTGGGCCGCCGCGGCCACGTTCCAACGTCCTTAATCGGTTAGGTACGCTTTAGCCGGATGAACCATTTTTCTTTTCGCTACCTACTATCTACTGCCTACCGCCTACTGCCTACCACATACTACATATTCTTCGCCAATTCGAAAAAACGCTGCAAGCCCGCCTGCTCCCGCGGGCCGAAGTAAAAGTGCAGATGATCGCGCAAATAGGTCAAACACTCGGCTTCGGAGATGGCGAGATTGGGCGATTCCCGCCGGGCGATCTCTTCCAAATGGAGTAATCCCTCATCGCGCGACTCGGTCAATGCTGTGGCTAGGCGTTGCAATTCGATATCCGGCCCGGCGATCCACAGCGCGAAGACGAAAGGCAGACCCGACCAGTCGGTCCAACGTTCGCCCAAGTCCCAAATGAAATCGAACTTCCCATTCACCGGCGCCATGCCGCGGTCGCCGATCAACAGGACCGCATCGGCGGCGACTTCCGAGATATCCGCCCCCAGCGGCAACGGCTGGATTTCCGGCCGTACGCCGCTTTGCTCGCGGAGCAGAATCCGCGCCAAGACGGCGCTGGTTCGCGAGCCTTCATCGAGCGCAAGCGTG
This sequence comes from Pirellulales bacterium, assembly GCA_020846145.1. Taxonomy (GTDB): domain Bacteria; phylum Planctomycetota; class Planctomycetia; order Pirellulales; family Thermoguttaceae; genus JADLEL01. The sequence goes on along the minus strand of JADLEL010000004.1, from coordinate 5,847 downwards.
CGGATTTCCTCGACGGGCACGCGGCCGTAGAGTTTCACGCTGAGCACCGGACCCTGGCAGGCGATGCAGGCGTCGGAAACCGGGCGAAAGTTCGGATGCCGCAGCCACTCGATCGAGGGAATCATCGCTACGTCCAAATCGCCGGCCGCCAAACGATCGGCCAGGCGGCTGGGAAAATCGAAGATCACTTCCGCCCAGGGAGCCGTTTGCGGCAGCGCGTGCGTCAACGGCTTGGCGTTCAGATACCGCACCGCGCCGATGCGCGTCGTTTTCGGAATAGGCGTCATGAAGTCGTAAAGCGGGGCCGGTGTCTCCTGCGTGGATTCCTCCATTATAGCAGCTCGGTTTAACGGCAATAGGAGCGTAAGCGCTCGTTCCCACGCTCTGCGTGGGAACGATTGGACATTCCGGAAAACTCCCGGCACAATCGACATAATCCGCTCGATCCGATCCGTTTCGACGTCGGCGAATCGCCCCCATTTGACCGCGATGCCTACTAAAAGCTAAAGTTCTACTGTGGGCAATATGGCTTGCGAATTCATCACCAACCGGATCGGGCAGTTTATGTCGGAAACGAACCACGGTAATTTGTTGGCGCGATTGGCGGGCGGAGCGGTCGAGGGCGATGCGTCGAATCCCTGGACGGAGGTGGCGGCCGCCGAGCCGAGCCACGAAGCGCCGTCCCCGCCCGACAATAAAATCGACGCCATCCTGGCGCGGATCAAGGAAATTACCACCCAGGCAACGCCCCGCGCGGCGGGCACAACTTCCGTTCCGCCCGCCAAGCGGCCGGAGCCGACTCCCGCGACACCCCCCATCATGATCCCCGAACTTGCGGAAGACTTTGTCGATTTTTTCCCGCCGGAGCCGGATTCCTTCCCATCGGCCGGCCTGAGCGATAGCGATGTCGAGGCGATGATCCTCAAGTACTTGCTCGCCCGCGGCGACTCTTCCGGCCGGGAAATTTCCGAGCAAATCAAGCTCCCCTTCGTGCCCATCGATACGCTGCTCCGCGAGATGAAGAATCAGCAGTTGATCTGCCATCGCGGCGCGGCGCCGATGAACGATTTCCAATATCAGTTGACCGATCTCGGCCGGGAACGCGCCAGGCGTTTGTCCGCGCATTGCACGTATTTCGGCTCGGCCCCGGTTACCCTGGAAGATTATATCGCCGGCGTGAAGGCCCAATCGCTCACCGGCCAGCATCCCTCGGCCGAAGACCTGCACCGCGCGTTCGCCGACCTCGTGCTCAACAAAAAAATGCTCGACCGCCTCGGACCGGCGATCAATTCCGGCCGCGGGCTGTTCCTGTTCGGACCGCCGGGCAACGGCAAAACCAGCATCGCCGAACGCGTCACCGCCGCCTTCGGCCAGACCATTTGGATACCTCGCGCCATCGGCATCGACGGCGAAATCATCCGCTTGTTCGATCCCGTCAACCACAAGGAGATGCCGCTGCCCGCCAATCACGGGCTGATCGACAATCGCAAGATCGACCAGCGCTGGGTTCGCATCCGCCGCCCGACGATCATCGCCGGCGGCGAGTTGACCATGGAGCAACTCGAAGTAACCGTCAACAAGGGGACCGGCATTTGCGAAGCGCCGCTGCAATTGAAAAGCAACTGCGGGACGCTGGTGATCGACGATTTCGGCCGGCAGCGGATGCGCATCGACGAACTGTTGAACCGCTGGATCGTGCCTTTGGAAAAACGCTTCGACTACCTCGGCTTGCCCAATGGGAAGAAGCTCGACGTGCCCTTCGACCAGCTCATCATTTTTTCCACGAATTTGGAGCCGCGCGACTTGGTCGATGAGGCGTTTCTCCGCCGCATCCCCTACAAGATCGAAGTCATCGATCCCTCCGAGGAGGAATTCCACCGCCTGTTCGAGATCATGGCGCGACAGTTCGGCGTGATCTATCACCGGGAGCCGGTCGATCATTTGATCGAGAACTTCTACAAGCGGACGGGCCGCCCGCTGCGATTCTGCCAGCCCCGCGATCTGCTGCTCCAAGTGCGCAACTATTGCCTCTATTACAACCGACCCCCGGAAATGACCGCCGAGTTTTTTGATTTCGCGGTGGAAAATTACTTCGCCGTGATGTAAACGCGCGGTCGTATGGCCCGAAGCCGGCGAACCTCGCTCCAGGCTCGATCGAGTTCATTCGCGAGATTCGCGGGAAACGTCTCTCCTTAGCGGTTCCTCTTCCATGATGTCGGGGTGAATTCCACGCGCGATGAATCGAGTTCCAGCTTGAGACTGTTTTGAGGATAGAACACAAAGCGGCGAGGGGGCACGATTCAAACCAAAGACTTCGATCCCCACATTAGAGCGGGATAAGACCGCAGAACACCTGTTTTTGCAAGAACCAACTCAGTTTGGCAACGAACAGTAGGAAGATAAATAGTTATTATGGATTGGCATGATGTTGTGCCATTCCAATAACGGTTTTTGCTCTACCCATAATTACGGTTTTTACACAAATTATCAAAAACTTCTATAAGGCCACCCGAAATACGAGTTATGCCGATCTTGCTTCCACCACTTCAACCGAGTAGTATGTGCCAAGGCAAGCATTCTACATAATAGCGAAACTTCTTCTATTTTACCCAGTTTACGAGGTCCATGAATGTTATCTTTGTTGAAAAAAATCTTGGCGCGACGTCATTTCCACACCTTGGTCCTCGTCGGCATCGTAAGTTCATGGTGTTGGACCGCGGCTTGGGCCGATCCGCAAGGCCCCTCTTCCGGCGATAAGCAGATTGCCAACGTCGTTACCCGGCTGTTGCAGCAAGAACACCTGTTGAAGCATCCGTTGGACGGCGAGATCGCAGCGCGCTGGATGAAAAACTTCCTTAAGTCGCTCGATCCGCGGAAGATGTATTTCTATCAATCCGACGTGGATGAATTCAAGCTCCAGCAGGACAAACTCGCGGAACAGGTTCTCAAAGGCGACGTCGGTTTCGCCTATACGGTCTTCAAGCGCTATTTGCAGCGGGTCGATGAGCGGCTGAAACAAATCGAGGAATTGCTCGCCCAACCGCACGATTTCACCATCGACGAGGAGATGTCGGTTGACCGCGACAAGCTGGAGTACGTCAAGGACGCCGCCGAGGCCAAGGAGCGCTGGCGGAAATTCATCAAGTACGAACTCCTGGTGCTGAAAACCAGCAAGGACGAAGAAGACAAGAAGGAAGGACAGGAGGCGATCGACAAGTTGACCAAGCGCTACCGCAGCCTCAATAAACGGATGCATCAGATCAATTCCAGCGATTTGCTGGAAATCTACCTCACGGCGATGACCTCCGCCTTCGATCCGCACACCGATTACATGTCGCCCCGCACCTACGAGAACTTCAACATCATGATGCGCTTGGAGCTGGACGGCATCGGCGCGTCGCTCCTGGGCGAGGATGGCATGACGATCGTCAAGCACCTGGTCCCCGGCGGCGCGGCCGCGAAGAGCGGGTTGCTCAAGGTCAACGACAAGATCATCGGCGTCGGCGAAGGCGAGACGGGAGAGATCGTCGATATCGTCGATATGAAGCTCGACGACGCGGTGAATCTGATCCGCGGCAAGCGCGGCACCACGCTGCGGCTGGAAATCATCCCCGCCGACAAGTCGGGCCGCAAGATCATTCAGCTCGTGCGCGAGAAGATCGAACTCAAGGACCAGGAAGCCAAGGGCGAGATTTTCGACGCCGGCTACAAATCCGACGGCACGCCCTATAAAATCGGCGTGATCGACCTGCCCAGCTTCTACATGAACATGGAAGCCAACCGCCAGGGCGTGCCCGAATACCGCAGCGCCACCCGCGACGTCCGCGCCATTCTCGACGGCTTCAATAAAAAGGGCGTCGATGCCGTGGTTCTCGACCTCCGCTACAACGGCGGCGGCGCACTCGTCGAGGCCATCAGCCTCACCGGCCTCTTCATTCCCGAAGGACCGGTCGTCCAAGTCAAGGACGCCGAAGGACGCGTCATCCCCTACAACGATACCGACCGCGGCGACATGGCCTGGAAGGGGCCGCTCGTCGTGCTCATCAGCAAGTTCAGCGCCAGCGCCAGCGAAATTCTCGCCGGCGCGATTCAAGATTGGGGCCGCGGACTGATCGTCGGCGACCATACCACGCACGGCAAGGGGACCGTGCAAAGCCTGCTCGACGTGGGCGAACGGTTCTTCCGCATTCCCAACTACACCCCGATGGGCGCGCTGAAGATCACCATGCAACAGTTCTACCGCCCCTCCGGCGACAGCACCCAAAAACGCGGCGTGCTCTCGGACATCGAATTGCCCTCGCTCACCACGCACCTCGACGTGGGCGAGGCCGACCTCGATTATCCCATCGCGTTCGATCGCATCGATCCCATGTCCTACAAGAAACAGGACGCCGTGTCGCCCGCCATCGTCGCGCAGCTCAAGCGACTTTCGGAGCCACGCGTCAAGGCGACCGAAAAATTCCAAAAACTGGAACACGATATCGACCGCTTCAAGGAGCAAAAGGCGAAAAAACTCGTAACCTTGAACGAACAAAAATTCCTCAAGGACATGAATCCCGACAAGGAAGAGGAGAAAAAGCTCGAGGAACTCATCAATAAAGAGAAAAACCACATCGAACGGACCTACTACCTCGACGAAGTCCTCAACATCGCCGTGGACTACATGAACCAACTGCAGCAAGTCGCCAAAGCCCGCTAATCCGCCTGGCCGGAAATGCGCCGCCGATCATTTATTTTTCCGCGCCCGCGGCCGCTCGGCGCAAGAAATCGGGCGGTTGACGCCTGCTTTTCCGGGCGTTATATTGAGAATCGATCCTACGCGGTGGCTGTAGCTCAGTTGGTTAGAGTGCCAGATTGTGGATCTGGATGTCGCCGGTTCAAGTCCGGTCAGCCACCCACGCAAAGCCTTACGTAGCAAAGAGTTACGCAAGGCTTTTCTTATGGCTATAAAGAGGGGCAGATAGCCGGTGCTACGCCAGTGCTACGGTCGAAAGATTTTCTTTTTATTGATGCCGAGGTCGGCCAAGGTGGGAACGTCGGAAACAGGCGGTTCCGTTTTTGTACTGCCTGTTTTCCCGCGTCCAGGTCCGGCGCTTTTCAACTGTCCCCTAGTTCCCTTCGCCTTCGGTCCCGCTTCATAGACCTCGGCCAGCTTTGCTTTGGCGATGGTGTCGTGCGAGACCCCGGCGAGTTTGGCGAGTTGGCGGGATGTTTCGTTTCCCTTTTTAGGTTCCCCAGATTTCTGGGGAACCTTCTTTTTTCCGCCTTCCACTTGCGCTGCCTTCGCTCTTGCCGCGTAGATCGGCTCCAGCTTCAAGGCGAGTTCTCGCTTGTTTAGTTTTCGCAGACCTCCAGAAGTGAGTTCGCGGCCAGCTTCAACCGTATCCGCAAGCCGATAATTGTTTTTCGGGTGCCGATGGACCGCGATCGCCCCGGCGGCGTCCCAATTCCGCAAAGTGTTGTCGGCAACGCCCAGGAAGCGCGCGGCCTGTTTGATGGTTAAAAAATTTGTGGTTTTGGTCATAGGCGTTCCCCCCGAAATAGGCCACACCCAAAAGTCTCCTTAACCTTACCAAATCGCTCCGAAGAAGGGAAGTAACCCCCCGCGTAAATCAAGTCTTTTCAAGGCGGCGAAATTGGACCCCCGGGCATGGTGCCCTGGTGGATTTTTACCGGATTTACCGTTGTCAATCGCTGTCAATCGCCGACAAGATTGCCCGTTAAGAGATCGTCCGCCTTTCATGACGGCGATTCTTCGGGGATTCGCATAGGTTCAGCGGGAATTTTTGCGGCTGTTTGGCTTTTCTGTAAAATCAGCAAGTTATAAGTCAAGACGGCCGCCCCGAT
>JADLEL010000003.1 GCA_020846145.1 Pirellulales bacterium | reverse complement strand
GCTGCGCAACACGCCACCCTGCAACAACTTAACGCTCTCGCCGCATAAAACATTGAGGAGAAAGCCTCAATCCTGAAAACTAATGGCATAAAAGCGATTTGTAGAAGCGGCATCTTGCCGCTTTTGCCTAAAATGCGGCAGGATGCCGCATCTACGATGTTTATGAATAATACCGGCTAGCCGAGGGGAGAAATCCCTCGGCTCGCTTTCCGTTCGATTTTGATAAGCGACAATCTCATCCCAACGCGGCATATCCTCTGAAAAATGCCGACGCCGTCGGCTCCGACCAAACGAGAAGGCGGTTCATCGCTTCAGCATCAACACCGGGCAATGCGCCAACCGCGCCACCCGCTCGGCGGTGGAACCGATCAACAATCGGGTCAATCCGCTGCGGCCGCGGCTCGAGACGACGATCAACTCGGAATTGACTTCGCGGGCGTAATCGGCGATTTCATGTCCGGGATCGCCGAAACGTACAATCGTCCGGGCATCCTCCAAGCCGAGTTCGGCCAATTTTTTCTGGAGCGCGTCGGCAGCATGCGCGGCGCGGCTCCGTTCGTCCACCATCTCCCAAACGATGCCCGGCTCATTCGGCTCCCAAATCGCCAAAACATGGATCGTGTGCAAGTCGGCAAGGTCGCCGACCAGCTCTTTCGCGACCTGAAGCGCAGCCAGGGAATCGTCGGAAAAATCGATCGGCACGACAACCGCGCGACGCGGCAACCAAGCCATAATAGACCTCGATAAGAAAATGGGAAATACAGCAAAACTCAAAAACAATACCAACGCACTAATTATTATGTTGTCCCTTTGAATAGTAAAGACGATCCGCCTATCCCCCACAAAAAAATACATGAACTTACGTCTATCCGGGAGTGGAAGATCAACAACTTTCTCGGCGAATCGTCCAGAGCGTCCGGTGGTTGTTCTGGGATTAAGAAAAAAATATTTATTAACACCTAAGTCTATACATACCAATATGTTAAGTAATGCGAACCGAGTGTTGCTCCATAGATTAAAACAATATATATTGCTATAATTGCGAAAATGATATAAAATAGTGTTGGGGTGAGTCCAAAAATCCATTGATGTAGGGATTTTGTTCCATGAGCATCGAATCACCAACCTCCGACAGCGATTTCCTCGATTTGATTCGGGCGATCGGCCCCTTAAGCGTCGCCGAACTTGCCGCAGCGATGGAAGTTACGCCGACCGCCGTTCGGCAAAGGCTCACTCGGATGATGAGCCAAGGTGTCCTTCAGCGGGAGGCCCAGCGCAAGGGGCGCGGCCGGCCTCTGCATCGTTATACGTTGACGGATAAGGGTTTACGACTTACAGGATCGAATTTTACCGATTTGGCCATGACCCTTTGGACGGAAATCCGCAGCGTCGATAATCCGGAATTCCGGCGCGAAATGCTGCGCCGGATTGCCCATGCAATGGCCTCGAAATACGCCAATCAGGTAGAAGGCAACACCTCCGCCGAACGCTTGCGGTCGCTGGCCGATTTGCTCGCGAAGCGGCGAATTTCGGTTACCGTCGATGACTCGAATTCGCATCCGGTGCTCAGCACCCACTCCTGCCCCTATCCGAACTTGGCCGACGCGGATCATTCGGTATGTTCCATGGAACGCATGATGTTCACCGAATTGGTGGGCGAGGAAGTGCAACTCACCAAGTGCCGCCTCGACGGCGATCCCCAGTGCCGGTTCCAAGCCGGGTAAAGGAAGATTATACTCAGCCGTTTGGAATTTCTCGTAGGACAGGTTTCCAACCTGTCATTCCGTTAATCTACATCGGACGACAGGTTGGAAAACTGTCCTGCATTCGAACCCTGAGAGTCGAAAATGGCAGAACCTTGGATCGAAGGACGTTTCGAGGAAAACGTCATTACCGCCAGCGTCGAGCAGGTGTTGAATTGGGCGAAACAAGCGAGCGTTTGGCCGATGACCTTCGGCATCGCCTGCTGCGCCATCGAGATGATGGCCGCCGGAGCCGGCCGGTTCGATTTGGACCGCTTCGGCGCGGGCGCGTTTCGCGCCAGCCCCCGCCAAGCCGACTTGATGATCGTCGCCGGCACCGTGACCTACAAAATGGCGAGCCGCATCAAACGGCTTTACGACCAGATGCCCGAGCCGAAATACGTGCTGGCGATGGGCGCCTGCGCCATCGGCGGCGGACCGTACTTCGAGCACGGCTACCACGTGGTTCGCGGCGTCGATTTGGTGGTGCCGGTCGATGTGTACGTTCCCGGCTGCCCGCCGCGGCCGGAGTCGCTGTTGGAAGGATTGATGCGGCTGCAAGACAAGATTTACGGCAAGCGGATCGCCAAGAAACCGGCTTCGGAACTTACGCCGCAGATCATCGCCCGCGGACGCGGGGCCATGAAGGTCGATGACGAACTCCCGCTGCCGCATCCCTCCGGCTGCCTGCAAATCGACGAACGCGAACTCGTATTCGAACACGCCAAAGTAAAACCGAAGTAAAAGGGGACGGGGGACAGGATACAGGGAACAGGGAAAAAGATCGAGAAGCCTTTTTTCCTGTTCCCTGTCCCCTGTATCCTGTCCCCTCTCCCCGCCATGACCGACACGCTCTCCATTTCCGATCTGCACGTCAGCGTCGCCGACAAACCGATTCTCAAAGGCGTCTCTCTGACAATCCACCGCGGCGAAATCCACGCCCTGATGGGTCCCAACGGCTCCGGGAAAAGCACCTTGGGCTTCGCCGTTCTCGGTCATCCGGGCTACGAGGTGACTTCCGGGCGGATCGAACTCAACGGCCGGGACGTATTGGCCATGGAACCCCACGAGCGCGCCCGAGCGGGCTTGTTCCTGGCGTTTCAGCGTCCGGTGGCTATTCCCGGCGTCCGCATGGCCGATTTTCTCCGCCACGCCGCCTCGAACATCCGTAATCCGCAGCGCAAGGAGGGCGAAGAATTGATTCCCATGCGGCAATTCCGCAAGGAGCTGACCGAGAAGATGGATCAACTCAAAATCGATTCCGAGTTCGCCCGGCGCTACGTGAACGAGGGCTTTTCCGGCGGCGAGATGAAGCGCGCGGAGATTTTGCAAATGGCGATGTTGCGGCCCAAGTTCGCCATCCTCGACGAGACCGACAGCGGCCTGGACGTGGATGCCGTGCGGCTGGCCAGCCAGAGCATCGCCGAGATCGGCGCCCGCGAGATGGGCATTCTGATCATCACGCACCACGAACAATTATTGGAGCACAATCCGCCCGATTTCGCGCACGTGATCTTGGGCGGCAAAATCGTCGAGACCGGCGGCCCCGAGTTGGCGGCCGAGCTTCACAAGCGGGGCTACGACCGCATCCGCGCCGCCCATCCCGAAATCGTCGAGGACGAAGCCGCGCTGACCGCGCATTGAAATTGCAAATTGGCAATTTCAAATTTCAAATTTCAAATTGCAACATGAACGAGAAGGATTTTTCTCCGCTTCAACACAACATCTTGACGCTATACCACCATGGCTACCGATATTTTCTATACGCCGCTACCCACGTTCGATCCGATCGGCGAGATCAACAAATACGATTTCCGCAACGAGGAGCATTACGTATTCAAGGCCAAAAAGGGCTTGAATCGCGAGATCGTCGCCGAGATCTCCGAGATGAAGAGCGAACCGCCTTGGATGCGCGATTACCGGCTCGCGGCTTACGATATCTTCCGCTCCAAACCGATGCCTCACTGGGGCGGCAATATCGCCGTGAATTTCGACGACATTTACTATTACCTTAAACCGACCGATCATTCGGTCGGCTCCTGGGACGAAGTGCCCGACGAAATCAAGACGACTTTCGACAAGCTCGGCATTCCCGAGGCCGAAAAAAAATTCCTCGCCGGCGTCAAGGCGCAGTACGAAAGCGAGGTCGTTTACGGCTCGCTCCGCGAGGATCTGGCCAAGCAGGGCGTGCTGTTCACCGATATGGACACCGCGCTCCGCGAGCATCCCGAGATCGTCCGCGAGTATTTCGGCACGATCATTCCCTCCGCCGACAACAAATTCGCGGCCCTCAATTCGGCCGTCTGGTCGGGCGGATCGTTCGTCTATGTGCCCCCGGGCGTGAAGATCGATTTTCCCTTGCAAGCCTATTTCCGCATCAACGCCGCGAACATGGGCCAGTTCGAACGCACGCTGATCATCATCGATGAAGGCGCGCAGTGCCATTACGTCGAGGGCTGCACCGCGCCCATGTACAGCACCGAAAGCCTGCACGCCGCCGTGGTCGAGGTGATCGCCAAGCGCGGCGCCCGCTTCCGCTACACCACCATTCAAAACTGGTCCAACAACATCTACAACCTGGTGACCAAACGCGCCCAGGCTTTCGGCGATTCGCTGGTGGAATGGATCGACGGCAACCTCGGCAGCCGGCTGACGATGAAATATCCCGCGATCTACCTGATGGAGCCGGGCGCGCGCGGCGAGGTGCTCTCGGTGGCCTTCGCCTCCGCCGGCCAGCACCAGGACACCGGCGCGAAGATGGTGCATTGCGCCCCGCACACCTCCGGGCGGATCGTCTCGAAATCGATCTCCAAAAACGGCGGCCGTGCCAGCTACCGCGGCCTCGTCAAGGTGATGAAAGACGCCGTGAAGTCGAAATCGAACGTCGTCTGCGATGCCTTGATCCTCGACGACCGCAGCCGCAGCGACACCTATCCCTACATCGAAATCGAAGAGCAGGACGTGATGATCGGCCACGAGGCCAGCGTCTCGCGGATCGGCGAGGAACAATTGTTCTATCTCGCCAGCCGCGGACTCACCGAGGCCGAGTCCGCCACCATGATCGTCAGCGGTTTCATCGAACCGCTGGTGAAAGAATTGCCCATGGAATACGCCGTCGAAATGAACCGCCTGATTCAATTGCAAATGGAAGGCACCGTAGGGTAAGGTTCCCGATATTTAGCCCCCCGTGAATACACGGGGGGCAAACGTTACGCCCTCGAAAAAACACGGGGAGTCAACACGTCCTATGCAACAGGGCTGCCGATAGCAAGAACCACCGCGGCCCCCGGTGTATTCACCGGGGGCTAAATAACCTTCCTATCATGGAATCCTACCTCACTCCCGGCTTTGCCGACCGCATATTCGAGCGATCCAAACTCCCTCCTACCCCGAAAACCAACGTGCCGGGCACACTCACTCCCCACGGTTTCCTCCCGGAACTGTTCGATTCGTTTCTCGCCCAGCGCCATGAACCGGAGTGGCTCATCGCGCTGCGCCGCGAGGCCTGGGCGACGTTCCACGAGTTGCCGCTGCCCGATGTTTCGCTGGAAGAATGGCGGCGGACCGACATCCGCGCGCTGAAGCTCGACAAGTTCGGCTTGCCCGACTCGCAGGAAAATGGAGCGACCCCGCCGCCCGCGCTCCTGGCCGAGGGCGTCAAACTCTCCGGCCGCACGGTGGCCGTCGATAGCCGTCAGTTGGTCACCGACCTCGACAGGGAAGTCGCCATCCGCGGCGTGCTCTTCGGCAGCTTGGACGCGCTCGTCCTCGATTATCCCGAACTGCTTCAACCCTACCTGTTCACCGAGGCCGTCGATTTTCGCGCCGATAAATTCGCCGCGCTGCATGCGGCCTGCTGGTCCGGCGGCGCGCTGCTCTATGTGCCCAAGGGCGTGGTGGTCGAAAATCCGCTGCACATTTTATCGGGTTTGACCGCCGGCGGCGTCGATTACGGACACACGCTCATCGTCCTCGAAGAGGGTGCAGAAGCCACCGTGCTGCAGGAAACCGCCTCCGCCGACGAAGACGCCCTCGGCTTGCACTGCGGGGCGATCGAGATTTTCGTCGGTCCGCGGGCGAAGCTCCGCTACGTCAATCTGCAAAACTGGGGCAAGGGCGCGTGGCACTTCGCCCATCAAAAAGGCATCGTCCAGCGCGACGGCGAATTGCAATGGACCATCGGCGCGCTGGGCAGCCGGCTGGCCAAGGTCAATCAGCACGTTTCGCTCGTCGGGCCGGGCGGCAGCGCGCAGGTCAACGGCGTGATGTTCACCGAAGGCCGGCAACACCTCTCCTACCACACGCTGCAACGCCACCACGCGCCCCGGTGCAAGAGCGATCTGCTCTACAAAGGCGCATTGCAGGATCATTCGCGGCTGGTGTGGCGGGGAATGATCAAGGTCGATCCCCACGCGCAAAAAACCGACGGCTACCAGCGCGACGACAATTTGCTGCTCTCCGAGGACGCCCGGGCCGACTCGATTCCCGGCCTCGAGATCGAGGCCGACGACGTGAAATGCTCGCACGGCGCGACCGCCGGCCGGGTCGATGACGAACAGGTCTTCTACGCCCGCTGCCGCGGACTGACCCGCAACGAAGCCGTCCGCACGATCGTCGCCGGGTTCTTCCAGCAGGTGTTCGACCGGATCGCCATCGAGAGTGTCCGGCACGCCCTCGGCGAAGCAATCGGCCGGAGAATTCGGGAGTATAATTGAAACGATGGATGCCGATTGCCGAAGGATGATTTGTTTCTCGTTTTCAGGCTCCGCCTCGTTGAAACGCCAAGAGAAATGAATGGGGGCGGCTCTCGTTTAGATGCCGATGCGCTCCGGCAATCGACTTTTCGTACATTTTTTCCCCAGGGCGGCACTTGACGAACTAACCCGATAGCGGTTATACAGACTAATCTTGATTTTTCGTGTTTCAAGAGGCGGCCCCGTCGTCTAGAGGCCTAGGACACTGGCCTTTCACGCCGGCAACACGGGTTCGAATCCCGTCGGGGTCACTGAACATTCTTGCAAATCGGCGCAACTCGTTGCTAAATTCAGCATAACTCCTTGATTAGCAACGAGTTGCGCTGTTTTATGCGACGTGTCGCGCAAACTCGCGGCAGGTTGCTGTGCTGCATTTTGTGCCGCCTGTGTGCCGGATTCTGTGCCGCTTGATTCTTGCTCGTAATCGGCGTCGGTTACCTGCAGGTAGTGCTTCGCCGCCACGACGGGAGAATTGCCCAACCAGGCGCAGACTACATGGATCGGATGATCTTTTGCCAATTCCGTTTCCCGAGTAGATCGGAGATTCTGAAAAAGCTTGGGCCAGCACTGCAACCCCGCCCGCCCGATTATCCTTTGAAGTTGTGTCCGCAAGTTGGTATTCCCACCCCGATAGCGGGTTATTACCCATTCCGAGCCCGGCGCGGCCTGTTCATAAACTTCCTCCAAATACGGGCGCAGTTCGGGGAATAAAGGAATTTGTCGGGATTCCTTCCCGTCAAAATGAGCTGTCTTCGGACTGATTATCGTGATCCGCCCGCGCTCCCAGTCGATATGACCCCACCTCAACGCCAACGTCTCGGACGGCGTCCGCAACCCTCCGAATCTGGCCAGGGCAAAGATCAATCGCCATTGGGCGTCGGGGCAATGTTCCAAGACCTTTTGGGTATAATGGACCCCAAAAACTGGACCACGAAAATTGATGCGATAGATGTACTATTTGGTCCAAGATTTGGAGGTAAACATGGGAGCGAAGCGGAGGGTGATCGAGGCGGGGCTGAAGGCGAAGGCGGC
>JADLEL010000002.1 GCA_020846145.1 Pirellulales bacterium | reverse complement strand
TCACCCGCGGCGGCTCGGCGGCCACGAACTACCAGGTGATGCCCGGCGATCGGGTGTTCATCGCCGACGACAGCCTGGTGGGCTTCAACAACGTGGTGGGCAAGTTCACGGCCCCGATCGAGCGGCTCTTGGGCATCACCGGCCTCGGCTCCTCGACCGTCCGCGGCTACCAAACCCTGGGCCGCGCTTACAACAAACAACGCCAAGGATTTTAAGCGGGATTATTCATAAACATCGTAGATGCGGCATCCTGCCGCATTTTAGGCAAAAGCGGCAAGATGCCGCTTCTACAAATCGCTTTTATGAATAATGCGGATTAAGCGAACGGGATAAATGCGGAATTCGCGAGACGGACTTGCGATCCGCCGCGACGGGTTGGAAACCTGTCCTACGCGAGCGACATGCCAAAAAACAAGGAAGAGGGTCCATGACAAAGCACATTTTCGGATGGAACGCCGCCATCATCGCGGGCACGGCGGGATTGATTCTCCTGCTGTCCGGCATCGGGGCGGCAGGCACGTACAAGCTCGAGTATCCGGCGGGCTACGGCTGCGTTTGCACGCCGAATTGGACGAATTACGGACACTTCAAAACGCAGTGGCGGCAGTGGCCGGGCGAAGAACGGCTCGATCTGAGGCATCCCAAAGCGATCGGCGCGGAACCGCTCCCGCCCGTCCAGGGATACGAGCAACTGCCGTTGCCCCGCGTGAAACTGCAAGACTTAAAACCGAACGAGCCGCCGCCGGAGAACCAAGAGCCGAGTGTTCCGCTCGAGCCCGGATTGCCGCGTGATCCGGAACCCAATCTAACGCCTAATATGCCCCCGTTGGACAACAATCCGGAAAAACCCAAATCGCCCCCCGATTCGTCAACGCCTCCGCCGCCGAATAACAACCAGAACCCGCCCGCCGAATCCCCCAAGGATGGCGGCAACATCCTGAACCCGAAAATCGGCGGGCTGAAGTTCAAGATCGAAACACCGCTCCGGAGCGTTTCCAACGAACCGCCCTCGAAGCACGGTGCCGAAACGGCGGGATTGATTTCCACGGCGCCGACGCGGCTGCCCGACGTGGCGACGACCAAACCGGCCGCGGAAATTCCGCCGGCCAAGCCCCAAGCCCGTCCGCGGCAAGACGCGAATTCGACGTTGCCGCCCGGCGCGTACGCCGAGACCTTCCGCTCGGGCACGATTTATCCCGCCAGGGAGCATGCGCGGCAAGCCAACTACCAGGCTCCGCTCGAATCGAACGGCGCTCGGTCGTCCGGCGAGATTGTGGCGCAATCGTTCCAACAGCCCGATCCCGCGCAATGGAAATCCGCGGCGGCGTCCGCCGTCTCGCGTCAATCCGCCGCGCCGCCGATCGCGCTTAGGGGGTTTTGCCCGGTGGAATTGTGCCGCGGCGGGCGATGGGCGCAAGGCGATCCGCGTTGGACCGTGATCCACCAAGGGTTCACGTATCGGCTTTCGGGCAACGAGCAGCGGCGGCAATTCCTCGCCGATCCCGGGCAATTCGTGCCGGCGAACGGGGGCAACGATCCGGTGATCTCCGCCACCGAGAAGCGCGCGGCGCCCGGCGATTTGACTTACTGCGCCGCGTTCCAAGGACGCATCTACATGTTCGGCAGCGCCGCCACGCAATTGGAATTCCAGAAAAATCCGGATCGCTATGTCGGCGCGAAGTAAAGTGCGTGCCGGAATTTTCCGATCCCGACCGCGCCGCATGGGAAAAACCGCGCGACATTTAGCCTCCCGGTGAATGCGCCGCAAGCCATCGCGCGACATCGAGCAGAAAAATCCACGTAAAGTAACGCTTGGTTGTGATTGCCCCGGTCGGATTGGCGTCTGACCGGGTTTTTTATTGGGTTCACAAATCCCAAGCCCGTATTGATTGCAGCAACAATAAAGTTGTTGATGCCCTTGCAAGAATTATTTATGTTGCCATAATACTTTTTATGAAAAATAAACGCGGAAGGCCTCAAAGCCCCCAAAGACCGAAAATCGGATGAGTTTGGGATACGCCTAACTGGTGATGATCGCAAAATTTTCGACAACGCGACCGATGGTAGAACTTCCGCTTGGGCGCGCGAATTGTTTTTGGCTGCTGCCAAAAGAATTCCGAAAAAATAGCGGAAAGTGGGGGAATCGAATCCATTCGGACAAGCCGACCCTTCCGGCAGGTTAAAAGACTGCTGCGCCACCAAGATGCGGGCCACCCTCCAATGGGTAGGGCTTGCACCAATAGCGCATATCGTGTATATAATTGTATAGGTCCATGTTGACAGGACTCAAAGTTATTCTAATCGGTTCAGATAAAATGGTTGCCGCCACTGATCTTCTGGACGTTGGTCTTTATAGCCCTTCTGAGGCTGCATTATATGCCCGAGTAAAGACTAATTTAATGAACCGGTGGATTTTCGGAACCAAGCAAGGCTCATCGGTTATTTTACCTCAACTCGGACCCCCAGAGAATTCAGAAGAAAAAGACGTTACATTTCTGGATTTTGTGCAAACATTGGCTATCCGTAGAATTAGATTAGAACATCCAGGAATCCCCTTACAGGCAATTCGGAATGCCTATTTTAGAGCAAAAGAATATTACAAGGTTCCATATCCATTTGCATTAAGTAACACTCGAATTGGTCTGTTTGGGCCGCCTGAAGACCCGAAAAGACAAGTAATCTGGTTATGTTTGGAAGAAAATGAAGAAGGTGTTAAAAAGTACTTTCAATTAACCGGAAAAAAATATAACAACCAAATGATCGGCGAAGTTGTTCGCACTTATGCCCATCGTCTAGTGTTTGACGATACAACGAAACTAGCCTGCAAATATATTGCTTATCCCACGACCCGAAATGCCGAGGAAGTCATCGTAATGGACCCGAAGTTTCGATTTGGAGAACCATTCTTTGAATCTTGCGGTTATACAGCCCGTACTTTATTTGATGCTTATCGATCTGAAGGAAGTCCCGAAAGAGTTGCCGCAATATACGGGGTAAAACCGGAACAAGTAGAACTTGCGATCGAATATTTCGATTATCTTAGACCCTCTGCCGCGTGACACAGCCCATCCGTTTTTTCTTTGACGAGTGCATAAGCCATCTTATAGTAGAACAACAGATTCGAGATTCGTTGCAACTATACGGGGCTGATGCTGAGGTTGCGCATCTTTTCAGTAAATTTCCAAGCGGGACGCCAGACAGTCAATGGATACCGGAATTAAGTAAAGAAGGCGGGTGGATCGTCATTAGCGCGGATAGAGGCATCAATAGTCGAGCAGGCGAAAAGTTACCTATAATTTGCCACGAATTTAATCTTACGCATGTAATGTTGAGTCGTGGACTTCACAAGCGCACCATGTATTACAAAGCTCTCGCCATCGAATCGAGTTGGTTTGGGCTTATTTCTGCGGCATCTGAACCACCGGGTACTGGATTTATGCTTTCTATGACTGGCCAACAGGCTTTTCGATTAAAGAAAGTTTCCGATGCTAAACAAATCGATACCGCCTCTGAAGGTTATCTTTTCAATCCATAACTTTTACCATTTCAGCAACACATTGTTAAGACACTACTCGCGTTCACGGGGGGCTAAAAAATTATCGGGAAACCAACTCCGCTCTATTCCGGCTCGCAGGGCAGATTGCGCGGGTAGGGCAGCGGCTCGACCGGCGGCACCGGTTGTCCGTAGGTGTCGGACCAATCGAGCCGCTCCTCTTCGCTGGCGTAGTATTTCAACCAGACCTCCGGATCGACGGTCGAACCGGTGCAATCCCAATGCAGATAATTGGTCGGCCATTCGACCTTCTTTTCCCGCGCCGGAAGGATATCGCGATAAATGAGCGTGTATAACTCGCGGTCGCTCAAATGATCGGTAAAATCGAGCACGATATGCTGCGAGAAGAGTTTGCGGATCACGTCGCCGAGAATTTTATGCAGGTTCCGATCGTCGAGCGACTCCGGCCGCGGCGGCCGCAATTCCGGCTCGAACCAGCGATAGATCGGCAGCACCGGCGCTTGCTCCCAGGCCAACATGCAGCCCAGGAATTCGTTCTCTTGGGCGAGCGTGGCGTGCTGGATGTTCACGCGGCTGATCGATTCGTCGTAGTAGCGCTCCAGTTCGTCGCGCAACTCGGCATTGCGGAGCAATTGATCGACTTCATCGGGTTGGGGAATGCGCGGCTGATGCATAAAGGCCTAAGCGAAAATCCGAGGAGCATGGCGACATGCAAGCACGTCGATGACCGACTCTTTCTTGAGTGTACTCGGGATGGCCGTCGATTCCAAGAGTTTGTTTTCTTGGAGGCCGATTTTCTTGAGTAATTCTCCCGGCTTCTCCCGTTAATGTCGCCACGGCCCGGAGATTTTGCCGTTAAATCCGCTACAATGCGAAAAGTTTGACGCAGGGGAGAGGGGAGAGGGGAGAGAATCGCCTTGCGAAGCCGCAAGCGGCTGTAGTTACTCTCCCCTCTCCCCTCTCCCCTCTCCCCTTCCGATTCCCGCATACCACTGCGACGCCATGGCCGTCAGCAGCAGCGCGGCGGTTTCGATGCGCAGCATCCGCCGGCCGAGATCGATCGTATGCCAGCCGGCGGCAACGGCGAGTGCGGTTTCGTCGGGCGTAAAACCGCCTTCCGGCCCGACCGCCAACAAGATGCTTTGCGGCGGCTTCAAGTTCGGCAGCGGATCGGCCCCGCGATGAAATCCTTGCGGATGGGCCAGCAAACGGCACGGTTCCGCGGCGGAATCCTCGATGAATTCGGCCCAGTTTTGCGGTTTTCGAATTTCCATCAGCCGATTGCGGCCGCATTGCTTCGAGGCTTCGACCACCGCGCGGCGTAAACGGTCCGAGGCTCGTTCCACCGGCTGCGCTGCCGCGCGCGCGGTCTTGAGCGGCATCAATGCCGCCACGCCCAATTCCACGGCTTTTTCGACGAGCCACTTTTGCCGATCGCCCTTCGGCAGCGCGATGCCGAGGGTGATTCTCAGCGGCAATTCGCGATCGATTTCTTCCCGCGAGAGAATCCGCAACTCGATCTCGCTCCGGCCGATTGTTTCCACCGCGGCCGCAAACTCCGCTCCGCTGCCGTCGAAGAGCACGACCCGCGACCCGCGTTTCGCGCGCATCACGTGAATTAGATGATGCGCCTCGGCTCCCCCGAGCATCGCCCGGTCCGAGCTAATCGGCGTTTCCACGAAATATCGGTCGGACATGAAACGAAATGATGAAGTATGAAGCATGAATAGATGGATTAGAATCCACTTCGCTTGCGGCGGAGCAACGAACGTCCGCCGCGCTCTACTTCCCTCAAGTTCCCCTTACGATTGTACCGATTACATAAAAGATACGGGAGGGAGCCGGCTTTCCCAGGCGTCGCCGCATTTTACGCAGCTTCCCTCGTCAACCACGCTCGATTACGAGTCAAAACAGAAGATGGGGGTCAACCATGTACCAATTGCATTGGGGACTTCGAACACTGCCGTTTAGCGGCTGCGTCGATCCGAAATACTTCTATCCCAGTCCGACGCACGAAGAAGCAATCGCCCGCTTGCATTTCCTCGTGGAAAACCACCGCCGGCTAGGGATTGTTCTGGGACCGGTCGGCAGCGGAAAATCGTTGCTTTTGGAAGTGTTCGCCGGTCAACTCCGCCGCGGCGGCCGCGCGGTCGCCCATCTCAATCTCATGGGACTCGACGCCGCCGAAATGCTCTGGCGAATCGCCGTCGATCTGGGCTTGAATCCGCCGCCGTCGGCCGCGCCCACGCAACTCTGGCGAACGCTGGACGACTGCTTGCGGGAACATCGTTATCGCCAACTCGATACCGTCATTTTCCTGGACGACGCCGACGAAGCCGGCCGCGGCGTGCTGCCGCACGTCGCGCGGCTTGCCGCCCACGATCCCTCGCCCGACGCCCGGCTGACCGTCATTCTGGCCGTCGAAAAACCGAACGTCGGCAATCTCGGCGACCGGCTGTTGGAGTTGTGCGATTTGCGCATCGACATCGAGCTTTGGACGCTCGCGGACGTCGAGGGATTTTTGAGCTCCGCATTGACGCGGGCGGGCGGAACGAATACGATATTCGCCGAAGACGCCGTGGCCAAGCTGCACGAACTTGCCGCGGGCATTCCCCGCCGCGTCGTCCAGCTCGCCGACCTCGCGCTCCTGGCCGGCGCGGGCGCGGCGATCCCCCATATCGACGCCGAAGTCGTCCACTCGGTCTATCACGAATTAAGCGCGGTGGAGGTATAATTGAAAGTCGAGCCGCGAGGTTCATCCCAGCGATCGAATGATTCGCCGAAATCGCTTTCGCGCGAGAGTCTCGGCCGCCAACCGTAATACCGATTGGTAACCGTTCACAGGGGACTGTCCCGATTTTCGCGGCGCAAAAGATGATGGCGCCGTAAAAATGCTTAATCGCCGCGAAAATGGGACTGTCCCCCTCGCGCTGCGGGAAGGGGACAGGTCCATGTTTTCGGCCTACCGTTTGTCCGCAATATACGTTATCCCGCCGAAAAATGGACCAGTCCCCGACCGGGGCGTGAACACTTAGGCGTTGCCCGACAATAAGTTGCCTGAATCGTAGTAGGCACACTCCGTGTGCCGTCCGCGAATTACGGCACACGGAGTGTGCCTACTACATAGGAATTCGGTAGTTTATTGTCGGACAGCGCCTTACACGGATTGAAAGCCTAGCGTGGACATGAACGAACTCTACCGCCGGCGTCTGGGCCGTTACGTTACGGCGATGCGGAATGAAATGCCCGACATGGTTCCCATTCGGCCGTTCGTCGCCGAATTCACCGCCAAGTATGCCGGTTTCACTTCTCAGGAAGTCGTCCACGACTACGAAAAGGCGTTCGCCGCCGCCCGAAAATGCGCCGCCGATTTCGATTGGGACGCGGTGGTCGGCAACATGGTCTGGGTTTGGACCGGGCTGACGCAAGCCATCGGCCTGCGCTATTACGGCATCCCCGGCATCCACATCCCCGCCGAAATGGGCTTTCAATACCGCGAGCCGAGCGAAGGCGACGCTTTCATGAAGGCCGACGAGTACGACGCGCTCATCGACGATCCCACGGGCTTCCTCTACAACGTCTGGCTGCCGCGCGTTTCCAGCGAGATCGTCCCGCCGGGCGAGCCGAATTCCTACCGCAACAATCTCGCGCTGGTCAAAGGCGGCATGGCCTTATGGAAGTATTTCACCTCCTTCGGCGAGCAAAACCGGCTGCTGCGAGAAGAGTCGGGAACGCCCGCGGCCATCGCGGGCATCTTCAAGGCGCCGTTCGACATCCTCGCCGACAAGCTCCGCGGCTACATCGGCCTGACGATGGACATGATGACCCAGCCCGACAAGGTGCTCGAGGCCTGCGAAGCGCTGATGCCGCATCTGTACAACGTGGCGGCTGCTTCGGCCGATCCCGGCCGCCGCCTGCCCATCGGGTACTGGATGCACCGCGGCTGCAAGCCGTTCGTTTCCGCCGGGCAGTTCGAGTCGCACTACTGGCCGACCGTCAAGCCGATCATTGAGGAGCTTTGGAAAAACGGCCACCAGACGCTCTTCTACGCCGAGGGCGATTGGAAGCATCACCTCGAAGCGTTCGCGGAATTGCCGGAGAAGAGCATCGTCTATCACGTCGATCGCGGCGATATTTTCGAGGTTCACCGGGCGCTCGGCGGCAAGTTCTGCTTAAGCGGAGGCATCCCCAATTTCCTGCTCTCGCATGGGAAGCCCGAAGACTTGCGGGCGCACCTCAAAAAGGTGATCGACATCGTCGCCCGCGACGGCGGCTACATCGTCGATGCCAGCGCGATCATGCAGAACGACACCTGCGCCGAGAAGCTCCGCGCGATGACCGATTTCGTCCGCGATTACGGCGTCTATTCCACCGGCCACTGCCCTTCGGCCGACGACGATCTGACCATTTCTCCTCCGTCCGGCGCGCAATTCGGCGCGCACTACGGCATGCGCAACCGGCCGGCGGCGAAAATCAAGGCCGGCGTCTGCATTCCGTGGGAAGCGAAAAAGAACGAATTGCCGCGGATCCAAGGCGACGAACAACTCGTGCAGCGGATATGGGAGGAGATCGAAGGCCTCGGCAACGCCTTCATCTGGCACTGCCTGCTGTCGTTTTGATTTTTTGAATGCCTAGCGCGGCGTAGCCGCAACCAATCGTTTAGCCCGGAGCCGGCGGCGACGGCGCGTATGAAGGATACCGTGAATCACCTCCGCCGTCGCCGCTGGCTCCGGGCTAAACGAAAAAATTTGAGGATTACTCTTCAATTCTAAAAACTCATGGCATAAACGCGTCGATCCGCGTTCTATTTTCCGCGCAGCGCCTGCTCCAAATCGGCAATGATGTCGTCGGGGTGTTCCGCGCCGACGCAGAGGCGGACGAGATTCGGCGGGATGTGGGCCAGCGTGCGGCCTCTTTCGCCTTGCTGGAGGTGGGTGGAGATGGCGGGGATCGTGGCGACGCTTTTGATGCGCCCCAGATCGGTCGCCCGCCAGATGCGCTGCAGCCGGTCGAACATTTTCCGCGCCGCTTCCGGCCCGCCGCGCACGCAGAACGAGAGCAAATGCCCGTAGCGGTTCACCGGCTTGCCGTACAATTCGTCGTGTTCCGCATCGACGAGCCACAAGTAGCGGCCGGCCAAATCGTGCAGGGGGTGGCTGGGGAGTCCGAGATACTGCACGCTCTCGACTTCCGCGCGGTTCTCTAAAAACTCGGCCACGCGCTGCGCGTTGCGGCTCATCAGATCGACCTTCGAGCGCAGGGTCCGCATGTCGTTCAGCGCCATGACCGCCTGCATGGGATGCAGATTCGGCCCGTAGTCGCGGTTCGGCAGGTATTTCACGTAAGAGGCGAAATCGTTTTTCATCTCCTCGTTCTCGATGTTCGACGTGAGGTTCTTTCGCGCGATCACCGCGCCGCAGATGCCGAAGCCGCTGGAAGAGAGGGTTTTGGTGACCGACTGCACGACGATGTCCGCCCCGAAGCAGATCGGCCGCAGCAGGGCCGGCGTGGCCACGGTGCTGTCGCAGATCAGCGGCAGGTTGTGGCCGTGCGCCAAGTCGGCGACGGCCTTAATGTCGAAGAAGCCCAGGCCCGGATTGCTGGGCAATTCACCGTAGAGGAAGCGGGTGTTCCCGTCGATTTTCGAGGCCCATTCGTCGAGGTTGCCGGCGTCGAGCACCCAGCGACATTCGATGTCGCGCTCCTCCATCAGCCGCACGTTGAACTGCTGAAAGGTGCCGCCGTAGCACTGCGCGGTGGCGACGAAATTCCGCGGTTCGAGCTTGTTGTGCGTGCGGTTCACGAGGAACGGCTGCACGGCGGTCATAATGGCGGCCATGCCCGAAGAGGTCGAGCAGCAACTCGTTTCGCCGGGGTAGCCGTAGCCGTCCAGCAGGGCCAGCGTCCATTCGTAATAGTAGGTCGAAGGGTTGGCGATCCGCGAGTAGCACCAGGTGGGGATGAGGTACGCCAGGGCGGCGGCCATTTCATCGGAATCGCGGTAAGCCTGCGAAGAACTCATGAAGATCGGCTCGATGATCGCGCCTTGGTAATCCTCGATGGCGTCCTGAACCGTATAAAGGCCGTGCACGGCGATGGTGTCGAACTTCCACCGCTTGACCTCCTCGCGGATGTAACGGTCGCGCGCCGCCAGGTATTTTTTGTTCTTGTCGATATAGCACTGCATTCCGGGCGTTACGACGATTTCCGAGTTCCGCGACATGATCCACCTGGGAGAGTTATTGAGGAATTCCTTGCGAATAGCTCCGACTCTATCCTCCGAGTGGAGGAAGTCAAGTGGGACCGTTTTGTCGTACGCGCTGGGGGTTCTGCGACGTGATTTTTTCAAGGTACGACAGTATGGAAAGCCGCGACCACTGGTCGCGGTTCGCGGGAAACGGAAATGCCTAGCCCGCTTAATTCATAAAAAAGCGATTTGTGGAAGCGGCATCTTGCCGCTTTTGCCTAAAATGCGGCAGGATGCCGCATCTACGATGTTTATGAATAATCCCGACTAGCCTCCTAATTTACAAAACTTTGCAGACCCCCTGGGGCCTGCGCGACAACGATGCCAGCACCCAAAAACAGGCGCGAACACAAAAATCCGTAGCCGCGTCATTATCCCCAATATACCCATATTGCCGCAAAATAATTCTCACTTTGCCATTGACCCGATCCGGGGGAACTCTATAATCCGCCGGTGTTTTTGGGTTTTCGCGTCGAAAAAGGCCGATCCTTCTCGTCGCGACAGGTTTTTTTGCGTAAAACGCAAATTTTACCGAAAACGAATAAATCCTTCAGGTTGAAACGTGCGATTTTAGTAAGTAGTGTACTTTTTTTAATGCTCAACCGGATTCATGGACGAATCCGGCCGTTTCGGGCAGTTGACAAGGAGGTCGTCGAACGAACGGACTTCTTGCTTGTCCCATAGCAAAGGACTCTCGAATTATGCGTAGCTCCTTTTCCCGATGCGCGGGGGTTGTTTTTTTAGCGATGGTGGTTTCCGGCTGCGCCGGCGGCAAGTGGCCCTGGCAGAGCAGCAGCCCGTTCAGCTCGTCAAATACGCCCAGTTCGACGAACATCGCGGGCGCGACGAAACCCTCGACGCTCGCCGGCAATGCTCCGCCGAGCAGCGTAACCGCCCCGCCGGCCAACTATCCCTCCTATCAGGGTTCGGCGGCGGGCATGCATGCGAGTAACAATCTCGCGCCGGCCTATCAGCCGACGAATCCCCCGACAGGCTCCACGGCCACCGCCTACACCGCCAGCAGCAACAATACGGCGAGCCGGGCGGGAACGTATGTCGCTCCCCAACAAGGAGCTTATCCCGTCAATAATTCGATTCCCTCGAGCGCTCCGGCGGCGGATTACTATGGGACGAATCCCGCCCAGCCGTCTTATAATGCAACTCCTCCCTCCGGTTCTTATAACGGCACATCGACCGGATATGGCGCCGCGCCCGGCGGCGGTTATGGCGCGACGCCCAGCGCGGATTACGGCGGAAGCGGCGCGGCGCAGCCCGCGTCGCCTTATGGCGGCGTTCCGGCCGAATCGCAGCCGAACTACTCGAGTTATCCGCAGACCACGGCCAACGCCAATTCGCTTCCCGCAATTTCCCCGATTCCGCCGGCAAGCGCCGCGGCGGGAAATAACAACGCCGCCGGTTGGAACGGCGCCGCCGGCAATCCCGTGCGTACGGCAACGCAATCCGTCAACGGCAATCGCTATGCGGCGGCCGGCGACCGCTACGGCGGCAAAGTCGGCGATCCCGCCGGCAATTCCGGCGGAACGGCGTCGCCCGTCGTCGATCCGCGCTATGGCATCCTGCCGGTTTCCACCCCCGATCCGCGATCCGTCCCGCCTGCCGACACGCGCTCCGGCGACGGCGGCTCTTACCCGTCAACCTACCCCAATAGCTCCTCTCCCGCGAACAACGGGGGCACGGATGCCGCGGATTCCTACGGCGTCTATCAGCCGGGCAGCGTGTCTTCCTACGAGCCGGCGAATAGGCCGGCCGTCTTCACGGCGGGCAATCCGGCCGACGAAACGGTGCGTTGATTCCCGGGCCAGTCGGGATTAATCTTGAACATCGTAGATGCGGCATCCTGCCGCATTTTATACTGCGTTAGGTTGAGATTGTCGCAATTCGACATCTCGGACAGCGAGCCGGGGGGTTTATCCCCTCGGCTAGAATCGCCAAATAATATTGCCCTTCTAGCCGTGGGGATAAACCCCCCGGCTCGCTTGAAATCGGACAGTCTCAACCGAACGCAGTATAAGCAAAAGCGGCAAGATGCCGCTTCTACAAATCGCTTTTATGCCATTAGTTTTCAGGATTGAGGCTTTCTCCTCAATGTTTTATGCGGCGAGAGCGTTAAGTTGTTGCAGGGTGGCGTGTTGCGCAGC
>JADLEL010000001.1 GCA_020846145.1 Pirellulales bacterium | reverse complement strand
CCGCTCGCGTGAATAGCGGCCACGTCCAAACTTTTTGTCGCAAGAGCAAGTGCCTCGCGCGCAATGTTCAGCTTACGCAATGCCTCGTCCGCGCCGCTTGACGGATTTTCTCCAGTCAACAATGCGTCGATTTCATTGACGACTCCGCGCTCGGTCGCCGCCGCAAATTCCGCTTCGGCATCGACAACAGCCTGCCGCATCCGCTCCACGAGGGCCTGTGCCGCCGCAACTTTTTCGTCGTCGTAAATCGACGCGCGTTTCGCCGCCGCCAGCTCGGTCCTGGGTTTCTCTAACGTCGTTACCATAATCAGCATCCTTTCGCAAAAAGTTGACCGGGCGTAAAGCCGCGCCCGTTTCGGCAATTTTCAGTCGAGTTTTCCCATTTCCCCCGTTCTACTCATTTTGGGGTGTTCCAAAATTCAGGAAAAAATGCGGGAGGGGAGCGAGCCGGTCTAGGGGCACCCCCCCTATAGGATTTCACCCCCCCTACCGCCCCGTCAGTGGTTGCCCCCTTGTCTGGGTCAAGGTATCGGGCTTGCGTTCCCACGTCGTCGGCTTGTGCGGCATTACGCCCTTTCCTTTGCTATCGCCATAACCGAAACCTCGTTTTCCTCGAAGATTTCGAGGTTATGGTTATGGTTATCACCGTTGGAGAGTACAAAATACGTTGCTGGCCGACCACCATAGGGGCCAGGAGATACGGCTTCCCATTGTCCCTTCCCCTGCTTTGCCCATCCTTGTAGCTTCGCTTCCGCCGCCTCGGAATCACCTCTGAATCGGTTACGGGCTTCTCGCACCGTTACCCGACCACCTTTCGACCGGATGAAGGATTCCAGCTTGGCATCGCTGGCCGTTTCGAGGGCATCGGTTTCGACAGCCCCATAGATTTTCTCGGCATGGCTTCGGAGATACACGCCCCACGCTGTCGCCTTATCGAGTGCCGTCAACCCGACCGGACCGGACCGCCCATCGGCAAGATGGATTAGCAGGGCCAGGGATGGGATAAGCGATCGGTACTTGGCAATGTGGCTTTCCAGAGAGGGCGATAGCTCACCCGACCGCACCTCTCGCTCCAGTTCAGCCCGCCACGCATCGAACCGCCCTTGTGCCTCGGCATCAAATCGGAGAAAAGGAACGCCACCATAATCGTCCTGCTGGGCGTTTACTTCCCAAAGGTCGATGTTAGCCAGCCGGGTTATCGCACCATACGCCGCTTCTCTGGCTTCCTTGTTTGGCCACCTGTCAACGTTTCGCCAAGTGCGGTCGATTTCGGGATACACCATCAACTGAAAACGTTGGATAAGCCCATCATCCCCACCGCCACCTTGCTTTGCTCCGAATAAATAGGATTCGAGGGGGCCGGGTTGCGTCGTTGCCAGGATGCTAATGCAACACGCCGGAATATCGAGAGTTCCACGGCCAATTCTGTCAAAAGTAAAACGCCCATCACCGCTCCAACTCTCGATATAAAACGCTCTATCGGCTTCGCTGCCGGGCTTGTCGAGGTTCCGCAAGAACCCCATCAGCTCATCACGATATTGCAAAACGCCATGCGGACTTCCGGCCAGGATTTCGCCCAATTTAGGTACTGTCGAATCGTTCGTTATGAACCGCCGCCGCATCGTCATAAGTGGTTTTCCCGGCATCACGATGGATTGCAAATCTGAACCTTTTTTTGCGGCTTGGAGGAGGGAATCTTCCGCAGCCTTGAATTTCGCTTTCCATGCCAGTTCGATTTTTTTGTACTCGTTTTCGGATTCTTGAAAATCCTTGCTGTATTCAATCTCTAATCGTTGGAGAGGCTTCATAATTTCCCGAATAGGTGGCGATTTCATAATGCCGGGCCGGCCAATCACCGCACCCCAGAGATTTGGAATTACTTCCCAATCATCTTCTCGCTTTGGCCGAATACCTACTTGCCGACCAACGAGAGAGGCGATTATCACCATCGCACCCACGGCCGGAAAGTCGAGTGGGCATTGTGTACGCTCCGCAATATCCACCACCCACAGCCTCACCGCTTCCGGCAATAATGCAGGGTCAAAGGGCATAACCATAACCGAAACCCCGTTATTTACGGGAAATTCGGGGGTTATGGTTTTGGTATTATCGAGAAACGGCCTTGCCGCTTCGATTGCCTTGCGTATCACGTCGGGGCCTTGCTCTCGCAAAACGTCCCGAACATCCTGCCCTTTGGTGTCTTTGATTTCGACGGGAAGGGATGCTATTCGTACCGAACGGGCCACGCCTTGTAAAGTCTTTGCCGATACCGTCGCCCCTTCCACTCCCGGCCGGTCGCCGTCGGGAATAAAAACTGCGTCGGCATCTTGAAAGAGAGGAGCAAATTTCGCATTCAAGCGATTATTAGGCAAGCCCGCCGCCAAAAATCCCATGCCGTGCAATGCCGCTGCATCCTTGACGCCCTCGACAACCGTCCATTGCTCGCCCGCTTGCGGTTTGCGGCCAGGAAGAAAAATTCCTACGGGCTTTCCCTTTTCGTATAGCCCCTTTCCGTTGCCTAGCGTCAATCGGAATGTCGAGCATTGCTCGCCGTCGGGTCCGTACATCGGGAAAACTATCGCCGTTCCTTCCGTTTTTGCTCCAAAGGCTCGAAAGTCATCGGAAGAAACCCCTTTTAGATTTGCAATCGTTTCGAGTAACGGTTTGCCGTTGGCTTGCGGCCGGTCATCGAACAATCCCACCTCGACCATGATTTTCTTGGCATCTTCTCGGTTGTTCATAACCTCTTCGCAAAGTGCGAATGCGGATAATGATGCTCCGCAAGAGTAGCAATGAAAAACGCCGGTTTCCGAATGCAATCTCCCGGCATCGCTTGACGGGCAGGAAACGCAAGCCATTTTCAAGTCATGCCCTTCGTTGCCTTTCACCTGAATGCCGAGTAATTCGACCAGCCGCCGGCCAGCTACTCCGTTGTCTGATGGGAGTGCCGCTGTTGTCATCGTGCCGCCCTCCTTGCTCGCCGTCGTTGCCGCTGCAAAATCGAATCGAGTAACCTTGCCGAAAGCCACAAGACGGGCCGCTGCAATCGCGGAAAACGCCGCCGGGCAGAGTCGAGAATTTTCAAGAGTCGAATCATCGTCATTCGCCTTTCGTTCGCTTGTTCTAGCGGCATTCGGTTGCGAATCGCTTGAGTTCATCGGATGAATAGCGAACGAGTCTCCCGATTTTTCGAGACTCGATTTTTTTCTCTCGCGTCAGGGTCCATAGTGTTCGCTCGCTCACGCTCAGCAACTTGGCCGCATCGCGGGGGCCAACTAAAAGCCGTTCATCGTTCATGGTGGACATAAAATTTCCTTCCAAGAGAGGTTTGTAATTGCTTGCGGGCTTACGCTTGCCGCATTACGCATAGACTAGCAAGCGATTGTGACAATAAGAAAACGCCACAAGAAAAAACGGAAAGATTTTTCAGCCGTTGTCGAGAAGCCCGTGAAAACAAGGGCAAAATTGAGAAGAAAAATTTTCGGAAATATCAAACCGCATAGCGTGACATAATTGCCGTTTTATAATTCCGTCACGTTTTTGGTTCTCTGGCTCGTTTTCGCCACTGGCGGGCAGTGGCCATTTCACCACCCCACCGCTCTTGGATTTTTTCTGGAGAGAGATTGTCCTTGCGAATGGTTTCGTAAATTTTTTGGAGTTCCTTGTCAGGCTTTCGACCGCGCCGGTTGATGGGCTTTTCCGGCGGAAGAATCCGCCCCAATCGTGTAACGGCTTCATCCAATTCAGTGATCGAAGCATGGTCATAGGGCAATCGTTGACCGGCAAAAACCGCATCCCCCGCCGCATTGCGAACGGCGAGCAAGCTGCCGGGAAGCCTCAGCACTTCAGCCGACAACCCTAGAGATTTCACGTCCTTGATTGCCGCCGGTACAAGCCGGTCAACCTGACCGAGGTCGATGGATTCGAGGCGAGAGGGCAAAAATTCTGCCCCCACGAACATCGGGCTATCAGCCTCGGGCGCGGGAGGCATCGGGGCGGGGGGGAGAGGGTCGCGAATATCGGCATCGACCGCTGCAATAATTCTGTCCCGCAATTCGAGAATGGCATTTACCAAAACGCATAGATTTTTCATCGTTCGCCTTTTGTTGAATCGGGCGGGTCCGAACCGGTCAGCGTGAAAGGCGAATAACTCGCCGCCGGTCCGAACCGCTTAGCCCCTGGCCAGGGGCTTACCCGATTTCATTTTATACGTTACTTGCTTTCCGAACAATCTCCATGATTGCTTTCCGATCCGCTGCCGAGAGGTGGGGCCACGCCGCCGCCAAGATTGCGATTTCGCTTCCTACTGCACCGGATTCCGCACCGCATATTTTGGAATACCCCGTTTTTCCCGTGCTTTTCGAGATAGTTCGGTTCCTGTCCTCTCCGCTTTGTCTGTTGCCTACGAGTCATAAGTACTTGACTCGTAGGCATTTGCGTTTCTTGGGATCTCTCGGAACTTCCCGTTTGTGGCGGTTTTTGTGGCAGTTTGTAGCGGGAGGATTCTCCGGGAGGTGCGACATGGCGAAGCGAAACACCGCGTTTCGCGTAGGGGAAGTCGGGGCCTATTTGCGGGGTAAAATCTGGTATTTGCAGTACCACGAAAACGGACGGCGACGACGCCCACGGGTCGGGCCGGTTCGCGACGCGGCACGGCAGTTGGCGGCCCAAATCAACGGCCAGTTGGAAACGGGGGCGCCGGCCGCCCTGAGCTTCGAGCCGATCTCGATCGTCGAACTGCGCCGCCGCTGGCTCGACCATCACGAGCACGTCCGCCGATCCTCGGTGCAAACCGTACGTCGCTATCGCGCGGCCACGGAACATTTGGTGACTTTTGTCGCGAACGTGCATCCGGTGCGGCAGGCTTCCGATTTCCGGCCCCAGGACGCGGGGGAGTTCGTCCGCTACTTGCGCGCGGTAAAGGTCGCCCCGAACGGCCACCGCCACAGCCGCAAGCGGTTGTTTCTGGATGCCGGCGTGAAGTACATTTTGGAAACCTGTTCGACGTTGTTTAACTTCGCGCAACGGCATCGGCATCTGTCGCCCTACGCCGAAAATCCCTTCCGGGTGATTGAAATTGGGCGCATCCCGATCGAGAACGCCAAGCCGATATTCGTCTTCACGGCCGATCGAGAACGACGTTTTTTCGAACTTTGCGACGCATGGCAGTTCCCCTTGTTTGCGACGCTATTGTTGACCGGCCTGCGGCCGGGCGAGCTTGCGCACCTCTTGCTCCCCGACGATTTGAACCTGGAAACCGGCTGGCTTTACGTTCGCAACAAGCCCGAACTCGGCTGGCAGGTCAAAACGCGCAACGAGCGCGAGATCCCGCTGATGCCCGCGCTGGTGGAGGTCCTGCGGCGGGAACTCCAGGGCCGCGTAACGGGACCGGTATTTCAGCAACGACGTTATTATGGCGAGTGCGAGCCGCCGTTAAGCGGTTTGACCTTCGCGATGCTGAAGCGGGAAGCGGCCCGCCGCGTCTGCAAACACGAGGGCTGCCTCGACCCTCCGCTCGAACGCATCGAGCAACTCCGAATCAAGTCCGCGATCTGGCGGGATTTGGGTGCGGTGCGGAACGAAAATATCCGCAACGAGTTTATCGAACTCGCCCGCCGCAGCGGAATGTCCGAGGTTACGGCGCCCAAGACCTTGCGCCACAGCCACTCGGATCGGAGAAAATCGTGGGTCCATTCCCGCAGTAGCGGGCGAGGTTGGCGTCGCCGGCGGCGAAGCCGAGCGGGTCTTCGCCGATAAAGCGGCCGGTCTGGGCATCATACCACCGGGCGCGGTAGTAGTAAAGATCGGCGTCGGCATCGAACTGCCGGCCCGTGTAGCTGAACGTGGGGTCGAAGTCGGGATCGCGGAGGTCGTTCTCGGTCAAGTTGCCGAACGCCCCGTAGGTCAGGTGGTTGACCACGCTCGCTTCGTCGGCTTGATCGTCGTAAATCGCCACGTCGCGGATCGTGCCTTGGTTATCGGCGAGCATCCAGAGGACGTTGCCCGACGTCGCGCCGCTGGTCGCCTCTTCCGCCATGACCATATCGACCGCCGGGCCGTAGAGATACCGGGCCGCGAGGTCGGAGGCCGCCATATCGTCGCCATCGCCCCGGGCAAATTTGAGCGCGACGTGCTGCCCGTCGTACACGTAGGCTTCTTGGTTGACCGTTGCCAGGTCGAAATCTTCCGCTTCCTTGTGGATGAGCCGGTTGAAAACATCGTATGCGTAATCAACGACCTTATCCGTATCTGCGTTTTCCCAAGCGATTTGCGTACTGGCGCGGCTGAGGAAAGGCACTTTCGTCAGCCGGTTGCGGTAGTCCCATTCGTACACCACGCGCGACAGACCGTCGGCCGCGGTCTTGGCGGTGCGGTTGCCTTCGCCGTCGTATTCGTAGGTGAAATTGCCGTCGGAGGTCATCCGGTTGTGGTCGCCGGTGGCGTAGGTCGCGCCGTTGGCAGTCTCGCGGTTGCCGTTTTCGTCGTAATCGTAGTCTTCGACCGTCGAACCGTCGAGCCAATTCGCGTAATCGACATCGAGCAACTGGCCGAAATCGTCGTAATCATACGTCACCGTGCCCAGCCCGCCGGACGAGTCGTTAAGGGACGTGAACTCGGTGAGCCGGTGGGCGGCGTCGTACTCGAAGCCGTAGTCGGCGAGAATGTTGTTCGCATCGACCTGATGCGTGAGCGCGGTCAGCCGGGAGGCGAAATCGAACTGGCAATGCGAATTGGCCACGAAGACTTCCGTCTCTTCGGCATTGAGTTGGTAGCGGTCGATGCCGGTGAGGCGATTGATTTCATCGTAGGCGAATTCCACGCGCTTGAAGGCCGCGGAGTTGCCGTATTCCTGCCCTTCCTGCACGACCGACGTCATCCGCCCGCGTCCGTCGTAAGCGTAGGTGTTTTTGAAATCGTCGTTATCGTCGATCATGGCCGCGAGGCTGGTGCGGTTGCCCCCTCCGAAAATCGTAAGCGTTCACACCCCGGTCGGGTCTGGTCCATTTTTCGGCGGGGAAACGCATTTCATGGACAAACGGTAGGCCGAAAACATGGACCTATCCCCTTCCCGCGGCACGAGGGGGACGGTTACATCGAGGGCAGCGCCGCGTTTTGCGAGCGGTCGAATACCTTTACCTGCCAGATGGACGGGCAGCCGCCGACCGAATTCGTAAAGAGGATCCGCATTTTGCTACCCCGCACGGGATTGAAAGCACACATTCGGGAATGGCCGATCGTCGTGCCCGTGCAGGCGATTCGCCACTGCGCGCCATCCCAATACTGGATTTGAAAGGATTTAGTCTGACTCCAAGTGATGCACTCCTTGATGGCGACTGCATCGAAGGCCGTCGCGGCCCCGAAATCGACTTCCAGCCAGGCGCTATCGGTTTCTTTGCCGGCGGAACTCCAGCGGGTGTTGATATCGCCGTCGCAGGCTTTTGCGGCCGAGTATTCGGAGTTCCATTCCGTCGAGGCGCGATAGGTTTTTCCTTCCGCCAGATCGGCGTCGTCGAGCATGATGGCCGAGATGACCGCATTCGCTTGGGGATTCCGATTGGTAAGGCGAATCTTGATGCTGCCGGAAAAGCTATAACGCAACCATTTCCCTTTCTGAAAACCTTTGATATTTTGTGCCGGAGAGAGTACGTTATCGTTCAAGTCCAATATCTCGATGTCCTCGTCGCGTCCGCCGCCGAAGTTATCGAAATCGCAAAGATAGAGGGCCATCCGGTGCATGCGCGCATCGTTCGCATGCAAAGTCACGCTATCGCCGGTAGCAGTCCATAAGCAGCCCAGTCCCGACTTGCTCGACATCAATGGGGTGCTAACCAACGAGGCGGCTTGGGGATTGTGCCAGAGCGAAAATTGGTAACTTGCCAGCGTTCCGTAATCCACCGCGGAGATGTAACTGGGCAAGGCTTTGCAGTCCCGGCCGAAGAAATACTTCATCATTAAGAAACCCTCGTTTCCGTAGGCGCCGCCCCAATCGCCCGACGTAGTGGAATCCACGCCGAGGAACTTGGCCGAAGCCGGACGGGAATCCGCCGCTGCCGCGGCATGCACCTGGGACGACAACGGCCCTTCGTTATTGGCGATGTCGGTCGCCGCCACCTTGTAGTAATAGACGGCACCGGGTTTAACGCGCGTGTCGGAGAAAGTAATCGCATTACTTCTGCCGATAGTCGCGGCATCGGAAAAATCGCTTCGAGTGCTGCGGTAAATCCGGTAGAAGTTAATGCCCGAAGCATCGGCGGCGGCAGTCCACTTCAGGTCGATTTTTCCGACTCCCGCCTCCTTCGCGGTAAGACTCGCCACCGGCGTCGGCGCAGTCCCGTCCGTGGGCAGGGGTACGTAGGAAAATGCCCAGTAATAAAACTCATTCAATTCCGGTTTATTGGCGGCGTTTCGATATTGCACCTTGACGCGGATGCTGCTTTTCCCGCGAGTCAGGGCCGCCGGGATCTCGAAATCGGCATCGAACCAGGACTGATAGTTCGGGGCCGCCGAGGGAGTGCAGATATCCCACGGCCGTGCGGCAACTTTGACGTCATCGATGTAAACGTCGGCCAATTGCAGGCCGTTGTTCGAGCGGTCGATTCTTCTTCTCAGTTTGACGCCGTTATTCTCGGGGTCGATCTTGATCGTGAACCGGCTATCTCCGTTGTAGGCCCTCCCGTCGTCGATGCACCTGTCGTACTCGTAATCTCGTTCGTAACCGTCGTAGCCGCTATCGACCGTTCCGCTCCAAGTCTGGCCGGTAATAGAGTAAGAGTGTTCGCGTTCGGAATCCGGATTGCCGACATCCAGTTGGTCCGTCAATTTCAAATTGTCGGTGGCGGCCGCTTTGTAGTAATACACCACCACGTCGCTGCGGCCGCCGTTGTCGCCGCCGCCATCGCGAGAAAACTCGTAGTTGATCTTGATGTGTTTGTTGAAGACATAGGGATCGTTCATGTAAATCCGGTAAGCGCCTTGAAAGCCGTTGATCAGTCCGCCCCAGAGCGGCTTTT
Source organism: Pirellulales bacterium (assembly GCA_020846145.1). Lineage (GTDB taxonomy): Bacteria > Planctomycetota > Planctomycetia > Pirellulales > Thermoguttaceae > JADLEL01. The sequence continues at coordinate 23,008 of JADLEL010000001.1, read as the reverse complement.
GATACGCATCGCCGCCCCAGCCCTGATTATGATCGTCTTCGGTGCCGTCGCCGTGCATCTGGGGCGTCCGGCTTCCGTCGATATAGGTGAACTCGTCGCCGTCCATCGCGAAGCCGTCGGTATAGAAAGATAGTCCCACGACGTGGCCTTTCCCTCTTTCCTCGAAGACGTTCGTAAACAGTCCGCCGCCGGCATCGCCATCGACGGTCCGTTTGGCGTGAAAGTGCCCGGCCTCTCCGCGGGAGTACGCATACGCGGCGGCGGGTTTGTATTCCACGTCGCACGTGAGTGAAGTAATATCTTCGCCGCTCTTGTTGTAGATGTCGATTTTGGCCGACGACCAGTACGGCATCGGCCAGTAGGCGTAGAAGACGCCGCCGGTCTTGTCAAAGCCGAAGAATAACGTCTTGAGGGTCTTCTTCCAGACTTCGTTGCCGCAACTGTAATCGCTTCCGCCGCCGCCGAAAAAATATCCGATCGGCATGTCCACCGCCGGGGTGGCAGCGCCGTCCCAGTAAATCCGGATGTGCGCGTTGTAAAAAGTGGCCTTGGAAAACGGCGCCATCGCGATCTTTAGCCTAGCGATCGAGCCTCGGCCGGCCAGATCGAGCACATTCGCCGTATCGCCGCTCCGGATTGCCACGGTTTTGGCGGTCGAGAGGTTGCCCTCGGCGCTCTTCGGATCGGCGCCTAGATTGTTCCATTGTTTGCGGATTCGGGCGCTATCTTCGGTCGGTCCGGTCCAAGTTCGCACGTCGGCATCCGCGGGATAAGAGAGATACGTATATTGATGCCAGGCGGCCGGATAGGATATGTGGGCATGTTTGAAATGTTGGTTGAGATCGTCCGTCGTGGTCACCTTCAGCCGCGTCCGAAACGGGAACGGATAATACTGGATCGCAAAACGTTTCGCGCGATCCATAAAGGAGAAGGGCGAGTTGTAGGGAGCGGCGGCGCCGCCGAAAAACTCATCGACGGTCATGTCCAGCCGGGGCGTGGTTTCATTATCGAAGTAGTACTTGATCCGCCCCGCGCCGGCATGAGAAGCGGGATTTGCAAACCAGACGTTCATTTGTTGCCGGAAGAGGCAGCCCGGGCCATAAGCGTCGAAAACGACGAATTCGCCGTTTGCGTCCACATATTTGGTATAGGCGTTTTCGAAATTGCCGTCGCTATTCGATCCGCTGGTATCGTACGAGATGAACTGCTTGGTTTCGGTCCCGACCGGGAGAAAGTAGGGCAATAACTCCGGGTGCGCCATCCGTTCCAGCCCGGCATCGCGGCCTTGGCCGGCATGCAAAGACCGCGGCGCGGAGAATCCGCAAGAGATCGCAGCGCAGAGGAACGCCCGGAAGACGTTGTTTCTCAAGGCTTCGGAACGGAATAATCGAGTGGGCATAATAGAGTTTCTTTTCCAGAATGTAGCGTTCGTTCTCCGAAAATCCTATTTGGACTTCAGGGGGAGATCCACGATATTGCTTCCGGGCTGGATGGTGAATTTCAGATCGGAGGATTCCACCTTGCCGTAGCGAACCGGCGTGAGGAGTTTGCCGAATTCGAAGCCGGGTTCGGGCGGCGTGGCGGCGACCACGGTTACCGCGTACTCCCCCGCCGCCAAGCCCTTGGAAGCCCCGGTTTCGATTTTGTACGAACCGTCGGGTTGGATCGAGCCGTAGGCCGCCGCCCCGCCTTTCCTGGGGTAAAAGACGGCGGTGCCGGAATTCAAGGGGATTCCATCGAGCGTGACCTTGCCGGTCACCGACGATTCGTGCGCGCCGCATCCCGGGAACAGCGCAAGAAATAAAAGATACACCATCCACTTTTTGTGGGAGATTGCCCGACGGCATGGGAAAATAAACGGCATGGAACGACCTGCTTTCGTTTAGGGGATCGATTCCAGCGGTTCGGAGGGATTGTATTTTTTCGACTTGGTGCTCAGGGCTTGATAAAGGTCGATGGCGATGTTTTCATCGACGAACGCCACGTGGCCGTCCGCAAAGCAAAATTGCGCTCCGCCTTTATGCCGGCTGCGAAACGAGATGACGTTCCAATAGAGACCGGGCGTGCTGGGCCTGGGGAAATAATTCAACGGCGCGTGGCAACTCGCCCAGTCGCCGTTGGAATAGAAGGCCATCGTGTGCTCGTTTTCCGCGGGCAGATCTTCGCCGATGAGAAAGGTATGGCTGGTGCCGTCTTTGACATGTTTTATGGCAATCGGCTCCAAATAACTATGCCGCCAAAAAATGCCCGGACAATCGCTGCCGCAATCGCCCGTCCCCTGCCAGATGCTTTGGTTGCCGCCGAGCCGCGTATCGCCTTCGCAGCCCTTGTAATTGGTGGTCGCGACTTCTATTCCTCCCCATTGCCATTGCACGAAAGAATTCTTTAACGAGGAGGGGTCGGCAGGGCAATGCAACTCCGGGATTTGGGTTTTCACGGCCTGTGCGCAGGCGGGAGACCAAAGGGCGTGAAAGCCCTTCATTCCCGGTTTGAGTTGCTCATAGAGCGATTTGTGTTCCAGAAAGGGGAGAATATCGACGATCCAACCCTTGCCGGTCAACGCCTCCAGCGGGGGAAAAGGGGGATTGGCGGTGGGGTAATCGTAAGCGCGTCCGGCCGGAAAAACGTGCCGCGAGTCGAGAAAACCATGCACGCCCAGTCCCAGTTGCTTGAGATTGTTCGAGCAGGCCATCCGTCGGGCCGATTCTCGCGACGCCTGAATCGCCGGCAAGAGCAAAGCGATCAGAATGCCGATGATGGCGATCACCACCAACAGTTCGACCAGCGTGAATCCACGCGGCCGACGATCCCTTGCCAGGTGCGGTAGGACGGGGTTCACGAATGTTCCTCCCGACAGGATTCGAAAAAGCGGGTTCCACGGATTCTTTGTGCAAAGTCCCGAACATTTGTATTATAGCAGCCTTTTTTGGTACATAATGAGCAAAACTTCTGCACTTTTGCGAACGTGCGATTGAGGAAATTGAGGAAGTTGACCGGGGATTTCGAATAGGGGATACTGAGGCATCCCCATCATCATTCACCGCCTTTTTCCAACGCAGTCTGCGTCGGTCGAACCAGCACGGGCGGCCAGCATTGGGGCCAAGTGTCGAAATTCAACGCAGCGAGACATGGCCATGATAACCATTCAATCTTATGGCGGAAACGATAGCCGTTTCAATTCGTCGGATGCTTTACTATGGAAAATAGCAATGCAAATTCTTTCCCTTTGCATGGTAGTTCCGCCGATAGGACCGGTAACCAAAGCCTTTTGCGCCGATCCTCGTCCTGCGCCTAATATCCTCCTCATACTTGCCGATGACCTCGGCTATATGGACATTGGCGCGAACAATCCGCAGACGTTTTACGAGACACCCAATATCGACCGCCTTGCCGCACAAGGAATGCGGTTCACCGCCGGCTATGCCGCGTGTCCGGTTTGCTCGCCCACCCGGGCCGGCATCATGACCGGGAGGCATCCCCCGCGCACCGGCATCACCGATTTCATCGGCGGGAAACGTGCCGGTAAACTGTTGCCCGCCCCGAACCGGGACCACCTCGCCTTGGAAGAGGTCACGGTTGCCGAGGCGCTCAAGGATGCCGGCTACGCCAATTTTTTCGCCGGCAAATGGCATCTCGGCAGCGGTGACTACGGGCCCAACGCACAAGGATTCGGCCCTGGATTGATCGGTAGCGGGGAGTTCTATTATCCGCCTCGAAACGCGGCTCCGCTCGATCCGAAGGACGATCCGAAAACCACCGACCGCATCGCCGATGAGGCCGTGCGCTTCATCGAGAAACACAAAACCAAGCCGTTCTTCGCGTACCTGCCGTTCCCCGCCGTACACATTCCCCTCGGAGCGAGGCAAGATTTGGTCGAAAAATATCAGCGCAAGCAGGCCGTTGCCCCGGCCGACGCTTGGGATCGGGAACGGGAACGGCAGGTGCGCATCGTGCAGAACCACGCCGTCTATGCCGCGATGCTCGAACAATTGGACGCGGCGCTCGGCTGCGTATTGGCGGCGCTCGACCGGTGCGGCCTCGCGGAGCGAACCATTGTCGTCTTCTTGTCCGACAACGGCGGGCTTGCCACCGCGGAAGGCCGTCCCACGTCGAATTTCCCCTTGCGCGCCGGCAAGGGATGGCTCTACGAGGGGGGCATCCGCGTACCGTGGATCGTTCGTGCGCCCGGAGCGACGAAACCCGGTAGTATTTGCGACGCGCCGGTAATCAGCACCGACCTCTACCCGACCATCCTGGAACTCGTCGGCCTGTCGCCGATGCCGCGACAACACGTGGACGGCGTAAGCCTCGCGCCGTTGCTCACGGGGGCCGAGTTGAAGCGCGGCGCCCTCTACTGGCACTATCCGCACTACGGCAATCAGGGCGGCGCGCCCAGCGGCGCGGTGCGCGACGGCGATTGGAAGCTGATCGAGTGGTATGAAGACGGCAGCCTTGAACTTTTCAATCTTAAGGAGGATCCCGGTGAAAAAAGGAATCTCTCCGTCGAGAATCCCGCGAAATTACGGGAGCTTCGCGCCAAACTCCTCGACTGGCGCAAAGCGGTGAAGGCCGTCATGCCCGCGTTGCGGACCGCGACGGTTACGGCAGCGCGATCGCAAAGTTCAATCCCGGCCAGTGGCCGAGAGAACCGCTCTGTTATTACAAATCCGCGTCTTTAACGGATTCAGTTAAATCCCCGTGGTCGAAATGCATCGCGCCCGCCATTGGCGGAGGCACTCGCGCCGGCAGTGGTTTTTTGGCCATTTGCCGTCTCGAAATCGCCCGATTCCCATGCGACCGATGCGGCTGCGCACGGGCCGGAGGATGCCGGATCGCGACTTCGCAAAAGTGCAGAATTTTTGCGCGATATGTGCGTAAAAAGGTAGTTATAATCGAAGCATTGAGGAGCGCGTTATCGGGCATACCGCAAAGAGAAAAAATGTCCGCGCATGATGGACGATCCATGAAAGCGCCTTATACGCATCCTTTTTCGGTCCTTGCCACGATCGCCAAAAATGGCGGCCGGAAAGAAATAATCAACGTCTGATTGCATTCGCTAGCTTTTTATCGAGCAACAAAACATACTAATCCAATATCGATCGGTCTGTTTTTTTGCGATAGTTTGCGGTTGGTTGTACGGCTGCATTTTGATTGCGTTGTCGAGAGCGAAGCGTCGCCTCGGTTTTCCCGGAACTAAAGACGATTGCTTTCGCCGCGATGGCCTTTCACGGTGTGGATTCCTGCTTGTTGATCCTCTCTTTTGGATTGGAGGCGCGATTTATGATTTTCAAACCTAGGATTTTACTCCGCTTGCATCATCCCCGCGTCCTGGGAATTGCATTGGCGTGGGCCGTTTTATCGGCCTGGACGACTCAAGCATCGGCGGCGAGCCAGTATTGGGACACCAACGGGGTTACTGCCGGAGCGAGTGCGGGAACGACGGCAACCGGAACCTGGAACGGCACGAATGCTTTTTGGAACAGCGATCCGACCGGCGGCGGCGGCGGCGCTTTGGTAGCCGACCCGGCCTCCACCGACGACATCTATTTCTCCGCCGGAGCCAATGCCACCGGCGCGACGACCGTGACGATCAGCGGCGCGGCCAAATCCGTCAACAACCTGACCCTCGAAGACGGCGGCGTCACGCTTACCGACACCGCGGGCTTGACCGTCAATGGGAAAACCACGGCGAACTCGGGGGTACTGAGGCTAGGCGCCGGTACCCTACTCAACGGCGATATCGACATCGTCAACACCAATGCGGGAGCGACGAACGCCGGCCTTAGCTGCGTAACCAACGGGCAGATAGCGGCCGCCTCGATCGTGACGCTCAACAGCGGCTCCGGCTACGCATTTCTCCGGCTCATTAGCTGCAACGAAACCGTGGCCGGCATCACCAATCCGAGCTTCAGTCCCTACTCGTACGTCGAAGCCACCGGCACGGTCGGCGCCTTGACCGTCAACGGCGCGGGCGATAGCTACGGCGTGTCCCTGCGCAATGGCGGGCCATCGAACAATCTTGCGCTGAGCCTGATCAAGGATGGCGCCGGCACGATGACCCTTTACGGCGGCACCTTCAAGGCCAATCCCTCTACCGCCGTCTCGGGCTATAATTCCTACACCGGCTCGACCACCATCAGCGGCGGCACGCTGAAACTCGATACCGCCGTGGCTTTCGACAGCGACATCACCGACAACGCGAATTTAGAACTGGCCGCCGACGCCGCGGCTCCGGTGCCGTCGTGGACGCTAAGCAAAACGATCGCCGGCTCCGGCACGGTCGCCAAGACCGGAACCGGCACGGTAACCCTCGGCGGCGGCGTCTCGAACGGCTACTCCGGCCTGACGACGGTTACGGCGGGCACGCTGGTTCTGGGAAAAACGGGGGGGGCTATCGCCATCGCCGGGAACCTCGATATTCAGGAGAATAATCCCGCGGTCGGCACGTACTCCATCGTGCAACTCGGCGCCGCGAATCAACTGGCGAGCACGTCGTTTATCAGCCTTTCCGGCTTGGGCGCGAATACCAGTTCGCTCTTCCGGCTCAACGGATTCAATCAAACCGTGGCCGGCATCGGCAACGGAGGCAGCGACAGCGGTTCGTTCATCGATAGCAACAGCGCATCGGCGGGAACCAGCACGTTGACCGTCAGCAGCAATTCCACGGACAGCACCTATAGCGGTCAAATGCGCGACGGTTACTTGAATCCCGGCGTGTTGGCCCTCACCAAAGATGGCTCCAGCACCTTGACTCTTTCCGGCGCCGGCTTCAGCTACACCGGCCCCACGACCGTCAGCGGTGGAACCCTCAAACTCGTAAATGCCGGCGGTTTCTCCAGCGACATTACCAACAATGCGACTTTGGAACTGAGCGGAGCCGCCGGCACCGGCTGGCTTTTTACCAAAAGCATATCGGGCAATGGCGATGTTAAGATGAACGGCGTCGGCTGCACGGTGGGCCTTACCGCGGCGAATACCTACTTCGGCAACACCATCGTCGAAGCCGGTACTTTGAGAGCCGACAACGCCGCGGCGCTGGGCAGTTCCACAACCAGCGCTACCGTGAAAGCCGGTGCTTTGCTCGCCTTGTACTTCACCTCGCCCAACGCCGCACCGGTTGACGTTCAGAAGTCGCTGTTATTGAATCATCAAGGCGAGGTCTCTTTTTCCGCCGATACCACGCGAAGCAACGTTCTTCAAGGCGACATTACCCTCAGTGCGGATAATCCCGCCGGATACAGTTTTTTGACCGCCGGCGGCGACGCCAATACCGTTACCGGCACCGTGAGCGGCGGTGGATTGGCAAAATATGGCGATGGCACGCTTAATCTTAGCGGCTCGCTCACCTACACCGGCAACACCTGGGTGAGGGATGGCGCGCTGATCGTTACCGACCTGACCCTATCGCCCAATGTAACCGTGCAGGGATATACCTGGGTTGACGGAAGCGGCACGCACGTCACCGATCCGGTTCTCAAGGCACACTCGATCGTCTGCGATACGTTGACGATCGCCGCCCCCTTGCCGTTGGCAATGAATGCCGTACCCGAGCCTGGCGCCTTCGCTTTGCTCGTGCTCGGATTATTGAGTTTGGCGGGAGTGGCGTGGAAGAGACGCCGCTGAAATATCCCGTTCCCGGTTGGGGCAACGGTTTCCCCGTTGCCCCAACGCCGGGTATCTTACGCGGCTTTGCGAAGGCCTCGAAATCGTGGCCGTCCCCCGTCCGAAGTATTTCGGTTCTGACAATCGCGGCTAAAGAGTTATCAATGATAATGTTCAGAATTTCTTTGTTTGCCTCATTCCTACTTGGCATTGCAGGCATCGCCTCCGCACAAATCTTATCGGGCAATCCGTTGGCGGGTTTGGAAAAGATCAAAGATTTCGAAGCGCAACGGGCTTCGTCGAGCGCACCCGATTGGAAAAACGATAATTGCGATGCGCGCCCGATCAATCCGGGCGATACTCTCACTCTTGCCGAATTGGAAGGCCCCGGCGTCGTCGCCCATTTCTGGTGTACGATTGCCCATCCGGCAAAATATTATTCCTGGCTGCTAACTTTGCGCATTTACTGGGACGGCGAGGAGCATCCGAGCTTCGAATGCCCCATTGGCGATTTCTTCGGCATCGGCCACGGCGTCGATCGCCCTCTCGATTCGCTGCCAATTCGAGTCAGTTCTTTAGGCCGAGGTCGGAACTGCTACTGGCCGATGCCATTCCGCAAATCAGCGCGAATCACCGTCACGAATGAGAGTGATCTGTTATGTCACGCTTTTTTCTTTTACCTCGATTGGCAAAAACATCCTTCCCTGCCGGAAGACTCCGCCTACTTTCACGCCATGTATCGGCAGGAGTTTCCCTGCGTCATGGGCCGGAATTATCCGCTAGCCGATATTGAAGGCCGGGGGCATTATGTGGGCACGGTACAGAGCGTCGTGAGCATATCGAATGGCTGGTATGGCGAAGGGGACGATTTCTTCTTCATCGACGGCGAAACCGAACCGCGCTTGCGGGGGACGGGCACCGAAGACTATTTCTGTGATGGCTGGGGCTTTTACCCGCAGCAGGGCCTTTTCTATGGTGCGCCATTGGCCGATTGGCAAAACGCCGGCGACATGGTTTCCGTTTATCGTTTTCATATTCCCGATCCCATACCTTTCAAAAAATCGCTGCGCGTGGAAATCGAACATAAGGGAGCGCAGAATTTTCCCGACGGTAATGGCTCCGGCTTCATCGAACGCGACGATTTGATGTCGTCGGTAGCGTTCTGGTATCAGCAGGAACCGCACAAACGCTGGCCGGCTTTGCCGCCCGGCTCGCAGCGGCTTCCGTTTCGAGAAAATAACATCGCGGTGGGCTGGCAGACGGTGCCTGACGCCAAACATTCCGATGCGCCTTTGGTCGTCCAAAGTATTGCCGGCGCCACGGAGAATAAACAATTGCATTTTATCCCCGCCGACGACAAGGCTTGGCTGGAAATTCCTTTTCACCTGGAAAGGGAATCCATTGGCATATTACGGCTCCGCGCATGCCATGCATCAGACTACGGCATTTACCGCGTTCTACTCGACGGAAATATGGTAGGCAAGTTCGATTTCTACATTTCCGGCTTGGACTTCATCGAGAAAAAGCTTGGCTGGCGCGAGCTTTCACCCGGCAATCACACCTTGCGATTCGAGTGCCTCGGCAAGAATCCCGATTCCACCGGGTATCAGATCGGCATCGATTCATTGATCCTTCAATCGCCCGTTTATACTCGCAGTTCAAAAATTGATTTGCACACGCTTCAGAAAATGTGACGGCTTCAAGTGTCCGAAACCGCGAGGTGGAATATGTGGGGGGCCACTACCGAAACTCGGAAAGTATGAATTGGAAACGAACATGAATACCGCATTCTCCAACGGATCGCGCGGATTTTACCTCGCCCTCTTCATCCTGCTTGCCGTGGGATTGACCGGTGCGGTCCAGAATCCGGGGGATCAGCCGATCTTGCTTGAGAACGACCAAGTGTTGTTGCAGATCGATCCCGCATTCGGAACGATCGCACGCATTCTCGATAAATCGAGCGGAATTGATTTGGCGCCCGCAAAAGGGTTGGCCGAAAATTACCGCTTGGTCCTGCTCATGCCGGACAAGAAAACGACAACCATCATCGGCAAGGACCAGCAGCTTGCCGAAGTCGTCCGTACCGCCGATGGCCTCATCCTCGCCTGGAAAGGCCCGCTCAAGGACACGGCGGGCGCGGAACACAAGATTGCCGTACGGATGGAGGTGAAGGCCGACAACGGAGAGTTACAATTCGGACTGCATCTCGAAAACGGCACCGATTTCAAGGTCCAAGAGGCTTGGTATCCGATGATCGGCGGTCTCGCCAAGTTCGGCGCTCCAGGTCAGCCTGCCGACGGCGTCGTTTGGATTCCGACCTCCACGCCGACGACCAAGAAGCTCGAATTGCCCTTTGGGGCGGTGAATCTCGGCTATCCCGGACAAGCGAACATGTCGTTCACTTGCGTCCAAAGCGCCGCTGCCCGGAAGTCGCTCTATTTTGCCGCTTACGACAAGATCGCGCGTTACAAAGTCTATCGCTTCGAGGAGCACGGCGAAAGCGGCGCGAAGGATGTTTTTGCCTGCATCCAGCACATGCCGTTTACCCTGCCCGGCAAATCCTTCGACGGTGCCACGGTGGTTCTTCGCGTCGTTGACGGCAACTGGCGGGCCGCGGGCAAAGTCTATCGCGCATGGTTCGAGAAAACTTTCGGCATTTCGAAGCCCGCAGAGAGTTGGATTCGCCGCGAGTCTTTCTTCCAAATGACGATGTTCGAACTGCCGGAGGGCACGATCTGCTACCGCTTCAAAGATATCCCGCAGTGGGCGAAAGACGCAAAAGACCACGGCGTCAATTCCCTGATGATCAGCGGATGGCACCTCGGCGGCCACGACAACGGCTATCCGTATTACACGATCGATCCGCGATTGGGCACCTGGCAAGAACTCGAGGAGGGCATCAAAGCCTGCCACGCCATGGGCATGAAGGTTTACTTCTTCGTCAACTACCAGGCGGTGATGCTCGATACCGATTGGTATAAAAACGAACTCGTCAAATACCGCGAACACGGTCCGGAAGGCGCCTTCTATTGGAACGCAGGTTGGGGGATGGGAACCCTTTGGGCAAGGATGGATCACCCGAAGCGAATGACCTGGGCGGACCCTGCCTTTCCGCCGTTTCGCAAGATCATCGTCGATCAGTTCGCCAAACTCGCCGAGATCGGCGCGGATGGAGTCCACGTGGATAAGATGTTCCCTTCCCCGATCGAATATAATCCCGATGCACCCATGAGTCCCGACACGGCGACTTGGGAAGGCGCAATTCTGCTTAGCAAGGAAGTAATGGCCGCCTGCCGCAAGCATAATCCCGCTTGGGCGATGTCGTTCGAGACGACGTGGGACCGAATGCTCCAGTTCGGCGGCGCGACGTGGTGGGTCGGCAATCAGCGCATCACCCGGTCGGTCTTTCCCGAGAATGCCGAAACACAGATGATCGCTATGGCCTACGATTATCTCGGCGTGAACAGCCTCGTCCGCGATGGACATATCGTGATGGTCAGCCCGTTGAACTTCTGCCGTTCGATGGGCTGGGAACCTTGGGAAGGGCTGGCGGATCACATCAAAGAAGTGAAACGCATCCAAGATAGTCTTACCGACACGGTTTTCCTGGGCGAAATGCTCGGCCACGAGGGCGTGCAACTCCCCGGCGGCGCTGCGCCCGGCATTGCTTACAACGTCTCGCGCAATATCGCAACGGGCCGGCACGCCTGCATCTTCACCAACTCCCAAATCAAGCCGAGAAAACAGGCCGTCCAGGGCTTCAACGGCGGCAAAAGCGGCGAAGTCCGCATTCATATCCCTTTCCAAGAAACCAAGGTTTTGAAACTGCCGGCGGAAATAGATATTCCCGCCGAGGGTATCGTATTCGTGGAGGAATTATGAGGTATTCCCAGGTAAATGTACTGAGATTGTCGTTAATCGCCCTTATCGGAACCGTCTTCACGGCTCCACTATATGCACAGATCGTCAATGGCGGATTCGAGTCGGGCGACTTTAGCGGCTGGACCGCCGATCCAAACTGGGTAAGTGCCGACGATGCCCGCGGTTACTACTCCGGCTGGCAAGGCAAGCATTGGGCGTGGAGCGGCGGCCAGGGCGAGGCTGCCGCCGGCAAACTGAGATCGAAGCCCTTCGTGCTCGACAAGGGCGCCGTGCAGTTGTCGATCGCCGGCTGGAACTCCGTACTCGGTTCCGGCAATCCGCGAAAGTGGAATTACGTAACCCTGAATCTGGCCGACGGCAAGGAGATCGACCGGGTTTGGGCGCCCAACACCACGACGTTCGTGCCCGTCATTCTCGACGGCTCGGACTATCGGGGCCAAACCGTTTACCTCGAAGCGGTGGACGACGCCGACCAGGCGACCTTCTCCATGCTCTGCATCGATGATGTGCAAAGCGTTTCCGCTCCGCCCAACGATCCTTTGCCGCCGTTTCCGGCCTTCGATTCCATAAAATCGCTCAAGCTCGAAGACGATCGGTACTTGGTGGAAATAAATCGGTCGAACGGCGCCCTCGCCCGCATTCTGGATAAAAAGGGCGGCATCGAGTTGATCCGCGAGCCGCGTCTTTCGGACAATTTCCGGTTCACTTTGCCGATACCGGGCAAGGAGCCTTGGCAGACGATCGAGGCCAACTACATCCGGGGCAAAGAGCAGAAGCTATCATCCTTCGAAGCAGGCGCCAAGAAGCTTACGCTCCACTGGGGCCGGCCGTTGGTGAACTATCTCGGCGAAAAGTTCGACGCCAAGGCGACGATGGGCATCGAGCTAACCGAAGACGGCATCCTGTTCAATCTACGCATCGATAATTCAACGAGCTACCCGATCGGCGAAGTCTTTTTCCCGCTGATCGGCGGCGTGCAAGGCATGGGGAAGAACACTAGGGAGTTAAAGGCAACCGAACTCCTCAGACCCACAACCGCCGACGCCGTGGCGTCGGCGGATATCTTTCGCGTATTCGCCAATATGTCTTGGCTCGGCGACCAGGGACCGGAGCAGTTTCACGCCTATTCGAAGGAAGCGGAACCGTGGTTGGAGTTTTTCGCGCCGCATGCGAACCGCTCCGTCTATATCGGCGCGCACGACCCGGCCAACCGGCCCTTGACGCTGCGGCTGGAACTCCTGCCGAGCAACTCGAATACCGTGCGCGCGGACGGCAACTGGCCCCGCCCCGGCGAGCTTCGGGGACAAGCGGTCGGAGTTTGCTTGTGCTTCGTCGATTTTGCGAACGCCCCCGCCGGGAAGACCTATGAAGCCGCCGCCGTGCTGCTCTCCTTCCACGACGGCGATTGGCAAGGGGCGAAAAAGATCCGAAAAAAATGGAAGGACTTGAAGTAGGAACGGTTCGAATTCCCCCATGCGAATCGAAGGCGGGGAGTCTCGCTCCGCCGATTACGACGTTGCATCGCGCAGGAGTTCCTCTTCCCGCTCGCGCCAGTAGGTCGCCGTTTGCGCCACGAGCGCGTCTAAAATGGCCGGGTCCGGTTTGCCGAACATCGCCGGATAAGGCGATCCGCCCGGCCCGAGCGGCTCCGGCGTGGCGAAGCGAAGGCCTTCTTCATACCCGATGACGTAGAGGGCCATGATGATGGCGTCCACGTCCATCGAGCCTTCGCCCAACGCGCGGCGATTGGAATCGGCGAGGTGGAGATTGATGAGCGCCGCATCGGCGTCCAGCAGGGCGTCGGCGATGTTCGTTTCCTCCACCTGCATGTGATAGACGTCGCCGTTGATATGGCTCACCCCGGGATGCGCTACGGCGGAGAGGTAACGTTTCGCGTCCCGAATCGTGTGGATGAAGGAGACTTCCGCCGAACGGATCGGTTCCACCGCCCCGCGTATTCCCGACTTGACGAAATCGTCGGCGACGAGCCGGAGCGTTTCCACCGAGCGTTCGAATTCGCTGTCATCGTAGGGCGTAGGCCGGCCGACGGCTCCCGGCACCACCAGTAAATAGGAGCCTCCGGTGTCGCGGCAGAGGTCGATCTGCCTGCGGAGGTAATCGACGGCCCGCTGGCGCACCGCCCCGGAATTGCCGGACAGATCGTTCTCCGGTCCGAACATCCCGCAGACGCCGGCGACTTTGATGTCGTAATCGCCCAATGTTTTCAGCACCGAAGCTGGCCGGTAGCCCAGGTCCGTGCCGTAGCGGTTGCCGTGAAGTTCAATCCAGTGAATCGCATTTTTCTGCAAGCGCGCGGCGGTCTTTTCCAGGGATTCCAAACCGAAGCCCCAGTTGCTCCACGAGAGTTTGATGCGCTCTTTCCGCGCGGCAGGGCGGGAGGATATCTTCCTCTTGAACTTCTCGACCAGTGCAATACGTTTCGATTCGAAGTTTTGCGGTTTCATCATGGTCTCCAATTTGGAGGAAAAGCTTCACATCAATCGACCAACTCGCGTTCGATCTGTTCCAAGGTCTTGCCCTTGGTTTCCGGGACGCGCCGATAGACGACGACGAACCCCAGGAAGCAGATGCCGCCATACAGCCAAAACGTTCCCGAGATGCCGAGAAATGCCTTCAAGAGGGGAAAGGTATAAGTCAAAATAAAACAGGCGATCCAAAGCGACGAGGCCGCCACGGACACCGCCGCGCCGCGAATTCGGTTGGGAAATATCTCGGAGATCAGCACCCACGCAATGGGCGCCAGGGACATGCCGTAGAAGCCGATGGCCGTCAGGGTGATGGCCAGCACCGGTACGCCTTGAATGCCCAGCAGATAGCAGGCTCCGAGGAACGCGTGGCAGAGACCGATGCCGGCGCAACCGATCAGCATCAAGATCCGCCGGCCGAAACGATCCACGGTCCCGATCGCCACGCAGTTGACGACCAGACAGGTCGTGCCGGTAATCACGATGTTGAAGAGGATGTCGTTCAGCCCATAGCCCGCCGCGCGGTAAACTTCCTCGGCGTAGTTGAAGAGCACATTCATCCCGCTCCACTGTTGCAGCACCGCCAGGAACACGCCGATGAGCAGGATTTTGCGCATTTTGGGTTCCAAGAGATCGGAAAAACGGACGCGCTGCACCTCTTCCGCGCCGATCGTTTGCTGAATATCGTCCAGTTGATCCGCCGCTTGCGCATCGCCGCAAAGCGACCGCAAGGTGCGCAATGCCCTCTCTCTCATGCCGTTCTTCACTAACCAGCGCGGACTTTCCGGCAAAATCATGCCCGCAAAAAGAAAAACCAGCGACGGCGCCGAAACCGCCGTGAACATCCACCGCCAACCGTACTGTCCATTCCAGGACAGGCGGACAAATTCCGCGGTTGCGTTGTCGGGCATCTTCTCGGCGATCAGCCAATTGATGATTTGTCCGGCGACGAATCCAATGAAGATCGACAGTTGATAGATCGACACGAAGCGTCCGCGAAGAGGGGCGGGCGAGACTTCGGCGATGTAAACCGGCGCGACGTTCGAGGTCATGCCGATCGCCACGCCGCCCAGCATTCGCCACACGACGAACCAGGAGAATGTCGGCGCCCAACCGGTCAGCGCCGAGGAACTCGCGAACAGGAATGCCGCGACGAGGAGCAGTTTCTTGCGGCCGAACTTGTCGCTCAATCCGCCGGAAACCAATGCACCCGCCAGGCACCCCAAGAGCGCGCAACTGTTTGCCCAGCCGCTGAGCCATTCGCTGTTCAACTGGTAGTACTTCTCGAAGAACGGCTTGGCGCCGCCGATGACGACGTAGTCGTAGCCAAATAACAGTCCGCCCATCGAGGCGATAAGGGAAATCGTCCAAACGTAAGCCATAGGGCTGCGCCCGGCGAGCATCCGCGGCTGGTTCCGTTCGAGATCCATCATGCGGTAATCCCTATTTCATGCGGTGATCGCCGATTTCGGGCATGTCGTTATGGACGTCGGGACCGAAGTAGCGCAGGCCGACCAGCGGCTCGCCGCCGGTATTGACGATTTCCACGCCTGCCGCGGCTGCCTCGTGAGCGATGAAGATTTCATCCGGCGGCTCCTCGCCAAAATGGATCATTACCGGCGTTTGGATCTCCAAAATGCCCATGCGCCCGCAGCCTTGCACGGTGATCCAACCGCTCGCGCCGGGATCCTTGAGCACGCATTTCATCCCGGGCATAACCGTAAGTTCTTTTGCCGAGACCAACTGTTCGCCATCGAAGCGGCCGTAGTCGATCCAACGGTCGGTATAGCCCGGACCGGATCGCCGCGGATCGACGATCGGCTCGACGTAAGCGTGTTCTTTGAAGCGAGGATCGACGTTCTTCTCCCAATCGAGTTGTTCGACGAGGAAGTCGAGATCTCGACGCTTGTCTTTGGGCACGTCCTTGACCAGCAAGTTCCACGGCACGGAACGCCCTTCCACCAAGGACTGATACATGCCGAATACGTCCGAACCCCACTGCGGTTCGTAGGTACACATCGAGCCGGGGGCGTGCAACACGCCGGCGGGGACGATCCAGCCCGTGCCCGGTTTCAGCCGATACGCCTTGGAGAGATCGAGGATGCCGTTGTCGCCACGATTCCAATTCTCCAAACAGCGGCGGACGTCGGACTTGGCGGTGCCCGGTTCCAGACCGAAAAATGTGTAGTCGAAGTGGTTCTCGGCGGCGTTCAGTTGCGGCGGGAAGTAGTAGCACTCCGGTTTGCCCTGTTGGCCCGTCAAGGCGGCATGTTCGGCCTTCTGGTGCATGTGGTGGGGGATCGGTCCCCTATTGTCGAAGAACTTCGAATAGACCGGCCAGCGATAATACTTCTCCCACATCGCCTTGCCGATGAGGCGCGGCCCGGCCTCGGCCACGGCGTCTTTCAGCAGGAACCGCTCGCCTTCGAACGTGCAGTAACTCAAGCCTTCATCGGGAATGCGGCCTTCATTGGCGGCCTCGGTCGTGCTGGCGAACCAGCGTTCATCGATGCCGCCGCGGTGCGTGCCGAGGGCATACCAATCGGACGGGGCCAACTTGATCCGTTTGCCGGGATGCAAAAAACTGCGCGGCACCCACGTGGGCGTGAGCCGCAGCAAGCCGCCGCCGGCGTCCAGCGCCCGATCCAAAATCGCGGCGATATTGTCCCGTTTGCCGAGCTTTGAGGCGCGCATTTCTTTATTCTCCGTCGGGTATTCGTTAGCGTCGCTGGGGGAGAAGGCTTTTGGCCGTCATTCGGCTATGAGGAGTTGGGACCGCGACCGATGATTCCTTCGCGCATCCCGCCGTCATATCGATTAAATCGTTGAGCCGCGTGCGGTAATAGGAGAAGTCCTGCAAGGAAACGTCCGGCGGCACGAAATGGTCGGCAAAGGGGATGAAGCCGCCGGTGCGCAAAACTTCTTCGACCGGCTGCAGAATCGCGTCGATCCGATTCGCCCCCTTCACGATCTCCGACTTCGAGATGCCGCCGCACATTTGCAGCTTGGGATATTTTTGGCGAACCTCGACGATATCCATGCCGCAGTGCGTTTCGAAAGGATACATGCCGGTGACGCCGGCGCTCATGAACAGCGGAATCAGTTCGTTGCAGTCGCCGTCGGTGTCCACTAGGAAAATCTTCACCCCGCGCGCCTTGAGGAAATCGATGATCTTCACGTAATAGGGCAGCAGGAACTCTTTGACCATCGCATTGGAAATCATCGATCCCTTGCCGGAGGAAATATCCTCCCAAAAATGAACGTGGTCCACTTCCACCTGCGAAAGCACTTCCTCGTAAACGGCGATCCAAAGATTGCAAAACGTCGAAAGGATATCGTGGACCAGTTCCGCATCGAGGCAATACCAGTAGAAGAGCTTTTCATAGCCGATCAAATGGGCGAGCGTGCCGAAAAATCCCTGCGGATACCCCCCGAGGGCGAGCGGATAATCGCGGTTGCGGTATTCCGCAAGCAGCCTGCTCCAGTTTTTCGGAAAACGCGCGGCGATATTGTCGAGCCGAAGCCTCTCGCTTTTAAGTTTTTCCCAACTCGCCCGATCCTTGATGGGCCATTCGACGGAGGTGGGAATGGTGGCCTCGTCTTTGAGAAAAATCCGCTTCACGCCGTCGATGTCGGTGTACAGCATGCGCTGGTCGGTTTCCTCGTGAACCGCGACCTCGAATAGGGGCGAAAAGAGCAGGTTCACGTCCACCATGACCTGCGTAGGATCCATGTCGAAGCGGCTGCGAACATCGCCGTCCAGCGGAAAGCCCTGCGTTGGCCAGTAGAGGCCGCCGGCCATGACCGCGATGCCGCGGGGAAGCCGCTCGCTGCCGCCGGCGGTCCATGCCCGCGTATAGAGGGAGGCGGTCGGGGTCGTGATCGCTTTCTCGATGATCGGCGGATTCTTTTTCGGCAATCCCTGATCGTACCAACGGTTCAGCGTCTCGCCCCAGAGACCGAATTCCCATTTCATCGCGGGAACCGAGGTGTTGAAGTTCATCACTTCATGAAATCTTTCGCGCAGATTCATCGCCATCCCTTTCCGTAGGCTTGTTTATCGTGCCCTTTCGGGCATAGCATCGCCTTTCGTCGCCATCGAGACACCCCGCGCGAAGACCCTTGGTGTCGATCTTGAAAAGAAGACCGATCTATTTCAGTATAACAGGTACAATGTGGACAAAACGCGCAAATATTCTGCACTTTTTAGTGCGCGACGCTAGACAGGTCCTCAATTCCAACGCTAAAATGGCGATTATGCCGCAATCGCGAAAAATACCCCAGGTACTCCTGTTGATCGAGACCTCGCGGGCCTACGGGCGCGGGCTGATCGAGGGAATCACGCGCTATGCCGAGGAAAACGGTCCTTGGTCGCTCTTTTTCGAAGAGCGCGGGCTGACGGATCCGTTGCCGCGCTGGTTCCACGATTGGCGCGGCAACGGCATTATTTCCCATTGCGCGCATAAGCATATTATCGATAAGCTTCTCGCCACTCGGCTGCCCGTCGTCGAACTGCTCTACTCCAATCCCGATTTCGAGGGAGGGCTGGTTCGTCCCGACGACGATGCGGTCGCGCGCCTGGCCGCCGACCATTTTTTCGATTGCGGATTACGGCACTATGCTTACTTCTGCACCGATCGGGTTTATTGTTTCGAAGTGCGTCGGCAGGCTTTCGAGCGGATCTTGCGGGAGCGCGGACATCCGTGCCACCATTTCGATTTCACGCCGAGGAGTAAGTCCTCCGGCCGGAAACGCCTTCAAATCGAGGATGCCGGCATCATCCGCTGGCTTCGCCGGCTTCCGAAACCGTGCGGCGTGTTTTGCGCCACCGATTTCTACGCCATGCGATTGGCGAGCGCCTGCCGGATTTGCGGCATCGTAGTGCCCGATCAAATTGCCGTGCTGGGAGTGGACAACGACTCGGTTTTTTGCGGGGTCTGTTTCCCGCGTTTGTCGAGCATCGACTTGGGAAGCGCGCGGATCGGCTATGAAGCGGCCGCCATGCTGGACCGGATGATGGCGGGCAATCCGCCTCCCGAAGGCGGCACGTGCGTCGAACCCTTGCAGTTGGTCACCCGCGAATCGACCGATATCTTGGCCATCGACGACGCCGACATCGCCAAGGCGGTGCGCATGATCCGCGAGCAAGCCTGTCAGCACTTGCGGGTCGCGCAGGTGGCCGAGGTTCTCGGATTGTCTTGCCGCGTCTTCGAACAGCGGTTCCAGCGCGTTCTGCACCGCAGTCCCAAGGATGAACTTCGTCGGGTGCAAATGGAGCGGGCAAAGCTGCTGCTGGCCACGACCAACATGGCCGTGGCGCAGGTGGCCAAGAAAAGCGGTTTCACGTCCTTGGAGTACTTTACCCGAGCCTTCCGGAGGCATACCGGCATGACGGCGCGAACCTATCGGAAAGAGCGGCGGATGACCGGCGGAATCACTCCACCGCAATAGCCTTGGTGAAAATGCTACTCTTCGAGTCGGTTTTCGATCCGAATTACGGGGATTACTCGAAGACAAACCGGGCCCAGCAGGCCGGAGGGGAATAAGGGATCGTTCGGACTGCAACCGGGGGGGCCAATCACCGTCGGCTTGAAAATTTTATCGTCGGCATACGCTTCCGGTTGTTTGGCTTGGCCCACCAATCGGTTGTGCCAAACGTTGACGACGCGAAGTTCCAGTCGATTCGCTCCGGGCTTTGCCGCCTCGGTGATGTCCAAGCGGAACGGCGGCTTCCATAATGTTCCCAGATTTTTGTCGTTCAAAATCACCTCGGCCATGATTTCGACGCGGCCGAGATCGAGTTGCAATGTTTGCCCTTTTCCTAGTTTGTCCGCGGGAATATCGAACGTTTTTTCATAAACCGCGGCGCCGGAAAAGTATTTTATCCGCGGATTATCGCAATCGGTCCAAGAGCGCAAGTTATCGAAGCTCGTCGGATCGGCGATTCCACTGTCGGCGGGGAAATGCACTTCCCAGGGGCCGGTTAAGTCCAGTGGGGCGGGCAATTCCGGCACGGTTATCGAGCGGGAACGGCCATCGGCCGTTTTGATTTCGTAAACTCCCTCTCGCCATGCCTTCGCCTCGATCCGTCCGGTCGCCTCCCGCACCAGTTCTAGGGGTGTATCCAGTAGAGAATCGCCGGAACGCGGCTCCAATAGAGGCTCGCCGTTGCGCGTCGCGGCGATGATGCGGTCGGCCGAGGCCTGCTCGCGAAATACGACGAAGATCGATCCGCTCGGATCTAGGTGAATCGGCAGGCTGGTTCCGTCTTCCCCCGTGTCGTAAACCGCCGGTCGCGCGATTCGGCCCGTGGCGGCGTCCCAAAACTCCGGCGCCTTGCCCGCGATGCGGAACGTCGGGACGAGATCCACCGCCTGTGCGCTCTGGTTCGAGAGGAAGTAGATGTCGGCGTCCGGAGCCTTCCGGTGCAGGAAGAGAATTTTGCCGGGATCGATGCCGACCAGATCCGGCGGCGCGTTCAATTGGCTCAGCGCCGGGGGTAATTCGACGCCGCGAAAAACCCATCCCCTGCCGAAAGGGGCGCGGGTAACCGAAACGCCGTCGCACGTTCCCCAAAGTTCTGCGGCGATTTGCCGCACCTCTTGGTCGCACCGCGGATAACCTTCCATGCTCGGCGAACGAGCGGGCGGCGCGCCCAGGATTGCGCCTCCCGCCGCCGTCAGATCGCGGAGCTTCTTCAGCAGTGCCGGACGCATGGTGGGGATATGCGGCAATACCAAAAGCCGATAGGACATGCCGTCGGGCAATACGAATCGCCCGTCTTTCACTTGCAATAGGTTTTCGATCACCTCGGCATTGATATAGTCGAACGAATAACCCGGCGGGAGCTCGGGCTTGCAAATGCCGGTCATCTTCGGGGTGTCTTCGCCGATGAAGTAGGCCACGTCGGCCACATATTTTCCATGCTGCAACAGCACGCTGCAGCGCCGCTGGTAGTCGATCCAGGCCTTGGCAAGATCGAACCAGGTATTGTGCCGGTTGAATTCGGTGCCGAACGCAGCACTCATTCCCGGACGATGATCGTCCCACGGCTGATGGATATAGACGTGCAGAACGAATTGATTGACGCCCTGGCAGAAGGTCCAATCGCCTCGCGCTTTCAGGCTCCCGGGATGACTGGTGAACAACGGTCCGCCCGTAAATGCTTCGGAAAAAATGACGGGCTTATCGTAGATGTGGCCGGCCGAGGAGGCATCTCGCAATTCGATCTTCCCCAAATCCCCGGTGGCCCAAAACTCACCGGAAATCTCGTCGGATGCCCCGCCATATTGCAGAAATTCGGCGGGGAATCCCCAATGGCCGTAATTTTCCAGCCACATCCGCAGCCCGTGCTCGTGGCATAAGTCGCGCAAGCCGCCCACGTAATCGCGGGCGATCCGATCGGCGACCAGGCGTCGCAAATCCCACAGAAAACGGTCGGATCGATCCGCGCTTCCCACGATGCGACCGCTCATCGCCGGCAGGAAGGATTTAGGGTCGTAACCATACCGTCGCTGGAAGTCCCGGGCAAAATCGTCGGTCCAGTTTTCCGGGCCGGTCTCGTAGCTATCGGCCACAACGTGCTTGAGCGCTTTGCGCTCGGCGGCGGGCATTCGTTTCAGCAGTTTACCGAGATATTCCACGAAGTGGCTCCGCAGCGCGTCGCGGTTCATTTTGTCCACTTCCAGTCCGGTCGCCTCCGGCGGCGCCGGAGAATTCCGCACGCCCGTGGGCGTCATCGCCGTGCGCAGCACGATCCAGTCTCCCGCCGGCACATCCCAGCATAGCGTGCCGTCGGGGGTCATCTGCCGGCTGATGTCCCGCACCGCTTCGGGATTGACCGATAAATCGGCCGATTCCGGTTCCGGTTGGGACGCCCAGAGATAGGAATCGAACGCCGGTTGCGGATCTTGAAATGTTTTCAGCAGTTGTTTTTCGGCATATTTTTCCAAGCGCGGCGCGGCGGACAGGCCGATTTCACCCAGGGTGCAACCCGCCGAAAAAACGAAGCGGAAGAATCTCGCTCGGGTCGCCGGTAAAGCCACTGCAATGGGAGCCAACGGCGCCGGTCCTACTTGGATGCTTAAATTGTGGCGGTCGATGGCGAACTTTCTCACCGTGCGGAATTGCAGGCCATCCTCCGATGCTTGTAATTCGCACGATACATTGACTTCCCGGAGCGGATGAACGATCACGCTCCGTGCCGTGAACGGTTCGGCGAGTTCGAGCGTAATCTGCCCGCCCGGCAGCGTGCAAGCCGTCGCCGAATTGCCGTCGAAGAGAAGTTCCGCGTCTTTTGCCTCCGGCATGCAGGCGATGCGCGGCGAGTGCCTGCCAACCGAGTCGGCATCGTCCACCGGCGCGGGGAACGCCAGCACCGCCACGTCTTGAAACGCGCCCGGCGGCGTCGGCAGCTTCTCCTCGAAATGCCGAGGCCCATGCAGCCGCAGTTCCGGCATAACGAGGTAGCGCATGGCCTGATTCGGCTTGACCCACGGCCCGCCCGACTGACTCCAGCCGGGGGAATTGAAGATGCCGATATCCACGCCCAAGCGGCCGCCCTCGCGCAGGGCGTGCTCCATCATGTTCCACCACAATTCACCGAGGCACTCGACGCCACCACTTTTGCCGATAATGCCGGTGGCCTCGCCGCCGCCGATGATCCCGATGTAGGCCTCGCCGATTCCAACCCGCTGCATCGCTTCCAAATCGTGCGTGATTCCTTCCCGCGAGATATTCCCGTCGATCCAATACCAATAACACCGCGGCTTCGTTCCTTCCGGCGGTGAGGCGAAACGCTTTTCGATGCCTTCCGCCGCCAAGGTCGCGATGGACAGGGAAAAGTGTATTTGCAGGCATGCAATCAGAATCGATAGTCGTTTCACGATAATTGGCGCCCTTTATTCATTTCTTGTAACCGTTCACAGGGGACTGTCCCGATTTTCGCGGCGCAAAAGATTATGGTGCTCTAAAAGTGCTTAATCGCCGCGAAAATGGGACTGTCCCCCTCGCGCCGCGGGAAGGGGACAGGTCCATGT